>DATJVW010000031.1:0-14622 GCA_035501675.1 Burkholderiales bacterium
CGGTGGTGGCGAAGTAAGGGTTGCTCGCCCTGTTGTTCGGGTTCCGGCGTGGGGTGAGGCGCCGGCGGAGCTATAGTCCGTCTCGCCACGTCTGATAGTCCCACTCGAACAGCCGATCGGACTCCTCCGGCCCCCAGGTTCCGGCCGAGTAGCTCGGGATGAAGTCGCGCTCTTGGGCCCAGAACTTGAGGATCGGGTCCACCACACGCCAGGCCCACTCCACTTCGTCGAAGCGGATGAAGTTGGTGGCGTCGCCTCGCACGATATCCAACAGCAGCGCCTCATAAGCGTCGATCGGGCGCTCCCCGTCACCACGATAGCCGGCGTCCATCTGGATCATGTGCGTGCGCATGCCCAGCCCCGGCTGCTTCGCATGGATCTCCAGGTGCATGTTTTCCGAGGGCTGGATGCTCAAAACGATCCAGTTCGGGTCCATGTTCTCCAGAGGCGTCTCGCTGAACAGCTGCTGCGGCGGGTGCCGGAAACGGATGGCGATGGCCGACGTCTGACGCTGCAAGCGCTTGCCCGTGCGCAGGTAGAAGGGCACGCCGCGCCAGCGCCAGTTGTCGATGAGAAACTTGGCCGCGACGAAAGTCTCGGTGACGGAACCGGGTTCCACGCCGGCCTCGTCCTGATAACCTGCCACCTGTTTCCCGTCCACTATCCCGGCCCGATACTGGGCGCGGAACGCGTGCGCGTGCAGTGCGCGGCGCGGGATCGACCGGATCGAGCGCAACACTTTGACTTTCTCGTCGCGCAAAGCATCGGCTTCGAGCGCCGGCGGCGGCTCCATAGCCACCAGCGTGAGCAGTTGCATCATGTGATTCTGCAGCATGTCGCGTAGCGCACCGGTCTTGTCGTAGTAGTCGGCGCGGGTCCCGATCCCGGCCGATTCGCCCACGGTGATCTGCACGTGATCGATGTAATTGCGGTTCCAAAGCGGCTCGATCAGCAGATTGGCAAAGCGGAACACGAGCAGGTTCTGCACCGTTTCCTTGCCCAGGTAGTGGTCGATGCGGAAGATCTGCTGTTCGTCGAAATGTCGATGCAGGACTTCATTGAGCACCTGCGCACTTTCCAGATCTTCGCCGAACGGTTTCTCTACCACCACGCGATGCAGGCCACGCGGCCGGTTCAGCCCCACAGCGGCGAGGTTGTTGGCGACTGCAGTGAAGTCCGAGGGCTTGATCGCGAGATAGAAGACGATATTCGAGCATACGCCGGTCTTGGGCCTGCCGAGCTCGTCCATCAGCCGCTTGTAGGCTTGCGGGTCGGCCAGGTCGCCGGCCACATAGCTGAAGCGCGCAGAGAACTTCCGGAAAAGCTCTGCGTCGAACCGCTCGCCGGACTGCAGACGCAAGGACTGCTCCATGTGCGTACACCAAGCCTTGTCGTCCCAGTTGCGCCGCGCGAAAGCGATGAAGTTGGTAACGTCGGGCAGGCGCGCCTGCGCCTCCAGCTTGTAGAGCGCGGGCAGCAGCTTGGTGGCTGCCAAGTGTCCGGTTGCACCGAAGATCACGAAGCTGCAAGGGTAGAGCGGCTCTTCCTGGTTCATTGCGCGGTTTTCTCGAGACTTCGACGGCGCCAGCCTACGCGTTAGGGCATTGCCCCACAAGTTAGAATCTGCACCCTATGCGGCGGGTTCTTACTGCCAGATCCGTTCCGCGCGGTATGCTTCAGGTGCTGCTGCTGGTATGCCTGCAGCGGCCGGCGGCCGCCGAGCCATTGCCTGGTCTGGACGCTGACTTGTCCGGAACTTCTGTTTCGGGCATTTCCTCCGGCGGATACATGGCGGTGCAGTTCCACGTCGCGCACTCGGCTACGGTGATCGGCGCCGGCGTGCTGGCGGCTGGACCTTACTACTGCGCCCAAGGCAGCGCCTGGAGCGCCCGCTACAACTGCATGGTGCCCGGGACTTGGACGCCGCTGCCGGCGCTCGCTCTGCTCGAGACCGACACCGAAATCCTGGAGCGATCCGGGCAGATCGACGCAACAGACAACTTGAAGCGCTCGCGCGTATGGCTGTTCACCGGCGAACGCGATGAAACCGTCCGCCACGAAGTGGTCCGCGCTCTGAGGCGGTACTACGAACACTATGTTCCTGCCTCCGCCATCGCGTTGGTGGACAATGTTGGCACGGGGCATGGGATGGTGAGCGTCGATCACGGGGTGAGCTGCGGATCGACCGCCGCGCCCTACATCAACGACTGCCACTTTGACGCCGCGGGGCAGCTGCTCCAGCACATCTACGGGCCGCTCCGCCCGCCCGCCGCGCGGCAGACCGGCAAACTTCTGGCCTTCGACCAGAACGCGTTCGCTTCCGGCGACGCCTACGCGATCAGTCTGGCGGACACGGGCTACGTTTACGTGCCGGGCACTTGCGAGACCACGCGCTGCCGCGTGCACGTCGCCTTCCACGGCTGCCGGCAGAGCGCCGCCGCGGTCGGGTTAGCCTTCGTGCGGCATGCCGGTTACAACCGTTGGGCGGAAAGCAACGGCATGGTCGTGTTGTATCCGCAGACGATCGCCCGCCATGGATTCGGCGGCTGGCCGCTCAGCTTCGTGCTCAATCTCAACGGGTGCTGGGACTGGTGGGGCTATACGGGTCCTGTCTACCACACGCGCAGTGGAGCCCAGATCCGTGCGGTGCGAGCCATGGTCGAGCGTCTCTCCGAACACCGCTGAGCCGCCGCCGGCATCGGGGCGTCTCCGCGTGTTTAGCCGCGGATTTCTCGGTGCGCGGCTGGAAGCGGGCTGGCGTAGCGGCCGAGCAGCATCTCTCTGCTCACGATCCACAGCAGCAGCCCGTTGAGCAAGTGCCACAGGAAGTGAGTGCCCAGGGGGAATCGCGCACAGAGCTCTCGGTCCACGCTACGCAGCGTGAGCGAGACGCCGAACACCACACTTGCTAGCCCAAGCATACGGGCCGCGGGCGCCTTGCGCAAAGCCAGCCAGGCGGCCATCGCCAGCAGTCCCACCAGGTTGGGGACATAGGCGGTGGACCCGTTCAGCGTCCCAGGGGGAAATAAGCGCGGAAAGGCGTAACTGATGATGGCGAACGCCGCCGCTGCAGCGAGCGCTGTCCAAGTCGGGACGGGAACCGCGTGACGCAGGAAGGCATAGAGGAACACGCAGCAGAACAATAGAATGAACGAAGTGTCCAGCAGGCCCGCCCAGCGCACCGCGAGAGTGTGGAACAGCGTGCTGCCCACCGCGACCAGGAATACCAGAAGCGGTAGCAGCCGGATGTCGCCCGGCGCCTCATGCCCGCGTGTGCGTAGGCTGCCCTGCACACGCCACAGGGCGAGGGCCGCAGCGAAGAACGCGAGATTGCTCAGCGCGTTCGCCGGCTCCGCGAGCAGACCCGGGCCGAGCCGCTCGCAATAGACGTCCAGCTGGTCGGTCCAGGCCACGAGGATTCTCCTTGCAGGGATCGCGGCGCGCGACAGCGGGCTGGCTTAGCTGCGGGCCGCACAGGCTGCCGTCATCGCGCGCGTAGCGGCTCCTCAGGCGGGCTTGTAGAACCGGATCGATTCGTAACCGACCCAGCACCAGGTCATTGCGGTCATCGGCTCCGCGTCCCAGTCGATCTTCCAATCCTGCTTACTGCTGAAGGGTCCGAGAATCAGGTGCTCGGCGGGAACGCAGTCCTTGCCGGGTTTGTCGCCGTCCTGGGTCGCCGCGTCGTATGCTTTCTGACGGCGTACCTCCCAGGCGCGCTCAAAAGCCGCCAGGGCGTCCTCCACGGCGTCTTCGCCGATGCCGTTGCCCACCACCAGTTCGCAGTAAAAGCGCGACAACGGCGGGCAGTTGAGGACATCGACGATGCCCTTCGGTCCGCCGACCCGCTTCTTTTTGCCGCGCTTCTTCGTCTTGGTGTCGGCGTCGAGCCTTTTCTCGTCTTTCCTTCCCATCCGATCCTCCGACACGCCGAACGCCTCAGTCGGCCGGCGCAGGAATCTAGCCGGGGTCTGTACCTGGCGTCAATCGGGACACGGTGCGCACCGAAGCCCCTGATACTCGCCGAAGGTGACAAGCCCATGACAGCTGGATCAGCGGAGGAGTTCCGGCGCGAGATCCCGGCTTAAGCTGGCCTTAAGTCGCCCGGGCTAGGTTTTATCAGATTGGCTAGACTCTTGGCGCTTATGCGACTCCTGTTGGTAGAAGACGACGCCATGATCGGCGAGGCGGTGCGCGCCGGCCTACGCCAGGAAGGATTCACCGTCGACTGGGTACGGGAGGCGGAAGCGGGCGATGCAGCGCTCAAGGCGGAGGCGTATGCGCTGTTGCTGCTGGACCTGGGGCTGCCGCGCAAGAGTGGTCTCGACTGGCTGCGCGAGCTGCGCCGCCGCGACGACCGCATCCCCGTGCTGATCCTGACCGCGCGCGATGCCGTGGCGGACCGCGTCGCTGGCCTGGACAGCGGAGCGGATGACTACTTGGTCAAGCCCTTCGACCTGGACGAATTGTCGGCGAGGGCCCGTGCGCTGCTGCGGCGCCGGACCGGGCGCGCCGAACCTACGCTGCGGCACGGCGAGTTGACGCTCGACCCGGCTACGCATGAGGCCTATTACAAGGGGCATACGATCAGCTTGTCGGCGCGCGAATTCGCTCTGTTGGCCGCACTCCTAGAGAGGCCCGGTGCGATCCTGTCCCGCGCCCAGCTTGAGCAGCGCCTATACGGTTGGGGCGAAGAGGTAGAGAGCAATGCGATCGAGGTGCATATCCATCACCTGCGCAGGAAGCTCGGCGCCGGCTTCATCCGCAACGTGCGGGGGCTGGGATACACCGTCTCCAAGATGCCATGACCCACTCTATCCGGGGCCGCCTGCTGGCCTGGCTGCTGGGCACGCTCGTCGCGGCGGGACTGGTGATCGGCTACAGTGCCTACCACCGCGCGCAAGAGGATATCGACGACCTGCTCGACTACCAGCTCAAGCAGCTCGCCTTCTCCCTCTCTCATCAAAGCGTAGGCAGCGTGCCTATGCCGCCCGACCTGCTCCTGCCCGAACCGGATTTCATCACTCAGGTGTGGGACAAGGATGGTGTGCGCATGTTTTATTCGCGCCCCAACCTGGCGATTCCTATGCGGCCACGCCCGGGGTTCAGCAACGTGGAGTGGAACAACCAGTCGTGGCGTGTGTACACGCAGCTGGACGGGTTCCGGATCATCCAGGTCGCTCATCCCCTCAGCCTGCGCAAGGAGATGGCGGCCGACTTGACCCACCGCGCGGTGACGCCGCTGGCGGCGCTTCTACCCCTGCTCGGGCTGGGGATATGGATCATCGTGGGGCATGCTTTGCGGCCGTTGTCCAGCATCTCATCGGCGCTTCGCGCCCGGACACCGTCGGCGCTGGAGCCGCTCCCTCAGCGCGATCTGCCGGACGAACTGGTGCCGCTGGTGGGGTCATTGAACGACTTGCTGCAGCGACTCAACCGCGCCCTGGAGGTGCAGCGCCAGTTTGTCGCCGACGCGGCACATGAGTTGCGCTCGCCCTTGACCGCCGTGCAGCTCCAGCTGCAGCTCGTTAAGCGAGCCGGCAGCCCCGAGGAGCGCACGACTGCCCTGGAGCGGCTCGAGCGGGGCGTCCAACGCTCCACCCGCTTGGTGCAGCAGCTGCTCATCCTGGCACGCCAGGATCCGCAGCAGCCCGAGGAGGTGCAAGCGGTGGTGGACCTGGATCGCGTGGCGCGCGAGGTCGTCGCCGATTTCGAGCCGATGGCTCAACGAGATAACCTGACGCTCACCTTGGACAGCCAAGGGCCGCTGCGCATCCGCGGCAATGGCGACAGTCTGCGCGTCATGCTCGGCAACCTGGTGGATAACGCGATCCGCTACACCGATCGCGGCAGTGTCACCGTGCGCGTGCACCGGGAAGGCGGCGAGGCGATCCTGGAAGTCGAGGACACCGGTACGGGCATCCCCGCCGACGAGCGCGGCCGCGTATTCGACCGCTTCTACCGTGTGCCCGGCCAAGAGGCCGGGGAGGAAGGCAGCGGGCTGGGGCTGGCCATCGTCAAGCGGGTAGCCGACCGCCACGGGGGGCGGATTGCCTTGGACAGCGGCGGGGGCGGCTCGGGTCTCCGCGTGATGGTCCGACTCCCCGATGGGAACTCTCAAGCCTGAGAGGGGTCTTCAAGTGCGTATTCCAGCCGTTGGGCAGACGGCCCATTTCATCTAGGGGAATTAAGATGACGGGCAAGGTCAGATTTGCAGTCCTCGCAGCGGCCGCGGTTTCGCTATTCGCCATCTACTCTCGCGGCGACCTCCGGTTTGACGCGCACGCGGCATCCGCGCCCGCAGCGGCGACCGCTCCCGCCAATACGGTGTACGCCGTGCCCGACTTCTCGGCGCTGGTTGAGAGGGAGGGCCCAGCGGTGGTCAACATCACCGCGCACCGTGCCAAGCTGACGGGCGCGGAGCGTTCGGGGCCCGGGCCGCAGGGGCCGGGGCCATTCTTCGGGCCGTCTCCTTTTGGTCAGCCGTTTCCGAATTTTCCGCAACCGACGCCGCAAATGGCGCAGGGCTCCGGCTTCATCATCAAGCCGGACGGCTACGTCCTTACCAACGCCCACGTCGTGGCGGGCAGCGAGGAGGTGAGCGTCAAGCTCATCGACAAGCGCGAGTTCAATGCGAAGGTCATCGGTACCGACCCGCGCACCGATGTCGCGTTGCTCAAGATCGACGCCAAGGAGCTGCCGACTGTCCGGGTGGGCGATCCCGGCAAGGTCAAGGTTGGGCAGTGGGTTGCCGCCATCGGCTCTCCATTCGGGTTTGAGAACAGCATCACCGCCGGCATCGTCAGCGCCAAAGGGCGCGCGCTGCCCGACGAGACCTATGTGCCATTTATCCAGACCGATACCGCGGTGAACCCCGGGAACTCGGGCGGCCCGCTGTTCGATCTCAACGGCGAGGTGATCGGGATCAACTCGCAGATCTACAGCCGCACCGGCGGCTACATGGGGTTGGCCTTCGCCATCCCCATCGACATTGCCATGGACGTGGCGAATCAGCTCCAGGCCAACGGCAAAGTGACGCGTGGCCGCATCGGCGTGCAGATCCAGGAGCTGTCCGCCGATTTGGCGAAATCCTTCGGCTTGGGCGATCCCAGAGGGGCGCTGGTGTCCACGGTGGAGAAGGACGGGCCGGCGGACAAGGCCGGCGTCAAGGCGGGTGACGTGATCCTCGAGTTCGACGGCGGGCCCGTGTCCGATTCGCGTCAGCTGCCTCTGATTGTCGCGCGCGTGAAGCCGGGGCACGATGCGGCGATGAAGGTGTGGCGCGAGGGCAAAGAGCAGACGCTGCACGTGACCGTCGGCGAGCTACAGCCTGAAAGGGTCGCCCTTGCCGGGGGGCCACGAGCCGAGCGCGGCAAGCTCGGCCTCGCCGTGCAGGATCTGACTCCCGAGCAGCGCAAGGAGTTGGACGTGAGAGGCGGTGTATTGGTTGGCAGCGTCGACGGCCCGGCCGCTCGCGCCGGTCTGAAGCAGGGCGACGTGGTCCTCGCGGTGAACGGTGAGCAGATCGAATCGGCCAAGCACTTCAAGAGCCTGGTCGACAAAGCGCCGGACGGCAAACCCGTTGCACTGTTGATCCAGCGCGGTGATGTCCGCCTGTACGTTCCAGTGACGTCGGGCTGACCCGGCATCCCAGCGAAGGGCGCGCGACGCAGCGCACCCTTTTCATCCCTCTGCCTGCCGCTGTGCGCGCGTCGTCGTTCCCCGACGTTGTTCGATCCCTGCTGCGATAGGCGGTGGAGACGAAAACGCCCCGCTCGAGGCGGGGCGTCCAAGGCGGGATCCAGGGGGGTGAAGTCAGCCCTTCAGGCAGCTGCTCATGAACTTGCTGCGTGCGTCACCCTTGAGGCCCTGGGAAGAAGCCAATCCGTTGCACTTCTTCATCTTCTCTTGCTGCGGGGTGAGCGTCTTCTGCTCGGCGGCAGCCGGCGCCGCGGGAGTGGCCGTCTTCTGCTCGGCGGCAGCCGGCGCCGTGGGAGTTGCCTTGAGGCAGTTGTTGCGGAACTTCTTGTATTCGTCGCCCTTCAGACCTTTGGCTTTCGCCTCAGCGTTGCAGCTCTTCATCTTCTGCTGCTGCGCGGTGTCCGCGAGGGCGGGAACGCACAGTGTGGCAAGCGCAATCAACAAGAGCAGCTTTCTCATCGTTTCTCCCCATTTGCAGTGAATCAGGATTGGTTCGCGTCAGGCGCGCGTTCCAGGCACATGTGGCGCCAGCGCGATGGCATATGGAGCCGCCGTCGCAGGCCGATCGGCGGCTCCGCTGCCTTAACGTGCTTGGAGGAGCTCCGTTGACCTACGCTGCCGCGGCGTGCGGTGTGCGCAGGAAAGGGGCCAACGCGCCATTGGCGTCGAAGGCGAAGGGGGCTGGCGTCGAGGTCGGCTCGAAGCGCTCGGGGTGGCTGCGCACGAGGTCGAGCAGCGGCTCGGATACCTGGATTTCCGAAAGCTGCAGCGTGTTCTTGATCCGCACGATGCGGCAGTCCTGGGGCTTGACCCGCACCACTGTCTTCACGGCCAGACAGACCGCATCGCGGTCCGTGTCCATGACAATGGGGATGGCCGCACCGTCCAGGTTGGCTGAGGTGATGATGTTGGCGTAGGTCGATGGCACGTCGAACTCGCGCCACACGCGCATGGTGATTACATCGGCAGACCCGATGCCGGTGGCGTTACCCATGCTCTCGCGCGTGAGCCCCAGCACCACGATCTTCTTGACTAGGGGCCTGGCTAGCCACTTCACCGCGCGCCGGTTACGACCGGTGATGTTGGGGTCGAAGCCGGCGCCGCTCACGTTCTTGCCCATCTCGTCGATGATCAGCACGTCGATTTCATCGAAGTAAAGCTGGGGCATGAACTGCTTGGCCAGCGCCTGCAGCTCGGGCTCGCGAACGGCGAGCCGCTCGGCGGGAACGATTTCGATGAGCGCTGTCTCGTCGTAGGCGTTTTCCACGATCCCTACGCCGAACAGCACGTTGCGCGCACCAATCACGACATTACGGACCTGCGGCAACAGCTCAGGGAAGCGGTCCATGCCGTGGCTGTGGTAGCTCGCCGCGCCTGCGATCTTGCCGATCCCGATCGACAACATCTTGGTCAGCCCGCTCTCCGTGGAACCGCGAAACCCGGTGTGCGGTTTGATGCGGTTGATCACCACGATGCCGTCGGCTTCGGCGGCGTGCCTATCTACCTGAACGGGCGTGCCGTCGGAGAGATGACCGACCACCACCGTGTCCATGCTGGCCTTGACCGGGACGCCAGTGGCGGCCTGGCTGATGCCGTAGCTCTCCAGCACCTTCTTTTGGCCCTCGGCGGTGGCCGCGCCGTGGCTGCCCATGGCCGGAAACACGAAGGGCCGCGCGCCCAGCGCCTGCAGCTCGCGGATCACGCAGCGCGCGATCTCGGCGATGTTGGCAACGCCTCTGCTGCCGCAGCCGACCGCCACGACCTGGCCGGGCCTGATGCGACGACGGACCTCTGGTCGTCCAAACTCGCCCGCGACCGCGGCGGAGATGTCATGCAGGCGCGTGGCTTCGAACTTCTGGCGTACGTTGGCCATTTTTGGCAGGCAGACGTCGAGCCCGCCGGCTATGTTCACTTCGATTCGCGAACCAATCATTGCGAGGCCCTTAACTGGAGGAAAGACAAATGGACTGATTCTGCTTCGCAGCCAGAAGTCTACCCGTTCCCGGGTCGCGACATAATGCGCGCTTATCGAATTGGAGCGTGTCCAATGCAATTCCGCAAGCTCGGAGGCAGCGACCTGCGCGTGTCGGAGATCGCACTGGGATCCTGGCTGACATACGGCGGCGGTGTCGAGAAGCCGCGCGCCGTGGCCTGCGTGCGACGGGCCTTGGAGGCCGGGATCAACTTCATCGACACGGCCAACGTCTATGGCCGCGGCTCGGCGGAGGCGCTCCTGGGCGAGGTTCTGGCCGGGGTGGAGCGCCATTCGTACGTCTTGGCCACGAAAGTGTTCTTCCCGATGTCTCCCCATGACCGTGGCCTGTCGCGCGCGCAGATTGTCAAGCAACTGGACGCCTCGTTGATACGCCTGCGCACCAGCTACGTGGACCTGTATCAGTGCCATCGGTACGACCCGGATACACCGCTGGAAGAAACCATGCGTGCTCTGAGCGACGCGGTGAGCCAGGGTAAGGTGCGATACGTCGGGTTTAGCGAGTGGCCGCTGGATCAGATCCGCGCGGCGGACGCGGTCCCCGCGGCCCCGAAGTTTGTCTCCAGCCAACCTCAATACTCGTTGCTCTGGCGAGCCCCGGAAAAGGAGCTGATCCCGTACTGCCGGGACCACGGTATCTCCCAGATCGTGTGGTCGCCGCTGGCCCAAGGAATGCTGACCGGAAAGTACCAGCCCGGACAGGCGTTCGCCGCGGGAACTCGCGCCACGAGCCCTTCTATGGGCGGGTTCATCCGCCCCGGCTGGCTTTCCGATCGCACGCTGCGGGCTGTTCGACAGCTCCAGCCGCTCGCGCAGCGAAACGGCATCACCCTTGCCCAGTTCGCTTTGGCTTGGGTGCTGCGCGAGCCGAACGTGGCGGCGGCCATCACAGGTGCGACTAGGCCCGAACAGGTGGCGGAAAACGCGGCGGCGTCGGGTGTAGTTCTGGATCCAGTGGACATTGCGCAAGCCGAGATTCTCATGGCGCAGCAGTGAGCTGGGCACTTATGCCTTTTGGGAATAGATATTATGCTCACATGGCGGCTTTTTCGCGCCGCAACAATGGAGCTCTAATCGCTTTTCAGAAATTACTTCAAAGAAAGCGGTGGAGCGGTTTTTCTTCTCGGGGATGCCGTCGCACGGGCTGACAGGTTCGATGGCTCTGGGTGGTTTTCGCAAAGCAGCATCCGAGGCGCTTACTGGCGGCGCTGTGCTCCACGCTGACTGCGGATGATCGGGGGATTACATCATGTATTCATCGGGCTCTGACACACTCTTACGCGCCGAGCCTTTGGCAGGCCGGCTCTCCATCCTTGCGGGGCAGCGCCAAGATGGAGTACGGGTGTCTAGCCGCGGTCTGGGGTGGTCGGCGCTGAACTTCGAGCGCCGTGACAGCCCGCCATCGTCGCGCGCGCTCCCGGCTGGCAGCAACCAGCATTTGATCTTCGTCGGCCTCGGCGCCGGCCGTATCGTGCGCGAGAGCGGGGGCGAAAGGCTGGAACACGAGCTCAGCCCCGGTTGCGTGGCGGTCGTGCCCAGCGGCACCCCCGTGCGCTGGACGTGGTCCACGCGGATAAGCTATTCGGTGCTGGCTCTTGACCCGGGCTTCCTCGATCGGGTTGCGCGGGACGTGTTTGCGCTGAAACCCGATCACTACCGGCTGGTCACGAGCGAGCGTTCCAACGATGCCGCCATCACCAATATCGCGGGCGTGCTGTCCCGCGAGGCCATGCGCCGGGAACCGGGTGGCCGCTTGTACGCCGAGTCGCTTGCCAACATCCTGGCGGTGCATTTGTTGCGCAACTATGCGCATTGCGCCGACGGCCGGACGCTTGCGGCTTGCTCGATGCCCGAGGAAGCCGCGCCGGCAGCCTCCCAGAGCGAGGCGGCCGGCAGGGTGGGTCTGCAGTCTCGCGCCGTGGCCGAAGCGGTCGGCTTCATTCAGGAAAACTACTCGCGCGATGTGTCGCTGAACGACATCGCCGAGGCCGTGCACCTCAGCCCCTTCCATGTCGCCAGGCTGTTCAAGCACGCGCTCGGCGTGTCGCCACACCAGTACTTGATTCAAGTCCGGGTGAACAGCGCGCGCTCGCTGCTGGTGGCCGGTTCGGGCGAGCGGTCTCTGGCCGAGGTGGCGACCGCGGTCGGTTTCGCCGATCAGAGCCACCTCACGCGGCACTTCAAGCGAATCCTGGGAGTGACGCCGAAGCAACTTCGGCCGTGACGGGAATGTTCCAAGGCCGGCAGCTGTATGGAGCACTTGGCCGTCGCGGGATGGCGCGGCGGCCGGTGGGTTGGTACTCGGTTTTCAGAGGCCGGGCCGATACACCGGGACGAGGTAGGGCCCCTCGGGAATAATTGCGACATGCGGGTCGCTTGCTGCTTGCACGCAGCGCCACAGCGTCTCGGTCACCGAATCGACCATTTGCACCGCGGTAAGCGTGCGATCAGCGCCGCGCAGGCCCGTGCTGTAGAGGTGGATGCCGCCCACGCGCATCGCCTTGAGTTGCATCTGAGTCTGCCATTCGTCGATGTCCGCGTAGCTCTTGCGGCTGATGTCACGAAAGAAGCCCTCCGCGCCGAGCTCGAGCAGTCGCCGCTGCGCGTCGGCGTACTCCGATGAGCCAATGCCTTCGGAGCATTCGGACACGACGATGAGGTTTCCGCCGGGCTCCAGGATGTCGACGGGTGCGACCATGCCTTTGACGGTCTGATAGTACGTCTTGTCCAGCGGGTATCCCGCTGCGCTTGTTACCACGGTGCTGAAACGGCGTGCGACAGGGACCTGGGCGTATCCGCGGATGAACTCGACTGCCTGCAGGTGGCTCTCGACCACTTCTCCATAGTTGACGAAGGACACCTCCCGCTGGTCGTCGATCACGACATTTACCGCCAGCACACGGCCCAGCATCCGCACGATTTCGACCTGCTCCCGATGCAAAGGGTTACCCTCCAGGACGCAGTTCTCGGCCCGCTGGTCGGACATAAAGCGTGCATTGTGAAAGGTGGTGATGGTCTCGGCGTGTGCCACCCCGGGGGCGATCACCTTGCGCCCGCCCGAGTACCCGGCCATGAAGTGAGGCTCGACCAGGCCCGTGACAATCTTCAGGTCGGCCTGGACGAAGCGGCGGTCGAGCCGGACAACCGTGCCGGCGCGCGTGGTGCCGACCAGTACATGGTCGGCGTCATTCCGGGCGAAGTGGTTCTCGACGCGGACCGTGCGCAGGACCCAGGGGTCGCCCACTAGTTCTTCGAGCTCTCGGCCTATGTTCGGGCGGTGCAGGCCGGTAGCCACCAGGACGCAGATCTGGTCCGCTTGCAGTCCTGCCGCGAGCAGGGCGCGCACCACAGGGGGCAGCAGCAGCTCGTTGGGGACTGGGCGGGTGATATCGCAAATGAGGATGCACGCCGAGTTTGCCCCGTGGGCCTCATCGAGCAGGGGCCGGGAGCCCGTTGGCGCGTTGAGGGCAGTCTGAACGGACGACACCGGATCTGACAGCACGGGCATGTGCGGCTTGCGGATCACGGTCGCTTCCAGTCCCTCCGGCAGTTCCACCGGTAAACTGCCCTTTCCGTAGCTCAGCTCCACTCGCATCGCGCGCGCATCTCCTCAACCTGTCGGGGCCGGTACCGATATTGCTCGCAAGGATACACCCGGCGCCCGGTGCAACCCGTGTGAGAGTTTGGGTGATGTTGCCGTGGACTGTAAAATTTCGACTCTAACCCCTTGTCCGAATGCAGTTTAGGTGGTTAGAATCCCCTCGACTTTCCCGCACGTGAGGAGGCAAGCATGATCCGGTTTTGGAAAACTGTTTCGATGGGTCTGTTGATTCTGATGCTGTCCGCCGGGCCTGTGCTGGCATACGATCAGGAGCAGTCGTTGCGCGAGCCGAATGGCTCGGAGGAATTTGTCGACGCTGTCGTAGGGCGGCCGCTGGGGGTGTTCGCCGTGGCGCTGGGTGCGGTCACGTGGGTGGTGGCGCTGCCCTTCACCGTGTTCAGCCATAGCGTAGTCTCCTCCGGCGAGGGCATGTTCATTGCCCCGGGTAAGTGGACCTTCACGCGGCCGCTGGGGCGATTCATCTCCTGCGACGAGCAGCCCGACATGTGCTAACGGTCGCGATGAATTCTGCGGCCACTTGGACGCCCGGCCCCTGCCGGGCACTGTAGCCTTACAGGGCATGGCGATACCGCGGCTGACCTGAGCCGGTGGCCTGGCTTTGCGGCGGCTCGCCCCCTTCACCTGCCCGCCGCGAGCCGTCGCCGTCGGCGGCTCAGCGTTGGTGCCAGGGTCGAATTCGCCAATGCAACGCATGGATCGCTGCATTGAGCGATTCAGGTCGACCATCATCCCCGCAACGACCATGAGCAGACGCGCCCGCCGGGTTTGTTGAGCGGGCGTCGCGACTGAAGGGCGTACAGCGCGGTTTTGGATATACTTCCCCCCGGCCTGACGCGCGCGATGTCCATCGCGGCGCGGCTGCCAAACACAATAACTCAATGGGGAGGAGTAGATGGAAGTCTGGTCCCAGGTCTATGACCCGCTGGGCAACCCTGTCCTGTCCACGTTGATATGCGCGATTCCCGTACTGGTGCTGCTCGGCGGTCTCGGGATCTTCCGCATCAAGGCTCACTATGCGGCCATCGCTGGCCTGGTTGCCGCGTTGGTCATTGCTCTATTTGTGCTCCGAATGCCTGCGCGGTTGGCGGCGGGGGCGAGCTTCTTCGGTGCGCTGTTCGCTCTCACGACGATCTGCTGGATTATCGTCAACCTGATCTTCCTCTACCGCATGACCGTTAAGTCCGGGTTGTTCCAGGTTCTGCAGGACAGCATCGGGGGCATCACCAACGACCGCAGGTTGCAGTTGATCCTCATCGCGTTTTGCTTCGGCGCCTTTTTCGAAGGCGCGGCAGGAGGAGGAACCCCG
>DATJVW010000032.1:0-20097 GCA_035501675.1 Burkholderiales bacterium
GAAGGGTGTTCTTGTTCATCCTAAAGTCGGAGGGGCTGCTGAGCGCACTCAAGTCGTAGCGGTCGGAAGGGCCTACGCTGACAGGGCGGCAAAGCAGGTTACCCAATTCGCTAAAGTCGCTAGTGCAGGCGAAGATCGGGACCGAGGCCCCGGTCTCCGATACCACCCACTTAAGATTCTTGGCGTTAGGCAATTTGATCACGTCTTCGAGGTAGCCCTGGTCAATTTGCGTTGGCGGACGCACGATGAACTTCTTGCTGGCCTCGAAGTTGGCCCTTTGCCAGTTTCCGCCCTCGTAGACGAACCCTGTCGCCATATCCTCGACGCAGATGTACCCTTCGCCAAGTGCGACCACTGGCAACAACGCGAAGACGGTCAAGATAGGCAAGCGAGTCATGCGTCCACCCTCAGTTCACGTCTCGCTGGGATTCTACCCTCTCGGCGCTGTGGGGTGTCCAGAACCACCGTCGCGCCGATTCACTCCCCCCACCTGTTTGAGCTGCATCTCTCATAGCGAGCATCTCAGCGCATTCACGCTTAGTTGCGAGGTAGCCGAGAAGGAGTCCGGCGGCATTTTCATCGCGTTTGATCCACATCAAAACGCGCCTTGCCCTCGGCATTATGCTGCCACTGAATTGTTTCCCGAGGAGGTGATCATGAACGTGAACGTAGGGAGCACGGACAAGCTTGTTCGGATTGTCGTAGGCGTTGGCCTGCTGAGTTTGCTGTTTTTGTTGAAGGGCGACGTTCGGTTGCTAGGCCTGATCGGGATCGTGCCACTGGCAACCGGCCTTGTCGGATACTGCCCCCTCTATTCCATGCTCGGCCTGAACACCCGTCCGAAGATGACTAAAGCCGCATGACGCAACCCGCCTGGGGCTGCAACACGATGCTGCGGTTTTACGGTCCGCTCGAGGCGTGGTTCAGCAAGAGCTGGCGGCTGGGCGAGATCGAGCTGGTGCAATAGGGTCAACGCTCCCCGAAGCGCAGGCGGATGCGCGCAGGTCAGCGCAAACCGCCGCTTTCCAGCAAGACCGATACGGGCGGCTCGGCGACGAGCATTTTGTAAGCCGGAGAGCTTTCGATGGCGCGCAGAAACGCGTCGATCGATTGCCAATCGGAGGAAACGGTAGTCAACGGCGTCAGATCGGCGTAACGGCTGGGTTCAAACATCAATGTGATCCCGGCGACCCAATCCGTATCGCCTTCTTTTGCGTTCGGCTCCGTGATCCGCCGGAGCACGCTGAATATGAAACCCGTGGCACAGCCCTCCGACCAGCCGCCATAGCGATACACGAGCACGTCGGTAGACGAGGCATCTTTGATCAGATCGAGCGGCACGAGGCGGTACCAGTCGATCATCGTTCTGATCATCGGATCGACGGTCAAGCGCTCCGCATGGATGCTTCTCTCGCGCAAGAAGCTCTGCAGCGCCGCAAGCAGACTGAAGGAATTGACCATCGAAGTTCATCGAAGAGGGATGGGCACGCTCCCGGAGGCTAAGGGTCGCGCGCTCCGGTGATCGGATACGGCGGTACTTTGCCGACGTCCTCGAGAAACCGACGCAGCGTCCGCGCACACTGCTTGGCGTGGGAGAACGGCAGGCCATGCCGCGCGTGCGCGAACAGCTGAAGCCGCGCATCCGGAAGCTTGGACTTGAGCTCGGCCAGCACGGCCGGCGCGATGAACGGGCTGGAATCTCCATGCAAGAGGAGGACCGGCATCCGCACGCGCCCCAGATCGGGCGAGAGATCCGCGCCGACCAGCAACCGCACCGCCCGCAGCACGAAGTCGGCGTTCGCAGCCGCCTGTTCGCGCTCGTACCAGCTCCACATCTCCTGGGATATGGCGCCCTCGAAAAAGCGCCTGGGCATCATGTGAGCCGACCAGCCCGGCATCCCGCGTGACGCGATGATCTCCTGCCAGTCTTGTGTGCTCTGGATGGAACCGCCGAGATGGGCGCCGTTGCTCACCGTCAGCGTCTGGATGCGTTCGCCCCGGCGAATCGCCGCGAGCAATGCGATGGTGCCGCCGATCGACTCGCCCACCAGGTGAAAGCGCTGCGCGCCGTCGGCGTCCGCAACCGCGAACAGATCGTCGGCCAGCATGTCCAGCGAGAGCGCGGCACCGGGTTCGGGGTGCGCCGAGCGGCCGTGGCCGCGCATGTCGAATCGTATCAGCCGGTATCGATCGGCAAGAACGGGGACCCACTGCGCCCAGGTCCTGCTGCTCGCGCCCAGGCCATGGTGGAACAGAATTGTCTCTGGCTGAGCGATCCAAGGCAGGGTCAGATCGACGACGTCGTAGTGCAGATTGCTTCCGGTGACGGATTGGGTGGGCATTGGTCGCTCTCAGCGGAAATGACCTCTGTCGTAGCCCGCTCCCCGCTGACTACGAATCGTGATCACGGGAGCCCTTTATACTCTACCTTGATGATCTCCAGCACCTGATCGCCGCCGGGCGCTTTGAAAGCGACCTCGTCGCCCTCCCGGCGTTTCAATAATGCGCGGGCCAGGGGTGAAATCCAGCTGATGCGCCCGCGCCCCACGTCGGCCTCGTCGATGCCGACGATGCTATAGGTGCTCTCGCCGCCCTGTTCGTCTACCACGGTCACGGTCGCGCCGAAGAATACCTGGTCGGTTGCTTCGCGCGCGGCGGGATCGATGACCTCGGCCACGTCCAGCCGCTTGGTGAGAAAGCGGATGCGCCGGTCGATCTCGCGCAGGCGCCGCTTGCCGTAGATGTAGTCGGCATTCTCCGACCGGTCGCCATTGGACGCGGCCCAGGCGATGACCTTGACGAGCTCGGGGCGTTCCTGATTGAGCAGGCGCAGGGCCTCGCCCTTGAGGCGGGCATAGCCCTGGGGCGTGAGATAGTTCTTGGCGCCGGCCGGAATCGGAGCCGCGCCCTCGAGGTCTTCGTCCTCGTCCTGTGCCGGCTCGCCGGGCGGTGCTTTGCTCATGCTGGGAGAAAGGTATCGGTACGACGCGGAAATTATATGCCAGCGTTACAATCGTCCATTGCACCCAACCGCTAGAGGAGACCGTCATGGCCATAAAGATAGGCGATAAGCTTCCCCCCGGTACGCTGTGGGAATTCATCGAGGAGGAGACACCCGGCTGCAGCGTCGGGCCCAATAGCTTCAAGGTGGAGGAGCTGGTGCGCGGTAGGCGCATCGCCGTTTTCGGCTTGCCCGGCGCCTTTACCCCGACCTGTTCCGGCAAGCATCTGCCCGGCTTCGTGGCCAAGGCCCAGGACTTCAAAGCGCGCAAGATCGACGAGATCTGGTGCATCTCGGTCAACGATGCGTTCGTGATGGGCGCCTGGGGGCGCGAGCAGGGCGCGAAAGGCAAAGTCCGGATGATGGCCGACGGCGCCGGACTCTATACCAAGGCGCTCGGTCTGGAGCTCGATCTCGTCGCGCGCGGACTGGGGGTGCGCTCGACGCGCTACTCGATGTTGGTGGATGACGGGGTGGTGAAGGCGCTGAACATCGAGGACGGCGGCAAGTTCGAAGTCAGCAGCGCCGAGAAGCTGCTGGAGCAGGCCGAGAAGGTGACCAATTTCATCCCCTGAGGGCCGCACTCACTCCACAAACGAAATCAGTGCATCGAGCACCGCGTCGGGCCGCTCGGCCATCAGATCGTGGCCTGAGCCGTCGATCGTCACCCACTGAAGGTTCGCGAGCTTCTCGGACAGCGCCTTTGCGCTGCGTGGAGGGGTCATGAGGTCGCGGCTGCCCGAGATCAGCAGCACGGGGCAGGCGATCTCCGCTGCGCTGTCGAAGCCGGCGGTGTATTGATTGCAGGCGTTGAAGTCGTTATACAACGGCTCCGCGGTGCGCTCCAGGAGCCGCATGCCGCCGCCCATGATCCACTGCCCGGGAGCGCGGTTGCCACCGGTCTGACCGCCCGCGCTGTGGCTCCACACGTTGATCATTTCCAGCGCGGCGTGGTCGCGCACTCGGGCCGTATCAAGCAGCGCATCCGAAACCTTCATGGGGAACGCCGTGGCGATCAGCGCCAACTTCTCCACCCGCTGCGGCGCGTGCGCCGCAGCCTCCAACGCGATCAGCGACCCCATGCTGTGCCCGACCAGTGCCGCCTTTTCGATGCCGACGGTATCCAGGACGCGTACAAGCCACTGCGCCATATCTTGGATGCTGGACGCGGCCGGCCCTGCGGATTTGCCGTGGCCGGGCAGATCCAACGCCAGCACGTTGAAGCCGTGATAGGCGAAGTAACGGCTTTGCAGGGCCCACACGCTGTGATCGTTGGCCGCCCCGTGGATAAATACCAGGCTGCGCTGCCCGGGTACCACGGGCTTGGTGCCGGTGTACGCGTAGACGGTCCTGCCGCTCAGTTCGATGCGCATCGATAGTCGCGGGCCGGTGAGCAAGTTTGCGTATTCTACGGCCATGGCCCCTCGCTGGGGCGCGGGGCCAACCGGCTGTGGTCGAGCCACGAGCCGCGAACCACGAGCCACGAGCCACGAAACATCGGAGGAGGCAAATGCACAACAAGATCGCCAGGATAGAGAGCGCGCTGTATCGCATCCCGTTGCCGGTAACGCTGTCCGACAGTACGCATGGCGCCATCACTCATTTCGAGCTCATCACGGCTCGCCTGTTCGACGCGGACGGCGCGGAGGGGATGGGATATACCTACACGGTCGGAGCCAATGGCGCCGCCATACTCTCCCAGATCCGTCGCGACCTGACGCCTCTGCTGCTCGGTCAGCCGGCCGACCTCATCGAGTCCCTGTGGCGGCGGATGTGGTGGGGCCTGCATTACGGCGGCCGCGGCGGCAGCGCGAGCTTCGCCATTTCCGCGATGGACATCGCGCTGTGGGACTTGAAGGCCCGCATCCGGGGCGAGCCCCTGTGGCGGTTGCTCGGCGGCAACGATCCGCTCGTGCCGTGCTACGCCGGCGGCATCGACCTGCAATTCCCGCTCGAGCAGCTGCTGAGGCAGACGCAAGACAACCTCGGGCGCGGCTTTCGCGCCATCAAGATGAAGGTCGGCCGCGCGAAGCTCAGCGAAGACCTCGCGCGGGTGCGGGCCATGCGTGAGACGCTGGGAGCGGATTTTCCCTTGATGGTCGATGCCAACATGCGCTGGAGTGTGGACGAGGCCGTGCGCGCTGCGCGCGGACTACGCGAGCTCGACGTCTACTGGCTGGAAGAGCCCACCATCCCCGATGACGTCGAGGGCCATGCGCGCATCGTCCGCGACGGCGGGCTGCCGGTGGCGGCGGGAGAGAACCTGCACTCGCTGCACGAGTTTGCCGCGTACGTACGGGCCCAGGCGGTGACTTTTCCCGAGCCGGATGTCACCAACTGCGGGGGCGTCACCACCTGGATAAAGGTCGCGCACCTGGCCGAGGCGTTCAATCTCCCCGTAACGTCTCACGGCGCGCACGACGTCACTGTGCATTGCCTGGCCGCGGTGCCCAACCGCTCCTATCTGGAGGCGCACGGTTTCGGGCTCGACCGCTTCCTCGCACATCCGCTCGAGATCAGCGACGGATTCGCCGTCGCACCCGATCGCCCCGGACACGGCGTCGAGTTCGATTGGAAGAGCCTGGAGGCGTTGCGCACTTGAGCCCGCTGGTGGATGCAGCGGTCGATTCCGGGGCGCCGGCTAAGCGCGCTCTGTACCGTTGCGGGTGAGGGTTGGTGTAGAGGGGTCCCGACCCATAGACGTGTCCCTGATCTTGGCCAGCGCCATGTAAAGGCCCGCATCCTGCGGTTCGGCGCCGTAGCGCTCGGCGATCTCGAACAGCTCGCGTACGTTGGCGGCGATCTTCTCCCGCGTGAGGGCCTTTGCTTCCTCCGCCTTGTTGGGGCTCTCGGAGGTCAGTTCAACAAAGGCTGCAACGACGCCGCCCGGGTTGGCGATGAAATCAGGCACGAGAGGAATGCCGCGGCTGTGCAGGCTCGCGCGCGCCTCGTCCGCGACTGGGCCGTTGGCACCCTCGCAGACATACCTCGCCTGGATGCGGTCAACATTGCCCGCGACGATCACGTTCTGCACTGCGCAGGGAAACAAGATGTCGGCCCGCTGATACAGAACGTCTGACGCGTCCCCGGAAATCTTCTTGCCCTCCCTTGGGAGGAGCGCCTTCGCCTCTCCCGTGTCCTGTCTCACCAGCGCCCGACGCAAATCTGCGGAAAGAGGTTGATCGAAGGTCCAGCTCCCTTCGTATTTGGGATCGCCCAGCGCCGCCAGACGTGCTCCCGCCTCCCCGAAGTAACGCAACACTGCCGCGCCCATCGCGCCCATGCCTTGAACAGCGAACGCCGCGGTCGCCGCACTTTCACCCTTGACCTCCAGCATCGTGCTGCCCGCGACCGCAACGCCCAGCCCGGCGATCCCCTCGCGATCGTAGTCCGTCCCACCCATGCTCAACGGCTTCCCGGTGAAACAGCGGGTTGACTTGAGCTCATCGCACGCCCACAGCGCGTGCTCCGGGCGTGCGCCGATGTCGAAGCCAAACCCACCGAAGGCGCCGCCGTTTTCGTACAACAGCGGCGCGCAGAGGCGGACGAAGCGCCGATACCGGCTCTCGAACCCGGGCGCCGACGGGTCGAGTTTCAGTCCGGACTTGGCACCTCCCAGGGGAAGCCCCGCCGCAGCGTTCTTGAGCGCCATCGTCCGAGCCAGCATCTTCACTTCATCCAGGGAGACCTGCGGAGTGATCCGGGTGCCGCCTTTACCGCAGCCTTCCAGTGGGCCGCCGATGCTGATACCGGTGTTCCACACCACCACATAGCCTTCGATGGCTAGAGCCGGATCGCGCACCGTGACTTCCAGCTCCGGCGCCATGGCATCGAAGTAGTCTTTCAGAGATTTCAGTTCGGCATGGAACGCGTGCCGCGCGCTCCCGGCCAGATCCCCCGAGCTGCAGCCATCGAAGTAGCGCCGTACCACTGCGACATTCTCGGATTCGGGTGAGCTCGCCATTGGTACCTCCGGCATACGACTGAAGTGGGTCCTGTGGTCCCCGTCTATACGCGGCCGGACACGGGGATCAGAGCGCCCGTCACAGCGCTTGCCTGGTCGGAGAGCAGAAACACAATGACATCGGCGATCGCCCGCGGCGCGACCCACCGGCTGTGGTCCGCGTTCGGCATGTCTGCGCGATTCGCCGGCGTATCGATGATGCTGGGGAGCACGGCATTGACTGTGATGCCGCGGTCCTTCAGCTCATCGGCCAGCGACTCGGTGAGCTTGGCCACTCCGGCCTTCGAGGCGGTGTACGCGCCCATGCCGGCATTGGCCTTGGCTGCGGCGGCGCCGGCACCGATGTTGACGATGCGCCCGCCGCCGCGCCTGGTGAGATGCGGAAGCGCCGCCTTCGAGGCGCTCACCGCGCTGCGCAGGTTGACCCGATAAAGCAGGTCCCAGGTGTCCAGGCTGCCCCGCTCGAGCGCTTCCCAGCGGAAGGTGCCGGCGACGTTGACCAGCGCGTCCAGGCCGCCGAAGCGGGCGGCGACCTGGCTCAATGCCCGCTCTGCGGCGTCCGCGTCGGCGAGATCGAGCTCGCCCAGCGTGAACGCGCCGCCGAGCTGCGTCGCATCGGCGGACAGGCGAGCGCGGTCCAATGCCGCCACCTGTGCGCCCGCATCGAGCGCCGCCCGGACCACCGCCAGCCCGAGCTGCCCGAAGCCGCCCGTGACGGCCACAATCTTGCCTTGCAATAGCATGATGTCCTCCAGTTTCGCTGTCCGCCTACGACATCCCAATACGCTTGGCGCCTTTGCGAAATAGTGCTGCGCCGTGCGCATCGAATCGAAAGGCGCCGAGGAAATCGGCGATGCTGTATCGCGGCAGCGTTCTGTGGATCGCGGCGGCATAGGTGCGTGCCTCGTCGAGCGAGCCGGCCAGCGCCAGAGTGCAGGCCGCAATCGCGAGGATATGCGAATGCGCGTTAGGGCGGGAGGCGGCCTTGACGGCCCAATGGGCGGCCTCCTCGAAGCGGCCGAGACGCACAAGCGCCATCGCCTTGGCGCCGAGCATGCCGAAGAGCAGCGGGTCGAAGGGGCTTAGATCGCGCGAGTAATCGGAGGACGAGATGGCGGCGCCTGGATCGCCGGCCTGCGAAAGGACAAAGGCGAGGGTGTAATGACCCAGGGCGAAGTTCGGGCTCAGGTCGATGGCCTGCTCCAGTTCGATAACGGATTGGTCGTGACGGCCGCGCAGCCAGAGCGCTCGGCCCATGGCCCAGTGCGCGGCGGGGTCGCGATCGTCGGCCATGAGGCTTTGGCCGGCGGCCTCGAAGGCCCGGTCGATTTCCGGCTCGCGCTTCGACCAGCCCTGAAACGCGTTCTGGAAATGCGTGAAGGACAGGCCGGCGTAAGCGCGCGCGAAGGTCGGGTCGAGGTGTACCGCCATCTGGAAAAAATGCTGGGCCTGCTCGTTGTCGGATTTGCTGAACCGGTACATGTGCCACAGGCCGCGATGATGAGCCTCCCACGCATCCAGCGAGTTCGGCGGCTTCAGGATGGCGCGGTTGCGCTCGATCGTCTCGATCTCGTTGGCGATCGACGCGACGACCCGGTTGCCGATCTCGTCGAGGACGAGGAACGCGTCGTCTAATTTGAGGTTGAAGACTTCCGCCCAAACGATGCGGGCGGTCCGCGTCTCGGCCAGTTCTACGTTGACAGTGAGGCGTTTGGCGTCGCGCCGCACCGATCCGCTCACGACGTAGTCGACGTTCAACATCCGGCCCGCCTCTTCCGGACCGATGTGTCGCTCGTCCAGGGCGAACACACTCCCCTGCGCGATGACGAACAGGCTGCGCAGTTTGGCAAGCCGGGTGATCACGTCGTGCGCGAGAGCGTCGGCGGCGCCGCCGCGGGAGTCCGTCGCAGTGGACCGGTCGACAAACGGCATGACCGCGATGGAGGCGCGGCGAGGTGCGACTGTGACGATGTCGTCATGGCCACCGCGTGCTGCTGCAGTCGAAGCGGGAGCGGCGCTTGGCGCACCCGGCGGAGCAGCCGCTTGCGCTCTGGCCGACCGCCACGCCTCGCGGATGGGGGTCCAATCGAGGCCTTCGCCTTCGAACAGCCGGGCGGTCGCCGCCAGATGCTCCTCGCCTTCCCGAATCCGGCCGCGCCGGGCGAGCGCACTCAGCAGGATCTCGTGGACATGCCGATCGAACGGCGCAAGCTGGAGCCACTTCTCCAAATAGCCAAGCGCTTGCTCATCGGGAACGCCCTTGACCAAATGCTCCAGCAGGGCCGCGTGACAGCCGCGGAATCGTCGCCGCTGGGCGGTGAGCCAGCCGCTGAAGACCGGGCTGCGGTCGATTTCCAGGCCGTCCAGAAAGTCTCCGTTGAACAGCATGGATAGCGTTCGCTGCCGCTGCGGGGCGAGCTTCTCGATGCCGTCCTCGATCGCGCGGGCGATCTCGATCGCGTCGACGAAGCAATCCGCCAGGTCGACCCGGACGCTGTCCTCGCCGGTGTGGACGCGCCGGTGGCCCGGCTCGTCGACGATGCTCCTGATCTTGCTGAGGCACCAACGAAGCTCTCCTCGCGGATCGTTCGGAATATCCCACAGAAGTTCGCAGAGTTGGCTCCTGGGCACGGCGCGCGGCGCAAGGGCCAAATAGGCGAAGAGCGCACGCACTTTGCGGGATGCCGGCAGTGCCAGCGTGGCGCCGTCCCGCAGGATCGTCATGCGACCGAGCATCCGCACATGGATCGAGGGCTGCTCGCCCCCTGGCCGATCGAGGCGGTCAATTTCCACAGGCATTTCCACGGCGGCTACCATGCTCGCCCCCACGTCTGGCCGTTACGCTTGCACTCCGAAAGTCACGGCGCGAATGGACAGACGGACCTCGCCATCGCGCGCTCGGGACGAACATCGCAGGAACAACCGCCGGAAAGGAGAAGAGACATGGATATCGCGACTGCCACCAATAGTCAAAACCGCCAACCCGCCGGCCAGCCCGACCTGAAGGCGCTCAAGGCCCGCCAGCAGGCAGCGTGGTCCTCTGGCGATTATGCCCTCATCGGCACCACCCTGCAGATCGTCGGCGAGGAGTTGTGCGAGGCCCTCGACCTTCGCTCGGGACAGAAGGTGCTCGACATCGCCGCCGGCAACGGCAACGCCTCCCTCGCCGCCGCCCGTCGCTGGTGCGACGTGGTCGCCACCGACTATGTGCCTGCGCTGCTCGAGCGCGCTCGCGAACGCGCCGCGGCCGAACGGCTTCCCATCGAGTTTCGCGAGGCCGACGCGGAAGCGCTGCCGTTTTCGGACGGCAGCTTCGACGTGGTCGTGTCAACGTTCGGCGTGATGTTCACGCCCGACCAGGACCACGCCGCGGCAGAGATGGTTCGCGTGTGCAAGCGCGGCGGCAAGATTGGCCTCGCCAACTGGACGCCCGAGGGCTTCATCGGCCAGCTCTTCAAGACCATCGGCAAGCATGTCCCGCCGCAGCCCGGCGCCAAGTCGCCGGCGCTCTGGGGCACCCGGGCGCGGCTCGGCGAGCTGTTCGAGCCGCATGCGACCTCGGTCAAGTCGGCGCAACGAAACTTCGTGTTTCGCTATCGAACGCCTGCGCATTGGCTGGAAGTCTTCAAAACGTACTACGGCCCGGTACACAAGACCTTTGCCGCGCTCCAACCCGCGGCGCAAGCGGCGCTCCAGCACGATCTCCTGGCGCTGATCGGTCAGTTCAACCGCTCCGGGGACGGCTCCATGGTCGTGCCCAGCGAGTACCTCGAGATCGTGATCACGCGGCACTGAGCGCGCATGCATCGGCTTCTATTGACCTTTGCGGAATTGGGCAACAATGGTCCGTCGTCCCGGCGCAAGCCGGGACCCAGGCGGTTTCCGCACGGACGCTGGATTCCGGCTTGGCCGTTTTCGAAACCTCCACGGCTTCCACCGTACGGTTTTCGCCGGAATGACGTGGGGTTGTGCCGAAGACGTTAGCCATTAACGCAAGAGATCAGTTGTTAAGCATTTTCTCGAACGAGCCTGACGCTTCGCTCAGGCGCACAGTCACCGGCTAGCCAGTGCCTGCCGCCGGGCTCAAAGTTGGGCCCAGGAATCGGGGAGATTTCACGCCGGAGTTGATCCTGGCCGAGGCCTGCACTCCGGACTTCTATCGTCGTGCAAACCATCCAGGAGGTGCATCATGAGCATCGGAAAAGCTTACGAGGGCAGCTGCTTTTGCGGCGCGGTTCAGTTCACGGTCAGGGGTGAGCCCGCCGCAATGGGGTATTGTCATTGTGAGTCGTGTCGAAGCTGGTCGGCCGGGCCTGTCAACGCCTTCACTTTGTGGAACCCCGAAGCGGTGCAGATCACGCGGGGAGCAGACAACATCGGCACTTACAACAAGACGCCGCGCAGCTTTCGCAAATGGTGCAAGACGTGTGGAGGCCACCTCTTCACCGAGCATCCCCACTGGGGACTCACAGACGTGTATGCGGCGGTCATCCCGGGCTTCCCGTACCACGCCGGCATCCATGTCAACTATCAGGAGACGAAGCTGCGCATGAAGGACGGCTTGCCGAAGATGAAGGACCTCCCGAAGGAAATGGGCGGCTCGGGTGTCAGCATCGCGGAATGACGCGCCAGGCTGTTCACCCGGCGTCCATGTCCCGTTCCATGCGGAAATTTTGCAGCCTGACGCCTTGGCGCTCGACTTCCTGGGCCTCGACGAGGCGAAACCCCGCACGCTCAAAGAACGGACGCGCGGTAATACTGACGTCGGAAACGAGCCGGCGCACGCTCCGGCTTTGCACCCAGGCGATCATCCGCTGTAACAATGCTCGTCCTATTCCCTGCCTGAGAAACTCAGGGTGAACATAGAGTAGGTCGACGTAGCCGGCGTCGTCGACGCGAGCGAAACCCACGATCTCATCGTCGCGCTCACAGACGAAAACCCCCCCGCCTTCAAGACGGGTAGACCAAGCCTCCGAATCCGGATGTTCGGGCGCCCAAGCCTCAAGTTGAGTAGGGGAATAGTCGTGGCCCGCTACGTCGTGGACCGAGCGCCGAAAAACCGAGAGCAAAGCTGCGAGATCAGCAGCCCTGTAAGCACGCACCGCGGTCATGCCCTAGCCACCGGATGTCGACGCCGAGCGAGCGCGGAGGAGGGGACCCGACAACGCGGCTGTCGGACGCTCCGCTCCAACGCCTTGAGGGCATCACCGTCACACTTTGCTCCGGGCCTCCCGGTACTCGGGGAGACCGTCGGCCAGCTTGACCCAACCGAGCCTGCTGCTCGTGCGCGTGTGGTCCTTCGGCTGCACCCGCTGCGGTTCGTCGAGACTGCACGTCGTCACGTCGATTTCATCCAAGAGGTCGTCGCGCTCGAACGTGAGCTGAGTACCGCAACGGGGACAAAACGTGCGAGTCGCCTTATCGCTCGATCTGAACCGGGTAGGCGTGCCCTGGAGGAGCCGAAACTCGGAGCGGAGCACACTGAACCAGGCCACCAACGGAGCGCCCGTCGTGCGACGGCAGATCGAGCAGTGGCAGATCGTCTCATCGAAGGGCGCGCCTCCCGCCACGTATCGGATCGCGCCACAAAAGCACCCGCCTTGCAACATTCAACCCTCCTTGATCAACAGCCGCAGCGATGCCCAAACGCTTCCAGTATGGCGGTCTGTCCGAACCGGTGTTAAGGGGCAGAGATCCGTACGGTTCGAATCCAATCGCGTTTTCGACGCTCGAGACATTCCGCAGTGTCTTCGCCGTCAAGATCTCGGATCGTTCACGCGAGCCATGTCATCTCGGATCCGTGCGGGTGGGCGAGCGCGAGTAATTCGTCATTTCCCACCGCCTGCCTGAAAGTCCTGCGTCCCACCAAGAACCTCGACTCGGCGTCAGCGCGGCGATACAGCAAGCGTCGACACGACGCCTGGCGGCTCGTTCGAGACCCATACGATCTCGCGGTCTCCTCAATCATCCGCTGCCTACCCGCGCAATCTGCGTTTGCGCCCAACTTGGGCTCGCACAAAATGTGGTGACCAGCAAGAACGCCTTATTGAGGTTTGCGGAATTGGCTAACAAAGGTTCGTCGTCCCGGCGAAAGCCGTGCAGCACGCGCTGCAAGAGGCTTCCACCGTACGGTTTTCGCCGGAATGACGACCACTGAGCTGCGCGTTGTTAGCCAACTATGCAAGTCTCAATAAGAGCCGGCAGAACACGAACGCGCGGTTTCTGGTTCCTCGTACGCGTTGGTTGTGACCGAAGCTACCCATTGAGATGCGGTCAGAGGGCCTGCATCGTTCTCTTCGTTGTGCAGGTATCACTTATCTTGCAGGCGGACGCGACCAGCCTCGGGAGCGCCGAGTAAATAAACGGCACCGGTCCAGCGGTCCAGCTGATACGCCATCGGGAGGTCCTCGGTTGAAGCTGGCACCACCTCCCAGCGGGAAAGCCACGCGATCTCGATGCCTACAAGGACAATCACCGCAACTACCAACTTCGTATAGGACGGCATGGTCTTCTCCGGATAACGCCAAACAATGACACTGGCGCCGACCGACGGCCTTCATCCGCCGCTGGCGCGCGCAGCGCGACGGATACCCGACTGCGCCGCTGCCGGGCGGTCGGGTGCAAGCCATGGTTCGGAGGCACTGTCCACATCACTTCTTGTGAAGCTTCACCACGTTGGGATTGCTTTCCTCGGCAACCGCAGTTTCGACTGCCTTGCGGAGAAGCGTCGGTGAGACGTTCCAGTGCTCACCGTCCTCTGTGATCACCGTAACTGTCTTTCTGTTGTAGCGAGTGAGCATCCCGACCAGGACCGGACGCCCATCGGGCTGGAAGGAAACTCGATCCCCGACTCGGAACTCGAGCATCTGCGCATGCGCCCGCATCTGCGCCAAGAAGCGAAGCCGCGCCACGATCCGGTTATTCAGATCGATCAGCTCGGCTTCCGTAAGCTTGTCGATGTCGACCTTCATCTCGCCCTCCCTTGGCTCGGCGTCATGGCGTTGCGCCTGGCCCTATTGTGATGGAGACATGTAATTCTGCCGCACGTACATCTCCTCGAATCCCGCCCGGAGAATGTTCCGATAGGAGTTGCTCGGCTTGTCGGGCAGGCGCTCTCCTGTCTCGGTGACCGCCACCCGCGCCCCGCGCGCCGCCGCTTCGCTGAGGCGGCGTGCGAGCAATGCAGTTTGCGCCCCTTGGCGTCGATGCGACGCCAAGGTCGCGCCGAACCCGAGCCACGCATACTTGCGGTTCACATAGACGGCTCCCGCGGCGATTGGGGTGCCGCCTCCGAACGCCATGACGCAGACCCAGTTGACCCTTCCTGCGAGCGCCCCGACCCATGGCGCGACCGCTGCCGGCAGCCCGAACCCCTCGGCCACCACCCGTCCGAACTCGGCACCGTGATCGCGGCCGATGATGCGAATCTCCAGATCGGACGCCGCTTGCGGCGCGCCATCGCACGGACGGCAGAACTTCATCCAGGCATAGCCTCGCGTGAACCCGCGCCTTTCCAGCCACGACGCCAGGGCGGAGGGCTGCGACTGCGGAGCGACGGGTACCGCATACCTCAGTCCGAGCCCGTTCATATGGGCGAGTACGCGGTCGAGCTCCCCTTCGCTCGTCGCCCGCCCGAGGCCCAGCCGAAGCACACGGCGAAACACCGCCGCCGGCTCGATGCCGCGACAAGCCAGGCAGGTCGCCGCTTCGATGTCGCGAACCTCGATGGCGTGCGCGGCCCGCATATCCTCGGGCGCCGCGCGGTAAAGGTCGATACTCGCTTCGAATTCGATGCTTTCCAGTGCTGCGAAGTCGTACAGCGCCATTCAGGCTTCCTCGCTGGAGTCCGAAGCCTCACCATGTACTTGACGCCGGCGTGGATGTTCGGCTCGGTTTGGGTGATGTCGCCCATGCCTTGGATGTCCTTGTTAGACCGCAGGCGAGCGGCCGATGGTTGAATCGTCCTCCTTGGAATGAACCTACACCTTTGCGGCGGGGTACGACTCAACGTAACTCTCCTCGCTCGCTCCGTAGTAGGTTACGGTTCGCGTAACAAAATCCACATCGTAGCGGTCGCCTCCTCGTGAGACAGTAAGCGGCGTTTCTTCCAACGGCGGTTACACCAGAACAACACGCCTTCCTGCGGTCTGACGGGCCAGGTAAGCAGCGCCTTCCGACAGGAACCCAACGGCACTGCCGTTGGGCACTCCGCTTGAGCGCCGGGTTCGGCGTCTCGTGGTTCACGCAGCGAGCTTGACCACCCGTAGGTTCTTGCGTTGTTTCTGAAGCTGCCACAGATCGTATTGAAGCTGGTGATTCAGCCAGCTCTCGGCCGAAGTGCCAAATGCCAGAGAAAGACGAACCGCCATCTCCGGCGAAACGCTGGCCCGACCATTCAAAATAGCCGACAAGGTCTTGCGACTCACGCCTAGACCCTCAGCAGCCTCAGTGACCGTGAGCCCCAACGGCTCAAGACACAGTTGCCGCAGTATTTCGCCAGGATGTGGCGGCTTGTGCATTCGAAGGGATACAGCCATGATCAATGATAGTCCTCGTAGTGGACGTCCAGAGCGTCTTTCCCGTCGAAGGAGATGGTAACTCTCCAGTTGCCGCTGACCGTCACAGACCAGCATGTCTTCCGGAGCCACGGCCGCGTGCAACTGAGCCAGGATGAGGCGCAACCTCTCGGCCTGCTCGGGCCGGATGCCAGCCTTCGCCCTCGTCAGGAAGAAGCGCTCCAACCCCTTATTGCTTGAAGCTCCGGATCACCCGACAAGTGTAACCTCATGCGTTACACAGATCAAGACGCCGAACGTTGCGGTTGAGGGGGCGCCGGCGCGCAATGCGCGACGGGTACCGAGCAGCGGCAACGCTGCTCGGCGCTCCGGTCGAATGTGTTGTTGGGCAGCCATCTCTTCAGTGGCGCAACTCTCCAATAGCCTCATACTGCTTTTTCTCGCGACAACGTCGCATCACATAGTCAATGGGCCACTCGTCTACGCGACGTGCGAAAGTCGTCTTCGGCAACATATGGAAGCGCTACACGGTTTTGCGACGCGCTGACTAACGAAGATGCCACGATCTCGCCGTCAACAGAAACATTGGTCATGAATTTCGTGCGGCCCAAACGCTTCCGTTAACCGGGTGCAGGCGCGCGGCGCGCGCCGCGGACCGAGGTCCCCGATCGTTCACACCTCTATTTGGACTCGAGCCATCGCCGCAGCAATTGTTCAACGAGGAGGCGTGCGTCCGCCAAGGACATGGGGTCCTTTGGGGGCAGTGTCGATTCGCTTCCATGCCTTGCTTGGTCTCCAACTGCGCCGGGCGAATTGGCGGTGTGTTTGAACCGCCTAAGCTCTCCGTTGGTCGCCCAGCCCAACCCGACGATGGAAGATAGTCCGCCAACGTCTGCTTCAATTACCTCAAATAACCTGTACAGGCCAACCCAGTCGGAAGAACCGGCCCCGAAGAGCCGGAGAGCCTTCTCGACGTTCGCATCCCTTAGGCCAAGGTCGAGCAAATTGTCAGTGGGCTGCGACGGGGTTTGTACAGGAACGTCCGCCCCGTCGCGGTGTACTACGACCGCCTCCATCTCTGTCTCAACATTGACACTGTCCATGAGGTTTACGAAGACCTTCTCCGACCCGTCTGGTTCCACGAGGATGACGTGCTCGGACGTCAACTGCGTACGGGAGTTTCGCCTGACGCCGAGGACTCCACTAAGGATGGCAAGAAGACGTCCCGTTTCTTCGCGAACGGCGTCGCGAGCGGTCATTCCAGCAAACCTCTCTGAGGATAGGAAGTATCCTTCGCTCTCGGCCTCGATCTTGAGTTTAGGTGTCTGAAAATGCCGGGCGAGGTACTCCAAATCGCTCCGCTTGCCGTGGATCAAGACTTTCCAGTTCATGATGTCATGATCGAGCGGTCTAACGCCGCGGTTAACCAGGCGCCGAGGAGCGACGCGACGAGGGAACCCAACGGCGACGCCGTTGGGCGCTCTGGTTCAACCGCTTGTTGGCCGTCTTCATGGAACCTCGACTTCGAAGTACGTGCCTGGCATCGCTCCATCTACCGCAGCAATGATTGCGTCAACGGCATGTTGGATTCTCAGCCAGCTCGTTGTGGTAAGTACAACGATGGCGAGTTTCGAGACTTGAGATTCTGCTGGTACTTGAGGTTTGCGTCGGTGGTCACAAGGACCGCGAATCGTTCCTTCTCGGCAGAGTCGAGCAGCTCCCCGTTCTTGAGCTGAGACCAGCCGCGCTCATGGGCGGTTACCACCTCATGCTGCGTTAGCAGCTGCCGTAGCGGTACAGGAGCGCCTTGGTCGAAGAGTACGCGCACTTAGGCCGGAGCCAGGGCGCTACGCGCCGCATGCTCCAGTACGGCGCGAACTTGCTCAATTGTGACGCCGGGGAACCACTCAACGAACTGCGATACGAGCGCCCCATCTTCGAGATTCTCGAAGAGCGCTGCGACGGGCACTCGGGTACCACGAAATACCCAGGCGCCACTCATGCGCTCGGGATCGCGTTCGACCGCCGCACATGTGGACCAGTCAATCATGGCCTACATGGTACCACTGGCAGCCAGACGGCGAAGACGACCTACACGATGCCCATCAGCGGGCCGCCTTAGCGGCTCCGGTGCATGGGCTGGTTGGGCGTCTGCAAGGAGGTCAATAGCATCAATGCAGACGACATATCGCCTTCGCGTGATCTCGAGCGAGAGGGCGGTCGCTTTGTCACCTCAGCGAATAACTTCGTCGGCTCGCAGCAGAAGATCCTGTGGCACTATGACTCCCACGGTTCTGGCAGTGCGCAGGTCAATGACCAGCTCGTAGGCCGAGATCTGCTCAATGGGCAGCCCGGCGGGCTTGGCCCCCTTGAGGATTCTGTCCACGTACGTCGCGGCCCGTCGCGACGCTTCCTTCAAGTTTGCTCCGTAGGACATCAACGCGCCGTCCCCATGGTACTCCCGATAGGGGAACATTCCAGGCAACCTGGCCTTGTGCACCGCGACTTTGATCTTTAGGATGTTGGCCTGGAACAGAGGGTCCGGGGAGACGAGGATAGCGTCTTCTCGGCTTCGCAGAACTGCCTGCAGCGCGCTCTCAAGTTCATCGGCGTTGCGGGCATCGAGTCTTACCAGCGTTACGCCGAGCGTGTGCGCGGCCTTCTCGCTCTCTTTGAGCATGGTCGGCGCAACGGGGTTTGAGGAGTTCATGAGGTAGAGGATACGCGTCGCTCTAGGGACGCAGAGCCGGAGTAGCTCTAGACGTTTGGCGCTTAGGTCGGCATCTAGAAGGGACACCCCGGTCGCGTTTCCGCCGGGCCTCGCCAAGCTGTCAGCGAAGCCTAGTCGCACAGGATCGCCCACGAGGAAGACGACCGGTACGGTCCTCGTGATCTCCAGTGCTGCCCGGGTCGCCGGAGTACCGAGCGTGACAATCACGTCCACCTTTGCGCCCACCAGATCAACGGCAAGCACACGGAGCTCCTCTAGCGTTCCGGCCGATCGCCGCCACTCCACGCGCGCGTTCTGTGCATCTGCGTAGCCAAGCTCCCGAAGCCCAGCGCGGAGGCCTTCCTCCCCCGGGGCATTCGCTGCCGATGATGAAAGGACACCGATCCGGGGGATAGCCTGAGTTGGGTCCGCACGCAGAGGTGCTACAAGCCCAACGCAGAGGGCAACAGTGGCAACTACCAGACTACGTATGGCAGAAGGCGCAGCAATCATGGTATTGCTCGCTCGGCTCGCTATACATTCGCGTCTATCACCGCCATGTCCGCTTTCTCCGTGACACCCAACGATCACGCTCAAGGGCGCAGGTCAGCAAGCGCAGCGCCGCTGGCCTGCGTCCCCTGCAGCGTGCGGTTGGGCGTCATCGCGATGGACTGCCCAAGGTCCGGATTCGGCCCAATAGCTGGCGGTGCATGCCAATCCCAAAAGCTGCGGCTCGGACGCAGCCTTGAGCGGGAGAGGACAGTCGCCGGATGCATCACCTGCCGGATGAAGCGGCGCGGCAGATGCGAAAGCCCCCGAGTGCTGGCTCAGCGCCTCAGTTTCCCGTTGGCATCGGCAGGCTGAAGCCTTCGTTCTTGAGCATGTCGCGCAAGAACTGGAAGCGCTGGTACTGTGTCAGCGTGATCGGGCCGAAATAACCCTCGCTTTGCAGCTTGCGCGGCGGGTACTGCACGTAGGTCTTCATCAGGTCCCTGATCGCCTGGTTGATGGTGACGAGGGTCCAGGTGCGCTCGGTATAGTTGTTCATGAAGATGTCGTAGCGCTCCTGCGGGTCCTGCCACAGATCAAACACCTGCGGCACGGTGGCGACGTACTTGTCTGGCCCTTTCCAGCCGAGATTACTGTCGACCGCGAGTCCACCCGTCGCCTGGCCATTGTCGCCGCGCAGGTTGAAGACGGCCTTATAGTTGCCGACGCGCGCCGCGCCTGGGGTCAGCTCGTTTTCGGTGAAATAGAACCAGGCCTTGCGTGCCGACTTGCCCGTGCCGAAAAGAATGGGCGACATGTCGTAGCTGTCGAAGATGATCGGCTTGCCTTCCCGGTCCTTCTCAGGCAGCTTCACACCCGCCACCGCCGCAAAGGTCGCCATCAGGTCCAGCCCCCCGCAGATATCATGGTCCCGGCTCCCCGCCTTGATCTTGCCCGGCCAGATCGCGATCGCCGGCACGCGGTTGCCGCCCTCGCGCACTGTTCCCTTGGTGCCTCGGAAGGGCGTGTAGCCCGCATCCGGATAAACGTCCTGCCAGGCGCCGTTGTCGGTGGTGTAGAACACTAGCGTGTTCTTGTCGAGACCCAAGGAGCGCAGCTTGTCCATGATGCGGCCGATGCGCGCATCGAGCTCCACCACCGAATCCGCGTACTTGCTCTTTGACAGCGACTTGAGCTGGAATTCGGGTGCCGGCATGTTCGGCTGGTGCACCTTCATGAAGTTGACGTTGATGTAGAACGGGGTGCTCGGATCCTTCGCTGCTTTGTCCAGAAACTCAAGCGCTGCCTTCTCGACGTAGCCGTCGAAGAACGGGATGCCCACCACACCCTTGTCCGGTGTGTCGATGTACTGGCCGTTGATCTTGAAATCCTCCTTCGCCTTCTCGCCCGCCTTACC
>DATJVW010000033.1:0-19603 GCA_035501675.1 Burkholderiales bacterium
GCTCGGACCGAGCGTCCCGGGCGCTCCGAAATGAGCGCGGAACAACTCGTATGTTCCGTCAACCAAGTGGATCCGCATAAAGGCCGGTCAGAGCCCCAGGACCTGGCGCCCCACGGCCGCGATCAGGCGGTTCAACTGCACCGAATCCGTCGCCGTCCCGAAGACGTAGCGATCCGGGCGAACCACGACGGCCGCGCACCGCTGTTGCGACATCCATTCGGCGAAGAGGGTGTCGGTCTCCGCCAGACACTGAACATCGTTCCCGGGGAGGCCGTCCGGCTGGTGCATCTGGTCCGGCGCGCCGATCACGATCCGCTCTCCGCCGAGGCGCCGCCACAGTTCGCGCGATTCGGGTGTCATCCATGTGTGCGGCTCCGCGGTGGCCGCGGCGATGAGGAAGCGGAACCGGAGAAGATCATCTAGGAGGACCTCGCCGGCCAGCGCGTCCCGGCGGGCGTAGCGCCGGATCTTGGGCTGCACGAACAGAGTGCCGGCCGCGCGCGCTCCCGGTTCGCGGTCGATGATACCCGTCGCGAGATTGGGGACAAAGCGCTGGCGGATCGTTTCGACCTCGCCGCGCTCGAGTTGTCCGCGCAGCGTCTCGTCGCGGACCCGCGCCGCTTCGGGATCGAGCTCGCCGATGATCTGACCGAATTCCTTGGCGGTCGCCACCAGGGTGCGGACATGCGGCTGGCGCTCTTGCTCATAGCTGTCGAGCAGCGCGTCCGGCGCCCCCTCCCCGAGGACCATCGCCAGCTTCCAGGCGAGGTTTCCCGCGTCTCGAATGCCGGCGCACATGCCCTGGCCGAGGAAGGGTGGGGTTTGGTGGCATGAATCGCCCAGGAGAAAGACGCGGCCGTGCCGCCAGCGCTGCGCGAGGAGCGCGTGAAAGCGGTAGACGGCGGAGCGCCAGATCTCCACGCACGACGGATCGACGAAGCGGGAGATCTGCCGGACGACGTTTTCCTGCCGGCCGAATTCCTCGGGGCGCTCTCCGGGGAGGAGCTTGATCTCCCAGCGCCGCAGATTGCCGGGCCCGGGCACAAAGGTCGCCGGCCGCGACGGCCAGCAATATTGGATGCTTCGCGGCGGAAGCTCCACCGGACGTCGGATCCAGGTATCCACGACCATCCACCACTCGTCGAATCCCAGGTCCTCCAGCGGGATCTCGAGCTGCCTGCGCACGAAGCTGTTGGCGCCATCGCAGCCGAGCAGGGTACGCCCGTGCAGGACGCGCTCCCTTTCCTGCGTGACATCGCGAACCGTGAGCGCCACGCCTTCGTCGTCCTGCGTGAAGGCGACAGCGCTGTGGCCAAGAAACACATCGGCCGCTGCGCTTCCGGCGACACCGTCGCGCAGCAGCGTCTCGAGCTGCGGCTGGACGAATGTGCTGGTGGGCGGCCAGGCGAGGGGATAAGGCGGGGGCAGCGGGTCAAATTTCTTGATCACGCGTCCGTCGACGCCGAGATAGTGAGTCCCCCGGTGAGGGGCCGTGAAGCTCGCGATGCGGTCAGCCAGCCCGCAGGCTTGGAAGATCCGCATGACCTCATGGTCGAAGGTCAACGCGCGCGGCTTGTCGTAGATCTCGAATTCGGCCTCGACCACAGCGATGCGTAGCCCGCGGCGCGCCAGAAGGTTGGCCATCGTGGCGCCGACCGGCCCGAAGCCGACGATGAGAGTATCGTACGTCATCCGTGTTGTGCGAAGGATACCGTATGAGCCGCCCCGACTACCGGCCGTTCGTTCCCGCGCCGGGGCAATCGCGGATTGCCGGACCCACGCCGCGCGCGCATACGCAAGCCCGACTGCAAAGCCAGCGTGCGAAGGAACTGTTCGGCGGCTGGGCAGAGCTGGCGAAGGCCCCGTTCACCGGGATCACGACCGATGGCCACGTCATGCCGGGCCTGTTTTCACTGCAACCCAGCGACGCACCGACGCGTGAGATGATCGCGGCCGTGACTGCCCTGCTCGGCTCCTTGTCGCCCGCGCAGCGCACCGCAATGTGCTTTCCCGTCCAGTCCGACCTGTGGCGCCGTTGGCAGAACACCGAGCTCTACGTCGAAGATTACGGACTGCGCCTGGACGAAGTACAGGATTCGGTGCGCGACGCGGTCATGGACGTGCCGCGCGCGAGCCTGAGCCCCAAGGGCTTTGAGACCTCGCGTGCCGTGATGCGGCTCAACCGGTTTCTCGGCGATCTCGTCGGCTGCCCCGCGGTGCTGGGCGAATGGAGCTATACGTTCAGCTTGTTCGGGACGCCGTCGGCGAGCGAGCCTTGGGGCTGGCAGCTCTTTGGACACCATCTCACTCTCACCTGCTTCGTGCTCGGCCGGCAAATGGTGCTGACTCCGGCCTTCCTGGGGGCGGAACCGGCTTACGCGGATACGGGACCGTTCTCGGGCATCACCTTATTCGAGGACGAGGAGCGCGCCGGGCTCGAGCTCATGCGCTCGCTGACGCCGGCGCAACAGCGCGATGCCATCGTCGCCCATTCGATGGTCGGCGGAGATCTGCCGCCGGGCCGACGGCATTTCGCGGACAACCTGCACCTGGGGGGCGCCCATCAGGACAACCGCATCATTCCTTATGAAGGCGTTCGCGCCTCGGCGCTTTCCGCCGTACAGCGCCGCCGGCTGCTCGATCTGATCGCGCTGTACGTTGCACCTCTGCCGCCAGGCCCGCATGCCGCACGGATGGAGGAGATCGAGCGGCACCTCGGCGACACGCGCTTCTGCTGGATCGGCGGCCACGAGGAGACCAGTCCCTTTTACTACCGGATCCAGAGCCCGGTCGTGCTCGTCGAGTTCGACCACCACGCCGGCGTGTTCCTGACCAATGCGGAGCCGGCGAAGTTCCATGTCCACACGATCGTCAGGACGCCGAACGGCAACGACTACGGGATCGACCTGCTGCGCTTGCACTACGCCCAGGCGCATCACCACCAGCGGTGATGGGCTCCACGAACCGCGCGGCGTCACTGTAGAAGCGTCCGATCGCTGAGGGCGTCGCGGGACAGCCGACCGCCGCTTGCTGTCTGTTCTCCTGCCGCCGCGGCAGGCGTACTCTTATCGACCGGCTTCCGTTTCCAATCGCATAGCGCATACGGACCGACGCATGATCGAGAACTGGCTGATCACCTTGATCTGGGTGATTGTGCTCGCCTTCGTGGCAGTCGGAGGGATGCGCGGGGTCCGGCGCAGTACAGCGGCGCGGCGCGCGAAGACCCCGAAGCCGCGACCTCCCGGCGCCGCCCCGGCCGACGCGCGCCAGGCGGCTGCGAGCGCCCTTCAGGCTGAGCCATTCAACCCGATCGCGCTCGCCAAGAAGCTCGAGGAACCCTACGGCGCGGCCTCGCACCCCGGCGACCTGCTCGTCAATCCGGACTTCGCGCGAGGCGTCGCGCAACTCGCGGACGCCGCCGTGCCGCTCGAGCAGGTGGTGACCTATTGCGTCGGGGCCAACGAGCAGCTCGCTGCGCTCGGCGCCGAGGCCCTGGCCCGGCGCAGCGACAGCGCTTCTGCCACCGCGCGCGTCGCGGGGCATTTGCACTTCGCCAACGTCTGGACGGGGTTCTTTATGCTGCGCTTCCTCCAAGCGCATGCCGACCGTCCCGTCATCGGCCGGGTGCTGGCCCAGGCGCGCCAGTGGTGGGCACGCAATCCGCTCTTTCCCAAGATGCTCGGCGACTTCATCGACGCGCGGCTCGCGAAGGGCGAGCAGCCGCAGTTGCGCGAGGCGCTGGACGCTGGCGACGAGCCGGAGGTCGAAAGCATCCAAGCCCTGCTCGATGTCCTGACGACGTCCAGCGCGGCGTCGCTGCGCGAAGCCTTTGCGCAGTGGCGCCGGACTCGCGTCGACGCCAAATACCTACAGTCGCTCGGCAGGATCTGGGACGAAAGCCAACTCGGGCCCGTGGTCGTGGAGCACGAGCTGCTGGCCGGGGCGGTAAGGATGTGCCTGCAGGCGCTGCAGCGCGACCCGCCGCAATCCTTCCTCATCATCGGTGAATCGGGAACGGGGAAGACCGCGCTGTTGCGCCTGCTCGCGGCCCGGCTGATAGAGCGCGGCTGGACCGTGTTCGAAGCGTCAGCGGCCGATGTGCTGTCGGGGCAGATGCACGTCGGAGAACTGGAGGCACGCGTCAAGCTGATGCAGGACAACCTGGCGGCGGCGCGGCGGGTACTCTGGTACGTGCCCGAGTTCCACGAGCTGTATTACGCCGGGCGTCATCGCTTCAGCCCGAATGGTGCGCTGGATCTGTTCCTGCCGGCGATCGAGGCGGGCCGCATCTGCGTGGTGGGTGAGATGCAGCCGGCCGCGCTGCAAAAGCTCCTGCAGGAGCGCCCGCGCGTGCGCCTGGCCTTCAAGCAGATGAAGCTGGAGCCGCTGGAGCCGGGTGAGACTCTGGATCTGGTGCAGCAGCTGGCTGAGCGGGATTTCGCGCCCGCCCGCGTTTCGGTCGCGCCGGGCGTGCTGCGCGAGGCGCTCGAATTGGCGCGGCACTATCTGAACACGCAGGCGCAGCCCGGCAACGTGATTCAGCTGCTGCGAGCAACGAAGTCGCGGCTGGCCGCGGTTGAGGGTGAAACCATCGCGCTGGGCCGCGACGATCTGTTGCTGACGCTGTCGCAGCTCACGGGGCTGCCGCGCGGCGTGCTGGACGAGCGCGAAGGCCTCGACGCGGCGAGCTTGCGCGAGTTCTTCCAGGAGCGCGTGATGGGTCAGCCCGAGGCGGTGAACTGCCTGGTGGACAGAGTCGCCATGCTCAAGGCGGGGCTCACGGATCCACACCGTCCGATCGGCGTGTTCCTGTTCGCCGGCCCTACGGGCACCGGGAAGACGGAGGTCGCGAAGACGCTGGCCGAGTTCATGTTCGGGTCGCAGGACCGCATGATCCGGCTCGACATGAGCGAGTTCCAGGAGCCGTCCTCGGTGGCGCGCATCGTCGGCGACAGCAGCGAAAATCGCGAGGTGGACTCGCTCGTCAGCCGCATCTGCAAGCAGCCCTTCTCGGTGGTGCTGCTGGACGAGTTCGAGAAGGCGAACCCGCGCGTCTGGGACCTTTTTCTGCAGGTTTTCGACGATGGGCGCCTGACCGATGCACAAGGCAACGTGGCCGACTTCCGCTACAGCATCATCGTGCTCACTTCCAACCTGGGCGCCACTCAGCACCGTGCCGTCAGCCTCGGCTTCAACCCCCCGGGCGGCGAGTTCTCCGAGCAGCAGATCCTGCGCGTCATCGGCGACACCTTCCGGCCGGAGTTCGTCAACCGCATCGACCGCGTGGTGGTGTTCCGCCCCTTGAGCCGCTTGGTCATGCGCGAGATTCTAAAGAAGGAGCTGCGCAACGTGCTGCAGCGACGCGGCTTCCGCAACCGGGAATGGGCGGTCGAATGGGAGGAGTCGGCGCTCGAGTTTCTCCTCGACAAGGGCTTCACCCCGGACATGGGCGCGCGGCCCCTGCGACGGGCCATCGAGCAGCATCTGCTGGCGCCTATCGCGATGACCATCGTCGAGCATCGCTTTCCGCAAGGAGACCAGTTCCTGTTCGTGCGCAGCGACGGCGGCGCCATCCAAGTGGAGTTCGTCGATCCCGACGCGGAGCCCGCCGCGACGGCCGAGCCGGCCGCGCCGCCGACGGATCTCTCCTTGCCGCCCCTGGTGCTGGCCGCGTCCGGCCGAGACGACGAGCGGCAGTTCCTGCAACAGCGCCTCGCCGGCCTCACCGCCCGGCTGGAAAGCGAGCCGTGGGTCGAGCGCAAGCAGCAGTGGTTGAAGCAGATGAGCCGCGCGGAGTTCTGGAACAGCGACGAGCGCTTCGAGGTGCTGGCGCATATCGAGCTGGCGGATCGCATCGAGGGCGGAGCGCGCGGCGCGCGCTCTCTCTCCGGCCGGCTGTCGTCGCGCGCAGGAGCGAAGAGCGGTGCACCCCGGACGCTCGTGTGCGCGCTGGCGCAGCAGCTTTATCTGCTCAACGCCGCGCTCGAGGACCTGGACGCCGGCGCTGCGTCGGACGCGTTCTTGCTGGTCGAGGCGCTGGGAGGCGAAGCGCCGAACGGGGACGCGAACGCGTGGCCGCGGCGGCTCGCGCAAATGTACGAACGCTGGGGGCACAAGCGGCAGATGCGGTCGCAGATGCTGACGGACGCAGTGCAGAAAAGCGGGCCGATCGCAATCCTGATGGGCTTCGGCGGGCTGGGCGCGCACGCCATCCTGCGGCGCGAATCGGGCCTGCACGTATTCGAGACGCCCGATACCGACAGCTCCTTCCTCCGGCAGTCGGCCCGCGTGCGCGTTGCGCCGCAACCCTTCAAGCCACGCGCGGCGCCCCAGGCCGAGGCCGACTACGCGCGCGCCTGCGTGGCGAGTGCCGGCGCGGCCGGGAGCAACATCGTCCGCCGTTATCGCGAGCAGCCCTCGCCGTTGGTGCGTGACAGCATTTCGGGCTGGCGCACCGGCCGACTCGACCAGGTGCTAGGCGGGGACTTCGACTTGATGGCGTGAGGCTGCCCAACCACCCCGGGGCCTTAGCGCCACCCCTCCTTCGAAAGGCTTCGAAAGGAGGGGAGACGCGCCGCCTTAATTGGCGAGGATTCCCATGAGGTGTTTGTCAGCCAGCACGTCGTCGATCGCTGTGGACAGCAGACTATTGATGGTCTTGGAGATCGCGCTTTGGCCCGGAGGGGATCCGTATGTGCCCGTCTCCTCCGTCTGATAGGTCCGTTCGTAGCGAGCATCGCCGTTCTTGGCAATCGCGCCGACCAGTACCTCGGCCTTGGCGTCATAGGTAAAGGGGCGTTTGAGCGACTCGTATTGAAGCTCGCGAACCTCTACCCGGAGCGACCGCTCGGCTGCATCCGACGCCGGCTCGACTTTGAAGCCCAGCTTGGTGAGCGCCTCGGCGGTTTGCGCGTACACGGCCGACGGGGAGGCGTCCTCCGCCGATACGGTAATGGACTTGATATTCGGGTCGCCGACGATCCCCACCTTCTTGTCGGCCCGCACGTCGGCCACTTCCAATCCGATGGCTTTCCCCTGCCCGATGTCGGCCTGCTTAACGTGGAGTTCCGGCGCGAAGCGGACCGTCTCGGACTTCAAGTTGCAGCCTTGGACGGCGACACCCAGACCCAAGAGCAAGAGGAGCTGAAACCTGGCGTTCATGGATTCCCTCCGCAAAAGTCGATTGGGGGCAAGATGCAGCCGAATTATATGCGACAAACGCTCGGGCGCGCCGCGGTGGATTCGGGACCGCCGCCGGGGTACGATGGGAGCGGCACGCGCCGAAGCTCGATCCCCGACCAGGACCATCCCAAGGAGAACCTCATGGCCAAGAAAAGCGCGAAAGATCCCGTCTACAGGGTCATCGAAGTCATCGGAACCAGCAACAAGTCCTGGGAGGATGCGGCCATGCATGCGGTTGAGACTGCTGCGGGTTCACTGCGCGATCTGCGCATCGCCGAGGTGGTGAAGATGGACATGAAGGTCGACGGCGGAAAGGTCGTCGCCTACCGCACAAGGGTGCTGCTGTCGTTCAAGTACGAAGCCTGAGAGCACCGCGCGCTGTCGTTTCCGGGGCATCATCCAGGCGCCCCCTCTTTCCCCCGCTCGGGGGGAGCGTGGGCGTATGGGCATCATCCTCGCGCCAGTCACTTCCAAGACCCGGGACAGGCCGATGAACAGCTCCGCACGGCGTGCGTTCCTGCGCAGATCCGGCGCCGTGGCGGCCGCTTGCATCTGGCCCGCAGAGATGCTGGCCCGGGTTGCGCGCGCCGACGATCGCTTCGACCTCGTCATCCGCGGCGGGGAGGTCATCGATCCCAGCGCAGGACTGCGTGCGCAGCGGGACGTGGCTATCCGCTGGGGGCGGGTCGCCGCGCTCGAAGCGAGCATCGCACCCGATCGCACTGCGCAGTCGATTGACGCTTCGGGCAAGCTGGTGCTGCCGGGGCTCATCGATCTGCACGCGCATGTCTACCCGCAGGCTTCGGCGCTGGGGCTTCCGGCCGACGAGTTGGTGCCGTACACCGCGACCACCACTTACGTCTCGGCGGGCGACGCGGGCGCCAACAATTTCTCCGCCTTCAAGCACTACATCATTGCCCAGTCGCGGCTGCGCATCTTCGCCTTCGTGCATATCTCCAACATCGGCCTGGCCGGCTTCCCCGTCGGCGAGGAGCTCAACCTCGACTACCTGGATGTCGAGGCCGCGGCCAGGACGGTGGCTGAGAACGCCGACGTCGCACTCGGTGTGAAGGTGCGCATGACGAAGAGCATCGTGGGCGCCAATGGGCTGGAGCCGCTGAAGCGCGCGCTTGCGGCGGCGGAACGCGCGGGTGGAGGCGCACGTGTGATGTGCCACATCGGAGATGCGCCGGGAGATCTGACCGACCTGCTCGAGCTGCTGCGGCCGGGCGACATTCTCACGCACGCCTACAGCGGCGTCGGCAACAACACGGTTCAGGACGGCAGGCTCCTGCCTGCTGCGCTCGCCGCCAAGAAGCGCGGCGTCATCATCGACGTCGGCCACGGCGGCGGAAGCTTCGACTACACGGTGGCGGAGCCCGCCATCGCGCAAGGTCTGACGCCCGACACCATCAGCAGCGATATCCATGCCGTCAGCGGCAATACGCCAGGCATGCCGTACATGCCGTGGGTGATGAGCAAGTTTCTCAATCTGGGATTCGGTTTGGAAGACGTGGTGGCCATGGCGACGATCAATCCGGCACGGGTCATCGGGCGCGTAGACAAGCTCGGCACGTTGCAGGTCGGCGCGCCGGCGGATGTCTCGATCCTGGAGCTGGTGGACGCGCCGGTCACCTTCGTGGATACGCGGAAGAACACGCGCGAGGGCAACCGCTGGCTCAAGCCCGTGCAGACCGTGCGCGCCGGGCGGCCATTCGGCCGGCCGTACTCCGTGCCGTTCGCGTATCCGTGAACGCTATCCACCGGTGATTGATGAACGGCCTGAGGGTTTTCGTCATCCCGCCGCAGGCCGGGACCTGGGGCTGTTGACTGACGGTTCCGGCTCGCGCTGCGCTTGGCCGGAATGACATTCGTCGATCGTCGTCTACGGAGAAGTCTCGGCAGGAGTGGAAATGGGCGATGCGGCTTTGAACGAGGAGCAGCGGCTCGCGCGCGCTTTCCGCTTGACGCGCGTCCCGGCCGACTTCATCGACGACCCTTATCGATACTACGCCCTGCTGCGCACGCACGATCCGGTACACGCGCTCGAAGGCGGCGCGTTGTTGCTGACGCGCTACGAGGACGTGGTCGGCGTTTATCGCGACCCGCGCGCCAGCTCCGACAAGAGGGCCGAGTTCGGACCCAAGTTCGGCGACGGCCCGCTCTACGAGCACCACACCACCAGCTTGGTGTTCAACGACCCGCCCCTGCACACGCGCGTGCGCCGCTTGATCATGGGCGCGCTCAACCAGCGCGCGATCGCGCGCATGGAAGCGGACGTCGCGGCGCTGGTCGACCGGCTACTCGATACGATTGCAGCCCGGCGAGAGTTCGACCTGATCGACGATTTCGCGGCGCAAATCCCGGTCGAGGTCATCGGCAACCTGCTCGAGGTGCCGCGCCGGGAACGCGGTCCGCTGCGCGGCTGGTCGCTCGCCATACTCTCGGCCCTCGAACCGGCGCCCGCGCCCGAGGTGCTCGAGCGCGGCAACCGGGCCGTGATTGATTTCCTGGACTATCTGAAGGGTTTGGTGATCGAGCGTCGCAAACGGCCGGGCGACCCCGAGAGCGATGTGCTGACGCGCCTGATCCAGGGCGAGATCGAGGGCGAGCGGCTGACCGAAACCGAGCTGCTGCACAACTGCATCTTCCTGCTCAATGCGGGGCATGAGACCACGACAAACCTCATCGGCAACGGCATCCACGCCCTGCTCGTGCATCGCGGCGAATTCGAGCGCTTGCGCGCGGAGCCCGGCTTGATGCCGAGCGCGGTGGAAGAGCTGTTGCGCTTCGAAAGCCCGGTGCAGCTCAACAACCGCGTTACCACGGCGCAAACCGAGATCGGCGGCCGCACTCTACCGGCGGGCACCTTCATCACGCTCGGAGTCGGGGCCGCAAATCGCGATGCAGCGCAGTTTCCCGAACCGGATCGCTTGAACGTGGGCCGAAAGCCCAACCGTCATATCGCGTTCGGACACGGCGATCACGCCTGTGCGGGAATGAACGTCGCGCGGCTCGAGGCACGCGTCGCCATCGGGCGGATGCTGGATCGATTCCCGAAGCTGGACCTGGCGGGCGCACCGCAGAGGGACCAGCGGGTGCGATTTCGCGGGTTCCGGCATCTGCCGGTACGCTTGGACTGATCCCCGGCGCCTGATGGAAGACTCAGAGGAGAATTCAGATGAGACACGCGAAGCTGACCCTGCTGGTTCTCGCCGCGACGGCAATCTGCGGACACGCCCTGAGCGCCGACAAGAAATACGGACCGGGGGTCACGGACACCGAAATCACATTGGGCCAGACCATGCCCTACAGCGGGCCGGCCTCGGCGTACAGCACGATCGGCAAGTCCGAGCTCGCTTACTTCGAGATGATCAACCAGCACGGCGGCGTCAACGGCCGCAAGATCCGGTTGATCAGCCTGGACGACGGATACAGCCCTCCGAAGACGGTGGAGCAGGTGCGCAAGCTGGTGGAGCAGGAAGCGGTGCTCGCCATCTTCAGCCCGCTGGGTACGCCGCCCAACACCGCGATCCACAAGTACCTGAACGCGAAACAGGTGCCGCAGATCCTGCTCCACAGCAGCGCGAACAAATGGAACGACCCGGCCAATTTCCCCTGGACCATGGCCTGGCCCCCGAACTCTCAGACCGAGACGCAGTTCTACGCCAGGTACCTGCTGGAGAAGCGGCCCAACGCCAAGGTGGCCGCGCTGTACCAGAACGACGACTACGGGAAGGACCTGCTGAAGGGCCTGCGCGACGCGCTGGGGACGAAGGCGGACCAGATGATCGTCGCGACCGCCAGCTATGAGGTGACCGACCCCACCATCGATTCGCAGATCGTGAGCCTGCAGGCATCGGGCGCGGACACCTTCTTCAACTTCGTCACGCCGAAGTTCGGCGCCCAGTCGATCCGCAAAGTCTATGACATCGGCTGGAAGCCGCTGCAGTTTGTGGCCTTCCCGGCCAGTTCCGTCGGCGCGGTGCTCACGCCGGCCGGCCCGGAGAAGGCCGTGGGCCTAATCACTGCGGGGTTCGTAAAGGATCCGGCCGACCCGCGCTGGAAGACCGATCCCGCGTTCCAGGAATGGCTCGCTTGGATGAAGAAGTACTATCCCGAAGGCGACGTCACCGACCAGCTCAACGTGTGGGGCTATCTCACAGCGCAGGTGATGGCGCATATCCTCGCGCAGTGCGGTGACGATCTCACGCGCGAGAACGTCATGCGCCAGGCGACCAACCTGAAGAACTTCGAGTCACCCTTGTACTTGCCCGGCATCAAGCTCAGCAACAGCCCGACGGACTACCGGCTGATCAGGCAGATCCATCTCATGCGCTTCGACGGCAAGAAGTGGGTGCCGCTCGGGGACCTGCAGGGCGGTTGAAGCGCGCGTCGATGAAATCCGCCGCAAGAGTATCTGCTTTCGGCCTGTTGCTTGCGCTGACCTGCCTCGGCTGGACCCAGTCGGGTTTCGCCCAGAACCCGCCCAAGAAATACGAGAAGCTGTATCGCGAGCTGGACGCACAGCTCAGCGAATTTCACAGGCGGCTGCCGGCGCGCGCCTCGGGCAAGGCTGCTATCCGGGCGGCATCCCTGCTCAGCGTCGACTGCCAGCGCGGCGAGTTCATTCTCAGCGAGGCGCAGCGGGAGGCCACGCTGCGCGAGCTGGACGCGCTCCAGGAGCTGGGCGCAGAGGGAATAGTCCTGCAAGTCTGTTATCCGCTGCTCACACCAGCGTTCCGCGACCCGCTGCCGTTCATCGAGTATTACGCGAATCTGGCGAATGCGATACACGTCCGCGGGATGAAAGTGGTGGTGGAGCACAACTCATTGCTGCCGGCCTACGCGTCGGTCGACGTGCGCCCCTATTATGGCAAGCTCACCAAGCAGCGCTTCGTAGCCGAGCGCTTCGCGGAGCTCAAGGCGATCCTGCTGGGGATGAATCCGGACTATCTCACTCTGGTCTCGGATCCGCGCGGCCAGACCGCCGGGCTGAAGCTGACGGTGAGCGACTGGCGCTCCTACGTGCAGCGCAGCGTGGACGCGCTGTCGGGTGAGCTCGGCTCCTTCCCGACGCTGCTGGGCGCGGGCTCGGGCCTGTGGGACGATTTCGACTACGTCCAGGCGTTTGCCGGAATCAAGGGCCTGAGCTACATCGACTTGCACCTGTATCCGCTCGCCACCGCAGGGCAGAGCAACCTGGAGCGGCTGCTCGCCTGGCCCGACCGCATCCGCGCGATCGACGGAAGCAAGCGCATCATCGCAAGCGAGCTGTGGCTGTACAAGGCCGGGCCCGAGGAGCGCTTCGATCCCGTGGCAGACCCGAACGTGACCGCCCGCGACGTGTTCGGCTTTTGGGCGCCGCTCGACCGCAAGTTCCTGCAGGTCGCAGGCATCGCCGCGCGCGAGAAAGGCATCGAGCTGGTCGCGCCCTACTGGTCGCGCTACTTCTTCGCCTACCTGGACTACAACGATCCGAGCACCTTCAGGCTGCGTCCTGCGGATCTGCTGAACGCCGCTGCCCAGCGCGCCTACGCCGCAATCTTGAAGCGCCAGCACACGGACACCGGGCTGGCATTCCGGGGAATGTGAGCGGGACTCTACGTGCCCGACACCACCCGCTGCGACGCCATGGTGAGCAGGACGCGTTACGTCCCCGACACCACCCGCTGCGACGCCATGGTGAGCAGGGCGCACTAGGTCCCCGACACCACCCGCTGCGACGCCATGGTGAGCAGGAACGCCGCCACCGCGACGATCGACAGCTCCACGGCGCCTGCGCCGCACAGGATCACGGCATCCACCAGCGAGATTCCGGCGATCAGGCTGACCACCGCACGCGGCACGTCACCCGGCCCTCGGCGGCGCAGCAGCCACAACGCGTACAACACCCAGCCCCCAAGCAGCAGCAGGAACGGCCATGCAGGCGGTGACCGAAGTGCCATGACGACGCCATAGATCAGAGGAACGGCGAGAGCGGCCAGCGGCCATACGCTTCCCAGTTCGTTGAGGTGCTCGCGCTTGGCGGTGTAGGTGAGCCCGATGAGATAGCACAGGAGCACGACAGCGGCGAGCAGCAGCGCAGGCTGCAACACGGCCGAGATCGCCAGCGCGGCGGAAAAGTAGACCAGCACGCGGCACACGCCCATCAGCACCGGGCTCAGCGGGTTGTCCTTGTGATGCGCGTCGTACAGGACGATCGCGCCGGCCAGCAGCAGGCCGCAGACGGGCGCTCGCCACTGCGTTCCATCCGCAAACGCATAACCGGCCACAACCAGGAGCAGCACGCCGGCTGCGAGCATCGCGAAGCCGGCGCCGAACACCGTGCCCGGAGTCACTTGGCCGGCCGGGATCGGGCGATCGGGGCGCGAGCGTGCATCGAACTCGCGATCGAAGGCATCGTTGAGAAACATCCCGCCGACATAGAACAGCGAAGCGGCGACCAGCAGCACGGGCACGCGGGCGTCGAGAGCCGAGCCGCCCGCGAGCGCCACGCCCACCAGCGTGTTGGTCCAAACCGTGGGCAGGTTCGATATGCGTCCCAGCCGCAGCGCAACCGACAGCGCCGGGGCCAGGCTCATTGCGTCAGCTCGTCGCGCACCCAGGCCAGCTCGCGCGCGATGGCGTAGTCCATGCCCTCCGCACGCAGCTGAGGCGGCAACACGCTCCAGGTGTACGTCTCCACCTCCAGATGGGTGGAGATGGGCTGCCGGCGGTGCAGGCGCAGCACATCGCGGATGAACGCCTGCGTAGACGAGAAAGGCCCCAGGTCGTCCACGAACACGGGCACATGGCAGTGCACCCGCCACTCGCGGCCCTCCAGGGCGCGTCCCTCGGCGGCGCGCAGCGCATCGGGTAGGTCCACGTAGCGTGTAAGACCCTCCGGACCCGCCTCTACCACCTGATGCAAGTACACCGGGTCGTCGAATTGGCGCACGCTCGCCAGCGCCGGGGCGGATAGCTCGGGCAGCCGAAGTCCAGCGGTGATCTGCATCTTGTAGATGCCGATTCCCGCATCCGTGAGTTGCGCTACGCACGCGTGCGGATCTTCGAACTCGACCGCCGCGTGGCACAGGTCCAGACACACGCCGAGGTGGTCCCGCAGCGCCTGCCGCGCTCGAGCGCGATCGATGTTCACGAGCTCGGAAAGCCTGCGAACCGCGGCGTCCGCAAACAGGTGGTCGCGGAAGAAGGCGACGGTCTCGTCGATCGTTTCCAGGAAGCAGCATGGCTCCGGCTCCAGCGCCAGGGCGATGTGCCTGCCGCTGCGCTTCTTCAGCTGCACCAGATGCGCGGCGTGCTGGATCATGAGATCCGTGATACGTGCTACCGCCTCGGGAGTGCGTGCGTTGTCCTTGAAGGCACCCGGTACGCTGCTCACGCTCCCGGTCAGACCCGCGTCGGGCGGCAGCAGCTCCGCCAGCAAGTCCGCCATGAGGTCCGTATATTCGAGGCGTTTGACGTCCTGCCAGTCGGGCAGATACACGTCCTCTTTCACGCGCTTGCCGTGGAACGTGCCGTACGGAAACGCATTGAGGGTGAACACGTAGAAGCGTCCGCGCGCGAGGAAGTCCTTGAACTCGGCCAGCGCTGCGGGCCGCGCAAGCGCCTGCGCCGCTTCGGCGGAGAGGCGCAATCCGATGCCGAAGCGCGTGTCCGGGCCGAGCCGCGCGCGCACCGGAGGCAGATGCTGCTCCAGGTTGCTCCGCACCTCCGCCCAGGTCTCGCCAGGGTGGATATTGGTGCAGTAGGTGAGGTGGCAGGACTCCCGACCCACAATCACTGCGCCGCCTCCCGGTGGCGCAGCCAGGCGATGGCGCGCAGGATCTCGGCCTCGTCCATGACGTGCACCTCCTCTCCGCGACCGATCTCACGCAGAAGCGTGATGGTCAGCTCTCCACCCAGATGCTCGCGAAACTCTCGCAGCCCTTCCAAAACCACCCAGCGCCCCTCGGGATCGCGCCGCTCCAGCGCCGGATGCCAGAGGTAGAAGCCCAGTCTCTTGAGCATCGCGAAGACGCGCTCCTCCTGTCCGGGCGCGAGCATGCCGATCTGCACCGAGTAGCGGCTGTCTAGCGCAATGCCGATCGCGACCGCCTCACCGTGGCGCAGCTCGTGGGCGGTGAGCGCTTCGAGCTTGTGCGCCGACCAGTGGCCGTAGTCGAGCGGACGCGCGCTGCCGGTCTCGAACGGGTCCCCGCCGTGCGCGATCTGACGCATGTGCAGCTCGGCGCAGCGGCGGATCATGCGCGCCATGGCCTCGGGTACGCAGGCATGCAGGGCCTCGACCTGACTCTCCAGCCATTCGAAGAATACCGCGTCGCGGATCAAGGATACCTTCACCGCCTCCGCTATCCCGGCGATGCGGTCGCGCGGGTGCAGCGTGCGCAGGAAGTTCGCATCGTTGAGCACGGCAAACGGCGGTGCGAAGCTGCCCACGAAATTCTTCACCCCAAAGCTGCTGATGCCGTTCTTGACCCCCACGCCCGAGTCGTTCTGGGAGAGCACGGTGGTAGGCACGCGCACGTGGCGCACACCCCGATGCACGGTGGCGGCCACGAAGCCGGCCATGTCCAGGAAGGCGCCCCCGCCGATGGCCACCACGTAGGCGTGGCGGTCCACGCCCAGATCGAGCAGCCGGCGCTGAAGACGGGTGACCAGATCCGGGTCGTGCTTGACCTGCTCGCCACCGACGATGGTTTCGGGGTGAGCCAGAAGCTGCAGCCGCTCGCCGTGGTGCTCCGCGTAGGCGCAGATGTCGTGGGCCAGGGCCGGCCAGCTCGCCGCCACGTCGGCGTCGATGAAGGCCAGGAAGCGGTGTCGCTTGTTGGGCTCTTTGCGCGAGAGCGCGTCGACGAATACCGGGTTGTCACGCGAGAACAGGTCGTGGGTGAAGTGCACCGGATAGTCGTACTGGACCGCGAAGCGCTGGTGATAGACCGCGCTAGAGGGGCCAGGCTCGATGATCTGCGAGGAGGTCGTCGTTGTAGGTTTCATGGTTTGCCCGGATTGTGCGCCGGTGCATTTCCCTCACCCCAACCCCTCTCCCGGAGGGAAAGGGGACTTCTCTCCCTTTTCCCTTCGGGAGAAGGGGATGAGGGCGTTACTTGAACACCAGGTCCTTGATCCGCTCGGGGATCTGCTGCAGCTCGTCGATGCGCGGCTGCTGCCCGCGCAGCACCGAGTTGCCTTCGAACAAAGTACGCTGGTCGATAGCGGCGGGATCGAGCCAGTGCTTCTCGGCCATCTGGCCGGTCTGGCCGTAAGCGGCAAGCGCATTGCGGTAAGAGATCTTCTCGACGTCTTGTGCTGCAATCCCGCGCTCGAGCATCAACCGCGCGGTCTTGGGCACCGCCAACGGGTCGGACACGCCCCAGTCGGAGCTCGAGTCGATGATGATGCGCTCGGAACCGTAGCGGCGCGCGATCTCGACCATGCGCTCGTTGCCCATCTTGGTGTGTGGATAGAGCGTGAACGCGGCCCAAAAGCCGCGGTCGAGCACGTCCTCGACCGTCTCTTCGTTGTTGTGGTCGATGATGACGCGTCCGGGCGCCAAGCCCTGCTCCACGGCGATCTGCATGCTTCGGATGGTCCCGGTCTTCTTGTCCCGGTGCGGGGTATGCACCATCACCACCATGTCCAGCTCCTTGGCCATGTCGAGCTGCGCTCGGTAGTACTTTTCCTCGGCTGCGGTCTGGTCGTCGAACCCGATCTCGCCGAGCGCCACCACGCCCTCTTTGAGCAGATATCGCGGCAGCAGCGCCATCACCTCTTCGGCGAGCGCAACGTTGTTCGCCTCCTTGGCGTTGAGTCCGATGGCGCAGTAGTGGTGGATGCCGAACTGGGCGGCGCGAAAGCGCTCCCATCCGACCAGGCTGGACAAGTAGTCCATATAGCTGCCTGCATTGGTGCGCGGCTGGCCGAGCCAGAACGCAGGCTCGATGAGCGCGACGATCCCCGCTGCGGCCATCCGCTCGTAGTCATCGGTGGTGCGCGCGCTCATGTGAATGTGCGGGTCGATGAATTTCATGGTTGCCTCCATGCGAACGTTCTATTTTGTCATTCAAGCGGCGGCTACCACCCGCTCCCAGGTCAGTTCGCCGCCTGCCACGGCCTTGGCGAGCGCCGCATCGCGCTGCAGCATCGGTGCTGCAGCCGGGTCGGGCGAGGCGCGCAGGGCCAGTGCCGCCGCTCTGCGTTCCGGATCCGTCCCTTCCTTCAGCACCCGCTCGAGGTCCTTGAGCATCGTGCCGCTGGCATGAGGACCCACACACCGCCACAGCTCGGGGCTCACCGGTCGCCCGGCGGACCAGCGCTCGTGGGCGTAGTCGCACAGCATGCGCGCCAGCTCGGCATTGGCGCGTCGATCCAGCCCCACGATCGGCCACAACGCACTGCCCACGAACAGCGCCTTGAGCACCATCTGGTTCCAGGCTGCTTGCGGGAATTGCTCGCTCGGATAGGGGTTGCGCAGAGCAATTGCCTCGAAGACGCCCTTAATGTTAGTGCGCAGCCCTTCGGTGGCCCGCGCCAGATAGCGCGGCTGCTCCGGGTACAGGGGCAGGCCACGATAGAACGCCACCAGCTCGCTCACATCGGCGCTGTTGCACAGTTGGTCGAGCGCCCGCGCGAGACGCTGCGGGTCTTGTTCCAAAGCCAGGACGAGCAGCACGCGGGCGGCCTGGTCTGCGCTCCAGTCGCGCGGATCCCAGCCTGTGCGGCTCGCGTTCGCGTCGCGCAGGTCGGCATCGCTCAATACCAAGTCAGCTTTGCCCAGCTTGCGCGCGACCAGGCTCACGGCGAAGTAGAGATCGGCGTCCTTCCCAGAGGACCGGGTCTGCGCGGAAGACTTCTGCAGCCACGCCGCCGCGTCGGCCGGCAGCTGGCGGGCAAGCCAGCGCGTAAGCAGCTCAAGCGGCGTCATGCCGCCCTCCTCACTGGCTGCGCCGAAGCCGCGAACACGTGATCGAGGATCAGGTCCTTCACGCTGGTCGCGGCGACCGGCCCTTCGGACAGCAGCTCGGGCGCCGAGCTGATGAACACAGGCCCGAGCTCCGGATCGTCCGTGGGACGGCCGTGCGAACCTTTCACCAGGCGCGCGTCCAGCGAGATCACGTCCATCATGTAGCGGAACCCCAATATCTTTTGCGCCAGCCGCCGGGCGATCCGCACCTTGGGCAGGCGCAGGCGCGGGTCGATGAAAAGCTCGACCGGGTCGTAACCCGGCTTACGATGGATATCGACTGTGCGCGCGAAGTCGGGCGCGCGGTCGTCATCGAGGAAATAGTAGTAGGTGAACCAGCTGTCAGCGCGGGCGATGGCCACAAGCTCGCCCGAGCGCGGGTGGTCCAGCCCGCATTCTCGCTTGCCGGTCTCGTCCAGCACTAGTTCCACGCCCGGCAGCGACTCCAGCAGCGTTTTGACCTCGCGGACCCGTTCAGGTTCCGACACGTAGACATGCGCAATCTGATGATCGGCCACCGCGAACGCGCGGGATGCGCCCGCGTCCAGCAGCTCGCGGCCAAGCTCCTCTCGCACGCGGATCAACCCGGCCTGGCGCAACGCGCGGTTGATGTGCACGGGGTTGGACACAGGCGTGATGCCGTATTCGGACAACGCGATCACGCGTGCGCCCGCACGCTCCGCGCTCTGGATCAGCTCACCGCAGATCTGGTCGACCGCGGCCACGTCCTGCGCGATGCGCGGATCATGCGGGCCCAACCGCTGCAGGTTGTAGTCGAGGTGCGGCAGATATACCAATGTCAACGTCGGCCCGGAGCGCTCGAAGACATCCAGCGCGCAGCGGCCGATCCACTGGCTGGAGACGATGTCCGCGCCCGGTCCCCAGAAGCGGAACAGCGGGAACTGGCCCAGCCGCTTCTGCAGGTCGTCGCGCAACTCGGGAGGGCTGGTGTAGATGTCCGGAAGCTTGCGCCCGTCGGCGGGGTACATGGGCCGCGGCGTGACCGCGATGTCCGCGGACGAATACATGTTGTACCACCAGAACAGTTTCGCACAGGTGAACGCGGGGTCGCGCCGGCGCGCGGCTTCCCACAGCCTCTCGCCTTCGACCAGGCGGTTCGATTGGCGCCACAGCCATACCTCGGCCAAATCGCGGAAGTACCAGCCGTTGGCGACGATGCCGTGATCGCGCGGCAGAGCACCGGTGACGAAGGTGGACTGAGCGGTGGTCGTGACCGCGGGCGTCACGGTGGCAAGCGGACGCATTCCGCCGCTGCGCGCAAGCCGCCCGAGGTGCGGCGCGTGCTTCAACAGAGCGGGCGTGAGCCCGACCACGTTCAGCACCAGTGTGCGTAAAAGACTCATACGGGCGCTCGAAACCGTGCGGGCGCCGCCTGGCGCTCTGCCGCCTTTGTCAATTCCGCGGCCTCCGCGAGCAACGTCACTAGGTTTCCCT
>DATJVW010000034.1:0-7622 GCA_035501675.1 Burkholderiales bacterium
GTTCAGCCCTCTTTGTTCGCCTTGATGTCGTACTTGAACAGCACCCCGGCGTCCAACGAGCCGTCGGGCTTCTGCGGCTTGTACTCGACGTTCACCTTGGAGAACTGCAGCGTGATCGTCGAGGTGTGTCCACCCTCGCCACCGTTGCCGGCCGGCTGAACGCTGGTCACCATCACATCGTTCATCTTGATCGTGAAGAACTCCTGCGGAGTCTTGCCCGCCTTGCGCAGGGTCAGCGTCGCCTCCTTCAGATGCTCCGCGGTGGCGCAGGACTTGAGCAGTACGGGATGTGCCTTGTCCACGTGATGCACGATGACGAGGTCGCTGAAGTTTGCCTTCCCCATGCCGCCGCCGCCGCCGGTGTGCATCGAGCCTGGCTGGGTGACGCCCCAGCTCCACGTGAGCACGTCGATCTCGTCCTTGTGCTTGTCGTCCTGGGATTCACCCTTGATATCGCCGAGCTTCAAGAAAATATCGGTTGCCATGATCTACTCCCCTTGATGGTTTGCACCAGCGTGCAAGCGAATTCTTGGTAGTGCGTGTGGCTCTATGCGGCCTTGGCCGACGGCAGCTTGGACACCAGGCGCAGCGACACCGTCAGGCCTTCCAGCTGGTAATGCGGGCGCAGGAAGAACTTCGAGGTGTAATAACCCGGATTGCCTTCGACTTCCTCCACCTGCACTTCCGCGGCCGCCAGCGGCTTTTGCGCCTTGGTCGACTCCGAGGAATGCGCCGGATCGCCGTCCACGTAGTTCATGATCCAGTTCTGCAGCCACACCTGCATGTCGGTGCGCTCCTTGAACGAGCCGATCTTGTCCCGCACGATGCACTTGAGGTAGTGCGCGAAGCGGCAGCACGCGAAAAGATACGGCAGCCGCGCCGATAGATTGGCGTTTGCGGTCGCGTCCGGGTCGTCGTACTCGAACGGTTTCTGCAGCGACTGGGCGCCGATGAAGGCGGCGAAGTCCGAGTTCTTGCGGTGGATGAGCGGCATGAACCCGTTCTTCGCGAGCTCGGCCTCGCGCCGGTCGCTGATGGCGATCTCGGTAGGGCATTTCATGTCCACCCCGCCGTCGTCGGTCGGGAACGTATGCACGGGCAGCCCCTCGACCGCGCCGCCCGATTCGATGCCGCGAATGCGGGAGCACCAGCCATAGAGCTTGAAAGAGCGGTTTATGTTGACGGCCATCGCATAGGCCGCGTTGCCCCACGTGTACTTGTTGTGGTCCGCAGCGCCGGTTTCCTCTTCGAAGTCGAACTCTTCGACGGGATTCGTTTTGGGTCCGTAGGGCAGCCGCGACAAGAAGCGCGGCATGGCGAGCCCGATGTAGCGGGAATCCTCCGACTCGCGCAGCGAGCGCCACGCCGCGTACTCGGGTGTGGTGAAGATCTTGGTCAGATCGCGCGGGTTGGCGAGCTCGCGCCAGGAATCCATCTGCATGCCCCGCGGGGAGGCGCCGGCAATGAACGGCGTGTGGGCGGCCGCCGCGACCTTGCTCATCTCGCCGAGCAGCTCGACGTCTGGCGCTGTGTGATCAAAATAATAATCGCCCACCAGGCAGCCGAAGGGCTCGCCGCCGAACTGGCCGTACTCCTCCTCGTAAACGCGCTTGAACAACGGGCTCTGGTCCCAGTTGGTGCCTTTGTAGCGCTTCAGCGTCTTGCCGAGGTCGGTCTTGGTGATGTTCATGAAGCGGATCTTCAGCATCTCGTCGGTCTCGGTATTGTTGACGAGGTAGTGCAGTCCGCGCCATGCCCCTTCCACCTGCTGGAAGTCGGGGTGGTGCAGGATCAGGTTGATCTGCTCGGAAAGCTTGCGGTCCAGCTCGGCGATGATCGCGGATATCGATTTGACGACGTCCGCGCCAATCAGCTGAGTCTGCGACAAGGCCTGCTCGGCGAGCGTCTTGACCGCCTGCTCGACCGCAGCCTTCGCTTCGTCGGTCTTAGGCTTGAACTCCTTCTGCAGCAAAGAGGAGAACTCGCCTACCTCCAGGGCTGCGGATTCCGGCTGTGCAACTGAGCTCTGGGGTTCAGCCATGGGTCACTCTCCTGGTCGTGAGAATTGATTTATGAAGACGCGCTGTCGGCGGGCTTTTCGCTCGCCGCAAGCGATTTGAGCAGCGCCGGATCCTGCAGGACCTTGGCCACGAGATCCTCCGCGCCGCTCTTGCCGTCCATGTAGGTGATCAGGTTGGACAGTTGCTGCCTGGCCTCCAGCAGCTTGTTGAGCGCATCCACTTTACGCGCGATCGCCGCCGGCGAGAAGTCGTCCATGCTCTCGAACGTGATGTCCAGGCTGATATTGCCTTCGCCGGTGAGCGTGTTGGGTACCTGGAATGCAACGCGCGGTTTGAGCGCCTTCATGCGGCTGTCGAAATTGTCCACGTCGATGTCCAGGAACTTGCGTTCCGCCACCGGTGCCAGCGGTTCCGCGGGCTTGCCCGACAGGTCGGCCAGGATCCCCATCACGAAGGGGAGCTGGATCTTCTTCTCCGCGCCGTAGAGCTCGACGTCGTATTCGATCTGTACCCGAGGCGCCCGGTTGCGCGCGATGAATTTCTGGCTGCTTTGTGCCATGGTTGCTCTCCTGTGTCAGGTTGGCATAGCGGTGCAATGCGATCTCAACTCGAGGATTGGCTGTCTATTCCCCCGATCTTGGCGACCTGGTCGGCAGCGTCCGGGGCCAGATCCTGGATGATCTGCAGGAAGTCTTTCACCATGAGCCTCTTGGCCCGTTGCAGCAGAAGCGGAACCGGGCTCGACGGCTCATGCCGCGTCAAATAGTCGCAGGCGCTGTCGAGTACCCGGATGATGTCCTCCCGGTTGCGTATCGCGCCTGCGAACGGCGCAGCTCCCGCACGCGCTGCGCCTCCCTCTTCGCCGGCCCCGGCAATGTCCTCAGCGGCCTGCGCGATGGCGTCTGGATGACTCGCCAGCGCCGGCTGGAGCTCCTTGCGGATCTCCTGCAGCACGCCGGTCAGCCTGCTCACCTCCAGGTCACGCGAGTTCGCGTTGGCTGCCCACAGCGCTTCGATCTCGCCCGCGTGTTGCAGCGACCGCTCCACAGCCTGGAGCACCGCTCTCAGCCGTCCGACATCGCACTCTCGGAAGGTCGCTTCGATGGCGGCAGCAGGAGGGGAGGTCTCATCCTGCGCGGCTTTTGTTTTGCCGGCAGCGATCTGAATGTCGCGCAAGCTGACGCGGCCATGTGCCGGGGTGCTGACCAGCTCAGCGCGTCGAATCGGGTTCAGCAAGCTTTGCAGATCCGAAAGAAAGGTCAATGCGCTCAGCCGTATCGTGTAGTCGTCCGCGGCGTCGGGCTGCGGATGCACGCCGGCCCAGTGCGAACCCAGCAGCTGCGATATGACTTCCAGCCCGTCGCTCAGCCCCTGGAGCCCGTCGGTGCGCACCAGCGCCTGGGCGAGCAGTGCGGCAACTCGCAGATCCTTGGTCTTGGAAAACAGGTCGATCGCCTGTTGCTTGACCTCGCCCCAGCTTGGCTCTTCGGCGGGAATGAACTTCTCCCCCTGCTGCCGTTCGGGCTTGCCCGCAGCCAGCGTCTCGAGGTCGCGGACTTCTCGATACTCCAGATTTTCGCCGCACGGCATGTCGGGCGAGATCGGCTGCAGAAGGGACTCGACTGCGACCACACTCACGGCTCTGTCCCTTCATCTATTGAACCTCGGCATCCAGCGCGGACAGCCGAATCCCAAGTGCGCGGCGCGAAACGCCCCCCTCCAGAGCTGTTCACTCGCCTGATCATGCACCGGAGCCCTCGATTTCGTAGCGACACACTACCCCATTGTGTTCAAGTATTTTCACCCTTCCCGGACAAATTGCAAGCCATCGCCTGGGAGAGTCGCGGCGGACTAAGGCGATTGAATCCGCGATCGGACGAGCATGCAACCTTCCGAATCGCATATTGCTTTGGATAGGTTGGCAGGGGCCATCGCGTGGAGTAGATATGCGCTCCCGGACGCATCACCGGCGCGCCTCGAGGCGATCGCCGCCGGTCGCGTCGCTCCAGCGCACGACGGGACTTTCCAGACTCGGTGACGTATCATCGCGGCGCGCCTCCGGCGTCGAGCGCGCGACCGAGGCGGTCTGCCGATATGGTGAACGCAATGACAAATGTGAACGGCGCGAGCCGGCGGATCCTCCCGGGGGAGCAGACACATTCGATCGCGTGGCTTCGCGATCCTAGACTAGAATGCGGCTCATCGCGGCCAGAATGAACATGCGGACGTGATGCCGCCTGCCGCCAACCATTCCAATAGCTCGACGAAGTCGAGCCGCGTGTCTTGAGTCGTGGTGTGCCCAACCCCAAGGGCGATCGAGTACGACATTAGAAGTCAGAGGATGCGGTCCTCAGCCATTTTGCTCATCGGCGCGCTTCTGCTTGCAGCGTGTGCCGCTCGCCCGCCAGGCCAGCAGACGACACAACCGACCGGTGCCCCCGGGCAACAGACCGCCGAGACGCCGGATTCCTCAACCCAGAAGCCCGCGCAACAGAGCGCGCAGACAACGGGTCCGTCAGGCCCGAAGCCGGGTGCACAGCCGACACCCAGCGCTGCCGACAAGGCACAGGCGCAGGAGTTGGCGCTGCGTGCGGTCAACTTGTTGGACGAAGGCAGGGAGGGCGAGGCAAAGGCCGAGCTTCAGAAGGCCCTGACCCTGGACCGCAACAACGCGCTGGCGGAAAGCTTGATGAACCAGATCACCGCGGACCCGGGTACGACGTTGGGCGCGAAATCTTTCAAGTACACCGTGCGGCAGGGGGACACTCTGTCCAAGATCGCGGAGGCGTTCCTCAAGGACCAGTACAAGTTCTACATCCTCGCGCGCTACAACAACATTAGCGTGCCGCGCAGCCTGCGGCTGGGCCAGGTCATACAGGTCCCCGGGGCGGCACCCGCGGTCCAAGCTGTGCCCCCTGTCCCTGAACCAGCACCGAAAACCTCGTCGGGCGAGCGTCTTTATCAGGAGGGTCAGCAGGCGGCCAGGGACGGAGACAAGGACAAGGCCTATGACTTTTACATGCAGGCGGCGAAAGCGGATCCCCGGGATCAGCGCGCGCGCGCTGCGGCCGACCAGCTCAGGCCGGAGCTGGTCGCCTCGCATGATCGGAAAGCGAGGGAGGCGTACCGCCGGCAGGATCTGAACACGACGATCAAGGAGTGGGACAGGGTCCTCGAGCTGGACCCCAACAACGGGACCGCGCGACTCGAACGGCGCAGGGCCGAGGAACTGAACGAGCATCTGAAATCGGTCCAATGACGGCAGCGGACTGGAAGCCGCTCGCCATCAAGGCTTGCTGTTGGAATTCGGGATCTCGCGCAGGTTCTGCTCCATGCGGCGCGCCCGCTCCAGGCGCCGCGCGGCCTGGACATGGTCCGGGTCGTATTTCAGGCACTTTTCAAACAGACGGATCGCTTCGCCCAGATCGGTGGGCTGCGCGCGCAGGGCCTGCTGGTAGTAATCCTCGGCAATTTCCTTGCGCAGCGCCAGCATGGCAGGAGCTGGTTCGGGGCCGCTCTTTTCCCTCGCGACATGCGCCTCCAGGTAAGCCACGGCTTCGTCCTTCTTTCCCTCCTGAGCCAGGCGCCGCGCCTGACCAACGTAGGCGTCCTGCAGCGTTCTTCTGCCCAGGTCATCGCGGGGATACTTGCGTAGATACTTTTCCAGCGTCTGGACGGCGGCGGAGTAATCGCCCTGGTGCAGCAGCATGATCCCCGAGTCGAGGTCGCGACGTTCCGCCGCGGGAGGCAGCGGCGCGGGCTTCGGGCCGCCGCGCATGGCCGTTTCGCCGTTTCCGGCACGGCCCGCGCCAGCGTAGGCCTTGCGCGCGCTTTCCATCTCGATGTCGCGCAGCGCCTGGGCCGCCTCGGCGTTGGCCGGATCCGCGCTTAACGCCTTCAGGTAAAGCAAGGCGGCGCGCTCGGTTTGACCCTCTTGGCGTGCTTGCTGCGCCTCCTGGAGATGCTCCGCCGCTGCGTGACTGGCGAGCGATTGCGCTTCGGTCAGCTTCTTTGCGTAAGCCGACTGGTCAGGGTGCAGCAAGTGCAGGACCTCCCAGTGTGGAACCGCCTCGGCCCAGCGGCCTTCCTGCATCAGGCTTTCTGCGCGTTGACGCTCGCGTTGCTCCAGAGGAAGCTCGGGTGGAGGGGAGGCTGGGCGGGGCCGAAGGACGTGTGCCGGCGTGGAAGACGGAGCGGGCGGTTCATTCGGCGCCTGCGGTGCCGGCGCAGGCGCGCACGAGGACAGGATCAGGGCACCGAAAGGCGCGATCACGCGCCGCGCCCCGCGCCGCCTGCTCATCGCAAGTCCACGTCGCGGCGCACGTGCAACTTGGCCTTGAACGCCTCCAGATCCTGATCCCCCAGGACCATGCTGCGCTGAAGCAGCAGCGGGTCGGCGAAGAAGGCGTTTGCCCCCGGGTTGACGGTTACCGCCAAGCGATAATCCCGTTTGCGCAGCCGTTCGATCAGGATCTCGCTCGCATCGCCGTACGGATAAGCGAAAGCATCGACCGTCACCGGCAACATGCGCTCCAGCACCTCGCGCGGCACGCGCGCTTCGGTGTCCAACCGCTCCCGGTAGCGCTCGTCGCCCTCTGCCGGCAGGCGATAGGCGAGGTTGGCGTGCGTCTTCGAATGCGCCTGGATGTCGATGAGGCCCGAGGCCACCATTTCCCGCATCTGGCTCCAGGAGAGCGCGTCCTTGGCGCCGATGAAGTCGGTGTAGACGAACACGGTGGCCGGAAAGCCGTGCTGCTTCAGGAGCGGGAAAGCGTACTTGTAGGTGGAGGCGTAGCCGTCGTCCATCGTGATGACCACGGCACGGTTGGGCAAAGCCCGCTTGCCGGCCAAGAAATCCTCGAGGTCTCTCAGCCGCACGACGCGATAGTCATTGTCCGCCAGGTAATCCAGCTGTGCGGCGAAGGATGCGACGGGCACCTCCATCTTCGACGGCTGCTGCCCGAAGCGGTGGTAAGCCAGGATCGGAACGGTCCGGTATCCGCCGCTGAAGACCCCCAGCGGGTTGCTGGCCTGCAGCGGTATCACCAAGGTCTGCTCCGGCTCGACAGCTCGTATGCCGTTGAAGTCGGCGATCTCCCAGTAGCGCTCCGCGTCGCCGAGGTAGTCGCGCGCCAGCGAGCGCAGCGTGTCGCCGCTGCGCGGTTTGTAGACGACGAAGTGCTGGTCCCTGGCGACGACCCGGTCCGTGCTTGCCTTCGGGAGGGGAGCTGCGGGGCGTTGTGCCGGAGGCGGTACCGGGGGGGCTGGGGCCGCCGGAGCCGCCGGAGCCGGGAGCTCCGCCAGCGGCGCCGTAGCGCAGCCGGTCAGCGCCGCGATGGCGCAAGCGAGCGAAAAGAAAACGGCCCCCCCGCCGATCGAGGGTATTGCCAGGTTGCTGCGCATCCCGCCGACGGGTGCAGTGTCTCGGTTAACGGCCCGGGTCCGAGTCCGAGGGCTCCACTGTCTTCTGGATTGCCTGTGCCATGTTGTCGAATGCACGGTAGAGTTGGCCGAATTCGTCCTGGCGTTGCTCGGCGATGCGGTAGTCGTAATGGCCGTTTCCGATCTCCGCCATCGAATCTGTCAGCAGCTTGATCGGCT
>DATJVW010000035.1:0-11951 GCA_035501675.1 Burkholderiales bacterium
TATCTGGGCACACGCCCGTCCAAGAAGAGCATGAGGCGCATCATCGCGGCCATGCGGGAGACCATCGACCGTCGGGTTCTGTGGCTGGAGGCCGAGGAGATGGTGGAGCGGGTTAATCGCAAGCTTGTGGGCTGATCCAATTACTTCTGTCTAGGCCCAGTCAGCAAGGCGTATCACGCGATCGATACGTACACCACACGTCGGCTGCGCCGGTGGTTGTGCGCGAAGCACAAGGTGGCCAATACTGGGACAACACGCTTCCCCGACGCGTACTTGCACGAGCAGCTTGGGCTCGTTTGGCTTTACCGCCGCACGCGCGACCTTCCGTGGGCGCAAACCTGATGCCTTGTCCGAGAGCCGGATGCGGTAACTCGCACGTCCGGTTCGATGAGCGGGAAGTGGAAACGGAGCATGGCCTGGCTAGTGGGGCACCGGCAGACGAAAGGGCCGGCAACAGCGATGCTATGCCTACACCACCGCGCCACTTCTCGACTCTACATGAAGACGCCCCCGGACATGACGCATGCGCTGATGCGTAAGCGATGCGCCCGATCCGAGCCGGGTAGGCTTTGTACCAGCGGGCTACTCGGGCGCCGGCGGCCCACGGCGAGGGGGTATCTTTTGGGGCGGGGACGGGCGGCGGCGGGCTGCTCCCGCAAACGGCCGCAAGCGGTAACGTGTCGCAGCCCGACCCCGAGTCCCTCATGAAATATCCGGGCTAGACAGCCAGCTTTCCCTGGTTGATCGGCAGCTCGAGGATACGCTTGCCGGTCGCAGCGAAGATGGCGTTGCACAGGGCCGGGGCAAACGGTGGCGTGCCCGGCTCGCCAACGCCTCCCGGCGGGTAGTTGCTGGCGTCGACGATGTGCACGTGGATCTCGCGCGGCGCGTCGGGCATTCGCACCACCTGGTACTCGCTGAAGTTGGTCTGCTGGACGCGGCCTTCCTTGGCCGTGATCTCGGTAACGCAGGCGGTCATGCCATAGATGCAGGCGCCTTCCATCTGAGACTTCACCCGGTCTATGTTGACCACCCGACCCGCATCGCATGCCACGTCGACGCGCGGTACGGAGACTTTCCCGTCTTTGTCGACCTTGACATGCACCGCAGTAGCCACGTAGGTGGTGAAGCTGCGATGCACCGCGAGACCGATGGCTTCGCGTGCCGGCAACTTCTTGCCGTAGCCGGCGCTCTTCGCCGCCACGCGCAGCACGTTCTTCAGCCGGCCGGTCATGATCGGATATTCTTCGTAGGTCTGATCGTAGTTCCAGTAGTCCGCGCCGGAGAGATCGAGCACCCGGTCTGGCCCGATCAGCTCCAGCAAGAACTCGTAGGGATCGCGGCCCGCCGCCTCGGCCAGCATGTTGGCCATGGTGTTCTGCGCGAACGCGTTCGGGATGTTGTTGACCGAGCGCAGCCAGCCGATGCGCACGTGCGCCTTGGCCTTCCCGTTTTCGAGCTGAAGATTGGGGATGGCGTAGGGCACGTCGAGGTAGCCCAAGCTGAGCTCGATCTTGTGGCCGTACTGCGGATCGGGCGCTTCGAAGGTCGACCAGATGGTGGGGAACACCGAGCGGTTATGCCAGGCGATGACTTTCCCGTTCTGGTCCAGACCGGCCGTGATGTGCTGCGCATTGCACGTGTGGTAATAGGCGTGCTGCAGGTCGTCCTCGCGACTCCAGGTCACCTTCACCGGAACTCCGAGCTGCCTGGACAGGATCGCCGCTTCGGCCGCGAAGTCGGGCTTGGACTTGCGCCCAAATGCCCCGCCGAGCAGCGTAACGTGCGAGGTGACGTTCTTCTCGTCGAAGCCGATCGCTCCGGCCACGGTCGAGCGCGCCGCTTGCGGGTCCTGGCAGGACGACCACACTTCGCACCTGCCGTCCTTCACCAGCGCGACTGCCGAGGGCGGCTCCATGGTTGCGTGGGCAAAGTGGGGAACGTAGAAGTCCGCTTCGACCACTTTGGCCGCCTCCGCGAGCGCTGCCTTGACATCGCCCTCCTTGCGCACGACCTTGCTGTCCTTGGCCGACTCATCCTCCATGTCCTTGCGAAACGCGTCGGAGTCGTAGACGACGTTGGCGCCGTAATCCCACTCGATCTTGAGTTTCTTGCGCCCTTCGTTCGCGGCCCAGGTGTTGGTCGCGACAACGGCGACACCGCCCAGGGTGTTGAACACGATCGGAGGCTGGTTCTGCGGGATCTCCACCACCTTCCTGACGCCCTGGACCTTTAGAGCCTCGCTGGCGTCAAAAGACCTCACCTTGCCGTAGGTTACCGGGCAATGCTCGACCACCGCGTACAGCATGCCGGGCATCTTGACGTCGATGCCGTAGACGGCCTTGCCCACCATCATGTCGGGGAAGTCGACGCTGGACATGGGCTTGCCGATGTAGCGGAAGTCTTTCGGGTCCTTGAGCGCGACCTGCTTGACGCTGGGCACGGGCAGCGTGGCCGCGGTATCCACCAGTTGCCCGTAGTCGAGCGACTTGCCGCCGGGCACGTGCACCACCTTGTGGTTTTGGGCCTTGCACTCGGAAACCGGCACGCCCCACTGCAGCGCGGCCGCCTGGACCAGCATGCTGCGGGTCACGGCACCGAACTCGCGCATGCGTTCGTAGTTGTGACGCACGCTGCGCGATCCGTCGGTGTACTGGTTGCCGTAGATCTTGTCGCCTACCGCCTGTTCGATCTTGACCCGGCTCCAGTCCGCCTCGAGCTCATCGGCCAGGATCATGGGTAGGCTGGTGCGCACGCCCTGCCCCATTTCCGAGCGGTGCGCGATGATGGTGACCGTCCCGGTGTTGTCGATGGAGACGAAGATGTTGGGACTGAGCGTGCCGGCCGGCGGGGCCACGCCTTCTGCCGCTTCCGCGCTGCCGATGAAGCTGCCGTAAAACGGATGGGGCTTGAGCGGGTCTAGGATGAGTCCGAGCGCGAAGCCGCCGCCCAACGCGGCGGCACCCTTCAGGAACGTCCTGCGGCTTACGTTCTCGATCGTGATCATGACTTCAACCCCGCGGCTTCTTTGATGGCCGTACGAATGCGGGTATACGTGCCGCAGCGGCAGATGTTGCCGGCCATGGCGGCATCGATATCCTCGTCGCTCGGCTTCGGATTCATCTTGAGCAGGGACGCGGCTTGCATCATCTGCCCGCTCTGACAGTAGCCGCACTGCGGCACCATGTTCTTGAGCCAGGCCTTCTGCACCGGGTGGTCGCCCTTGGCGCTCAGGCCCTCGATGGTGGTGACTTTCCCGCTCACCGCGCTTACCGGCAGCGCGCAGGAGCGCACCGCGACGCCGTCGAGGTGCACGGTACAGGCGCCGCACGCGGCTATGCCGCAACCGAACTTGGTGCCCGTGAGGCCGATGACATCGCGGATCACCCAAAGCAAGGGCATGTCCGGCGGCACGTCGACCTCGTAGGTCTGGCCGTTGACGATGAGTCTTTGCGTCATGGAAGGTCCCTCCGAGTCGCTGATGAAACATCATGCGCTGCCGTCGGAGGCGGGCGCACGATGCTGCCCGTTGATGCTGTTCGAGTTGGGCTGAACTTCCTGTGCTGGTCCGGATATACCCTCGTCGGGCGAATCGCACGGCTAACCTAGCACTTTGCTGACGGAGTGACCAGCGCCACCGTGCGTTCGCTCGGTGCACAAATCCCGATGGAGGGACCACGCTCGCCGGGTAACAGCAGCTGGCGTAGAGACGGCGGAAGCGCCGGCCCTGCAGAGGTGTCTGGGTGGGTTAAGGCCGCTGCGGTCGGGTGGTGGTCCTGGCCCGGCCCGTTGATCACTCAGGCGAAAGCGCGGCTGCGGCGCCGGCCTTGCGATCTCGTGTCGGCGGGGAGCGGCGCGCATGCCGGGCCGCGCGGCCTTTGGGACGGGTCGGTTCGAATCGACCGAACGTGGTCGTCAAGCAATCCGAAACTGAATGCCTTGCGCTAGCGGGAGCTCGCGGCTCCAGTTGATAGTGCTGGTTTGGCGGCGCATGTAGCCTTTCCAAGCGTCCGACCCAGCCTCTCTTCCGCCGCCAGTCTCCTTCTCGCCGCCGAACGCCCCGCCCACCTCAGCACCCGACGTGCCGATGTTGATGTTGGCGATGCCGCAGTCGCTGCCCGTGACGGAGAGGAACTGCTCGGCACGCTGCAGGCTGTCGGTGAACAGCGCGGAGGACAATCCCTGCGGCACGGCGTTGTTGAGCGCGACGGCCTGCTCCACCGTTCCGAACGGCATGACATAGAGCACCGGCGCGAAGGTCTCGCGCTGCACCACAGCCCAGTGGTTCTCCGCGCGGGCCATCGTCGGCTCCACAAAGAATCCGGGACGGTCCAAAGTTCTGCCTCCGGCAAGGACTTGTCCGCCGAGACGGTCCAGCTCAGCCATCGTCTCGCGGAATCGCGCGCAAGCCTGTGCGTCGATGAGAGGCCCCATCAACGTGCTGGGCTCCAGCGGATCGCCGATCCTCACCTGTCGGTAGGCGCTGATCAGCCGTGCTTCGATCTCTTCGACGCGCGACTCGTGCACGATCAACCGTCGGGTAGTCGTACAGCGCTGGCCAGCGGTACCTACGGCTCCGAACACGATCGCCGGAACAGCCAGATCCAAGTTCGCCGTATCGTCCACGATCACGGCGTTGTTGCCCGAACATTCCAGCAGGCATCGCCCCATGCGGGCGGCGACCACCTGCGCCACTTGGCGGCCGACCCCGCTTGAGCCGGTGAAAGACACCAGCGGGACCCGCGTGTCCTCGACCAACCACTGCGCCAGCTCGGGGCCATCGCTCGTGAACAGCGAGAACACACCGTCGTGCCCGGTCTGCCGCAAGATGTCGTTGACGATGTGCTGGATGGCGATTGCAATGAGCGGCGCCTTCGGAGAGGGTTTCCAGACCACTACGTCGCCGCAGACCGCGGCGATGAAGGCGTTCCACGCCCACACTGCCGCTGGGAAATTGAAGGCCGTGATCACTCCCACTATCCCGAGCGGGTGCCACTGTTCGTACATGCGGTGGCACGGGCGCTCGGAGTGCATGGTGCGGCCGTACAGCATGCGCGACTGCCCGACGGCAAAGTCCCCGATGTCGATCATCTCCTGGACCTCGCCATCGGCCTCCTGCTTGATCTTGCCGGTCTCGAGGCAGATCAGCCTGCCAAGCACGGATTTGTGACGTCGCAGAGCCTCTACGATCAGGCGCACCACCTCCCCACGGTGCGGGGCAGGGACCCTGCGCCAGGCGTGGAAGGCTTCTTCCGCGCCGCGCAGCACCAGCGCGTACTGGCTGCGGCTACAGCGGCCGGCCCAGCCGATCACCTCGCCCGTGGTGGGGTTGATGGAGGGAAAGTGCTCGTCTGCCGGCAGCCACTCTGGCGCGATGCACGCGCCGAAATTTCGTTCCGTGATGCCCAGTTGAGCTAGAAGACCGGCTGCGGTGTCCATCGTGGGGTTCACGCCGCGCTGCGCAACTCCCCGCCCAGCGCGAGCAGCGCATCGCGCACCGCCGCCACGGCTTCGTCGATCTGCGCGCGCGACACCATAAGCGGAGGCGCGAAGCGTACGACGCTATGGTGGGTATCCTTTGTGAGGACGCCGCGTTCCAGCAGCTTCTCGCACATCAGCCGAGCGCTCACCGTTTGCCGCTGGAGCTCGACGCCAATCAACAGCCCCTTTCCGCGTACTTCGCGGACGAGCGGCGTGGGGATCGCGCGCAGCTGCCGCACGAAGTAGTCGCCGAGTTCGGCTGCGCGCTCGGGAAGACGTTCTTCGACCAGCACGTCGATCGCCGCCAGCGCGACGGCCGCCGCCAGTGCGTTGCCGGCAAAGGTGCTGCCATGGTCGCCCGGACGAAACACGTCCATCACGTCGCGACGTGCCAAGAAGGCTGAAATGGGAAGCAGGCCCCCGCCCAGGGCCTTACCGAGGATGAGACCGTCGGGTCTGACCTGTTCGTGGTCGCAGGCGAGCATCCGCCCTGTGCGCCCCAGCCCGGTCTGCACCTCGTCGCAGATGAGCAGCACGTCGTGCCGCCGGCAGATCTGGGCGCAGCGCGCGAGGTAGCCCTCGGGTGGGACGATGATGCCGCCCTCGCCTTGGATGGGCTCGACGATAAAGGCCACCGTCCGCGGTGTGATGGCGCGCTCGAGCGCGTCCGCGTCGCCGAAGGGGACGCGCATAAACCCCGGCGGGTACGGGCCGAACCCGTCGCGGTATTGCGCTTCGGAGGACATCGCGAGGATCGCGATGGAGCGGCCGTGGAAGTTGCCCTCGCAGGCGATGATCTCGACCTGGTCCGGGTTCACGCCTTTGACCTTGGTGCCCCATTTGCGCGCCGCTTTAATCGCGACCTCGACCGCTTCCAGGCCGGTGTTGGCGGGCAGCACCGCCTCCTGTCCCGTGATCGCACACAAACGCTCGAACAGCAGCGGCAGCCGATCGTTGCGGTAGGCGCGCGAAGTCACGTTGAGCGTGTGAGCCTGCTGCGCCAGCGCACGCGTCAAACGCGGATGGCAGTGGCCATGGCTGACCGCCGAGTATGCGCTCATCATGTCCAGGAACCGGCGTCCGTGCTCATCCCACAGATACACGCCTTCGCCGCGCACCAGGGTCGCGGGGAGAGGGTCGTAGTTGTGTGCGCCATAGCGCCATTCCAGTTCTGCCGCCCCGCGCCGGTCTTCGCGCACCTGTGCGGCGCCGAGCAGCGCCGTCGCGAGCTCGGCGGCGACGCCCGCCGTATGGGCGTCCTTGTCGGCCTGCGGGTTGTACTCGGCGATCTCGGCAGCCACCAGCCTTGGGTCGCTGCTCACGGCGGCCAGCGCATGCGCCAGCGCACCGCACTCCAGTCCCCAGGGTACCGGCGTCCCCACGCCGGGCGCTTCCGCCGGGTCGATCACGTCGAGGTCGATGGTGACGCCGAATCCAGCCGTGCCGCGGCTGACGATTGCTTGCGCTTCCGCCATGACCTCGCCGAGGCCGCGGCGGTCGATCTCGTCCATGGAAAAGACCCGCACGCCCAACCGAGACAGCAGCTCCGCTTCATCGGATTCAAAACTGCGCACACCGACGAGACACACGTCTTCGGGAGCGAAGGGGTGGGCTTCGAGCAGAGCAACCAGGGAGGGCTCCCCATGGCCCAAAAGGCAGGCGAGCGGCATTCCGTGCAGCGCGGCGCTCGGAGAGGTCGCGGGCGTGTGGGCGTCCATGTGCGCGTCGATCCAGATCAGACCGAGCCGACCGCGTTGTCTGACAGCCTCCGCGACGCCGCTCCAGGTGCCGATGGCGCAAGAATGGTCGCCACCGAGGACCAGCGGGAACGCCCCGCGCTCAGCGATCCCTTGCACTCGCCGAGAAAGACGTATACAAAGGCCGCGCACGGCTTCCGTGTTATCGGTTGAAGGTTCGGCTTGAAGGGTAGAGTCCCAGACGGGATCGAGGCCGGCGCGCCACAGACGCGTCGAAAGCGGGGAACGGCGCAGCGCTTCCGGGCCCGCTTCGCATCCACTATCTCGCGCCCCGCGACCCGAAGCGGCGCCGACGATACAAACCGTTCGGTTGAGCATAATGGCACTCCCTAGCACCCTGGGACGCCATGGCGTTACGCCAGGGCGTGCCAATAACCCTCCCTCGGTGTTAATAAGCATCACATGTGCCAATCCATCGACACCTATCTGACCTGAGGTGAGACTGACGGTTCAATCGGCGCAGCGGTCTGACAAATTCTGCGGCTGCCCTCGGTCTCAGGGGAGAGCGAGCCGATGATTCGGCATCGATGGTGCGGCGGCGAATGCCATGGCAGGATTGTGTGCATCCGAGAGGGGGGACAGTACGGGATCAATCCTTCGTGAATCCAATCTGCGCCTCGCGAGCGGTGACCCGATGAGGTCCCGCGCTATTGGCGGCCGCGATCGAGGGCAGCATCTGACGGCTTCCTGGATTGCCTTCGACGGTCGCGACCGCGCCGGTTGCGCGACAGGCGAGATCGGGACCCGTGCGGAGACTTGGCCGCACCCGCCGCCCAGGAGCCGTACAAGCGTTTGCTGGCAGTCCGCTTCGCGTGCTGCTCGTTTGGATGTAAGTTGCGCGCGGCTCACGCGCTGCGCGGCGAGATCGAACGAATGCGCAGCGCGCACACAGGTCAATTCATCTTCTTCGATTGGTCTGAATGACTAAACGCACCACCAGGTCGCTTGCGCGCTGCACAGTGCACCACGACGGAACCGCGCAACCTGCAGGTTTCCACTTTTCCTATCTAGAACCTTCGTTTAGTGACTCTGGCAAGAAAGCTGCTTATGCTGGTCGACAACACGGCCAACCGGAGATTCTCGCCGGCGACTTCGGAGCAATTCGCAATACGCCGGCGCGACGAGAACGACAGTGAGCGCGATGAAGTCGTGTAGCGCAGTGCGCTGAGGATGCGATGAACTCCGTCTACGTATTCGGGTCTTGTGCGTTAAGCATCGCGTCAGAACGATGTGTGTGGCACGCGATGATCGCTCGAAGACGAACTGCCGGGGAGCTAAAGAGAATCAGCGCATGACCGTTGAAAGCGCGCAAGTGGATCGACGCACGTTGTAAAAGGTGCGCGCGGCAGCCACAACAAAGTTGTACAAAAAAAAAGAAGGGAGCAAGGAAGCGATGCACTGACCATTTTTAGGAGAGAGCTGTGATGATGAAGCTTGCTGAGGGATACAAGGCCAAGTACTCCGCAGGACAGGAAGATGAGCTGTCCCTGGAGCAATTCCTGGAGCTGTGCCGGAGCGATCCCGGTGCATATGCTACCGCGGCGGAGCGCATGCTGGCGGCGATCGGCGAGCCCGAACTCATCGACACCCGCCTCGACCCAAGGCTGTCGCGGATCTTCTCCAACCGCCTCATCAAACGCTACCCCGCCTTTGCCGAGTTCTACGGGCTGGAGGATGCGATTTCCCAGATCGTCGCGTTCTTCAAACACGCCGCGCAGGGCCTGGAAGAGAAGAAGCAGATCATGTATCTGCTCGGGCCGGTTGGCGGTGGCAAGTCCTCCATCGCCGAGCGCCTGAAGCAGTTGATGGAGCGCAAGCCCATCTATGCGCTGAAGGGCTCTCCAGTCAACGAGTCGCCGCTGGGTCTGTTTGCGCCCGAAGAGTACGGCAACGTGCTGGAGTCAGACTACGGCATCCCGCGCCGCTATCTCACCGGGATCATGTCCCCCTGGGCCATCAAGCGGTTGCAGGAGTTCGATGGCGACATCTCCAAGTTCCGCGTGATCCGCATCCAGCCTTCGGTGCTGCGCCAGGTCGCCATCTCGAAGACCGAGCCCGGCGACGAGAACAACCAGGACATCTCGTCGCTGGTGGGCAAAGTCGACATCCGCAAACTCGACAAGTACGCTCAGGACGATCCGGATGCCTACAGCTACTCGGGCGGCTTGTGCCTGGCCAACCAGGGGTTGCTCGAATTCGTCGAGATGTTCAAGGCGCCGATCAAGATGCTGCATCCGCTGCTGACGGCGACCCAGGAGGGAAACTTCAAAGGAACTGAAGGGTTCTCCGCGATCCCGTTCAACGGCATCATCCTGGCGCATAGCAACGAATCGGAATGGCAGTCGTTCCGCAACAACCGGCACAACGAGGCTTTCCTCGACCGGATATATATAGTGAAGGTGCCGTATTGCCTGCAGGTCTCCGAGGAGGTGCGCATCTACGAGAAACTGATCCGCAACAGCGCCCTCGCCAAGGCGCCGTGCGCTCCGGCAACGCTCGAGATGATGGCGCAGTTCTCGGTGCTGACGCGTCTCAAGGAGCCGGAAAACTCCAGCATCCACTCCAAGATGCGCGTCTACGACGGGGAAAGCCTCAAAGACACCGACCCCAAGGCCAAGTCGTATCAGGAGTATCGCGATTATGCAGGGCCCGACGAAGGCATGACCGGCGCCTCGACTCGCTTTGCCTACAAGATCCTGTCGACCGTGTTCAACTACGACCAGACCGAGGTTGCGGCGAACCCGGTCCACCTCATGTATGTTCTCGAGCAGCGCATCGCGCGCGAGGACTTCCCGGACGAGACCAAGCGCAAGTATGTGGAGTTCATCAAGGGCTACTTGGCGCCGCGCTACGCAGAGTTCATCGGCAAGGAGATCCAGACCGCGTACCTGGAGTCCTATTCCGAGTACGGACAGAACATCTTCGACCGCTACGTGACCTACGCGGATTGCTGGATCCAGGACGAGGACTTCCGCGACCCGGACACCGGTGAGTTCTTCGATCGTGCTGCGCTCAACACCGAGCTGGAGAAGATCGAGAAGCCTGCCGGGATCGCCAACCCCAAGGACTTCCGCAACGAGATCGTGAACTTCGTGCTGCGAGCCCGCGCCAACAACGCCGGCAAGAACCCGGCCTGGAGCAGCTACGAGAAGCTGCGCGAGGTGATCGAGAAGAAGATGTTCTCCAGCACCGAAGACCTGCTGCCGGTCATCTCCTTCAACGCGAAGGCCTCGGCCGAGGACCAGAAGAAGCACCAGAACTTCGTCGACCGCATGGTGGCCAAAGGCTACACCGAGAAGCAGGTACGGCTGCTGTCCGAGTGGTACCTGCGCGTCCAGAAGTCGTCATGAGCAGGACTCAAGGGTCACGCGTCGGCTCCGGGCCAACCGGCCCGGATGCCCGAGCTTACGCGTTGCTCCTCACACCGCTGCCATGAACTACCTCATCGACCGCCGGCTCAACGGGCGCAACAAGAGTGCCGTCAACCGCGAGCGCTTCATCCGGCGGTACAAGGAGCACATCCGACGCTCGGTCAAGGGCATGATCGCGGAGCGCTCCATCACGGACATGGCCAAGGGCGGCGACGTGAAGGTTCCGGCCAAGGACATTTCCGAGCCCGGGTTTCGCTACGGTGCCGGCGGTGACTGGGAATCCGTCCACCCGGGCAACAAGGAGTTTGTACGTGGCGACAAGATCCCGCGCCCCGAGGGTGGTGGCGGCGGCGGTGGCGGCAACCAGTCCGGCACTGGGGAGAGCGTCGACGACTTCGTGTTCACGCTCTCGCGCGAGGAGTTCCTGAACATCTTCTTCGAGGACCTCGAGCTGCCCAATCTGATGCGTACTGCCATCGCCGAAGCCGAAGACAAGAAGCTGGTGCGTGCCGGCTTCGTCAAGGAGGGCACGCCAGCCAACCTCAGCGTGGGCCGCACGATGAAGACGGCCCTGGCTCGGCGTATCGCGCTGGGCGGTCCGCTGCGCGAGGAGCTCGAGCAAACGCGCGAAGCGCTGCAAGCGGCGGCCCGGGCCGGTCAACCCCAGGCTCGCATCGTCGAGCTCGAGAGCCGGATTCTCGACTTGGAAGGGCGTTTGGCGCGGCTGCCCTTCCTGGACGATGTGGACTTGCGCTACCGCCATCGCGTCGCGGTGCCGAAGCCGGCCGCACGCGCCGTCATGTTCTGCCTGATGGACGTCTCCGCGTCCATGGACGAGCGCAAGAAGGATCTCGCGAAGCGCTTCTTCACGCTCCTGTACCTCTTCTTGACCCGCAAGTACGAGCGCGTCGAGCTGGTCTTCATCCGGCACACCGATGAGGCCCAAGAGGTCGACGAGGACACGTTCTTCTACGACACTCAGAGCGGCGGCACGGTGGTGTACTCGGCTCTGGAGCTGATGCAGCAGATCTGCGAAGCGCGCTACCAGAAGTCGGATTGGAACATCTACGCCGCGCAGGCATCCGATGGCGATGCGTTTGGTGCCGACCCCGCCAAGAGCGCGCGCTTCCTGCGCGAGCAGCTGCTGCCGCTGACGCGTTACTTCGCCTATATCGAGTGCCCGGACGAAAATCAGTCCGGCAGCAGCAGCTTGTGGGTGGAATACGAGGAGGTGAAGAACTCCGACCTCAACTTTGCGATGCGGCGGGTATCCCGGCCGCAGGAGATCTACCCGGTCTTCCGCGACCTGTTCCGCAAGGAAAAGGTGTAACCGGCATGACCC
>DATJVW010000036.1:0-16761 GCA_035501675.1 Burkholderiales bacterium
CGACTTCGGCACGGCGGTCGCTGCAGAAATCTCGACGTTGTCCCCAATCTCCAAGTGACCCCCGATCATGGCCCCGCCGCCGATGCGGCAGTACCGCCCCACGCGCGTGCTCCCTGCGATGCCCACGCATCCCGCGATGGCGGTATGCGCCCCGATTCTGCAGTTGTGACCGATCTGGATCTGGTTGTCCAGCTTCACCCCCTCCTCGATTACCGTGTCGTCCAGGGCGCCGCGGTCTACGGTGGTGTTGGCGCCGACCTCGACATCGTCGCCCAGAACTACGCGGCCGATCTGCGGGATCTTCTGCCAGCGCCCGCCGTCCCAAGCCAGGCCAAACCCGTCCGCACCGATGATGACGCCCGAATGAAGGATAACACGGTCGCCGATAACGCAATCGTGATAGACGGTCGCGTTGGCGTACAAGTGGCAGTCGCGCCCCACGCGCACGTTGTCGCCGAGTGCGCAGCCCGCTTCCACGACGCTGCCCTCGCCGACCTCGGCGTCGGCACCGATGGACACGAACGCCGCGATGGCGGCGCCGGCGGCCACGCGCGCCGACGGGTGGATCGCGGCAAGGGCGTGAACACCCGGCGACACCGCCGGCGGCGGATTAAGGAGCGCGGACACCCGCGCAAAGTAGGCGTACGGATCCTTGCATACGATGCGCGGGCGCCGGGTCGCGTCGGCATCTTCCGCAGCAACGATCACTGCTCCCGCGCGGGTCTGCTCGAGCTGCTTCCGATAACGACGATTGGCTAGGAACGAGATATCGCCCGCGCCCGCCGTCTCCAGCGTGGCGACCTGAGTGATGCGAACGTCGGCATCGCCCAGCACCTCGCCGCCGAAGCGGTGCACGATGTCCGAGAGCCGGTAGACATTCCGGCCGCGCCTGTTCAACGGGGCAACCCTCCCTGCAGGTTCCGGGGACCCGCCCCAAGGGGCGCGCTCGTGTGGCGCAGCCTGCCCGCGCGAGCGACCAACGGACCGGCGGCCACGCTGCCGGCCTACTTGTCTGTCAGCGCCTTCAGCACCTTGTCGGTGATGTCGATCCGCGGACTGCGGTAGACCGCTTCCTGAAGGATCAGGTCGTACTTTTCCTTTTCGGCGATCTCCTGGATCACCTTGTTCGCGCGTTCCAACACCTGCCCCAACTCCTCGTTCTTGCGCAGGTTGAGGTCCTCGCGAAACTCGCGTTGAAGGCGCTGGAGGTCACGGTTCATCCGGGCCAGGTCGGCCTCCTTGTTACGGCGCTCGCTCTCCGCCATCGTCACGCCTTCCTTTTCCAGCTGCGTCTGCAGGTCCTTGGCCTGCTTGGCGAGCTTTTGCAGTTCCTGGTCGCGCGGCTGGAACTCCTTTTCGAGCTTCTTCAGCGCGCGTACCGCCGGCGCCGCCTCGCGGAACAACCGCTCGGTGCTTACGAAGCCGATCTTGAGCTCGTTGCTCTGCGCGGCGGCGACCGCGGACAGCACCATCAGCGCGAGAAGGGAATAGATTTGCTTCAACGTCTTGTCTCCTCATTCTTGCGGCCATTATAGCGCCGATGCGCTGGCGCGGCGCCGCGCGCCTGCGTTGCCCGCAACTAAAACGTCGTCCCCAAAGAGAACTGGAACGGCTGTGTCCGGTCTTCGGGCTGGGGATTGAGCGCTCGAGCGAAGCTGATCTTGATCGGACCCACCGGCGAGTACCAGCTCAGAGCCAGGCCGGTAGCGTAGCGTGTCAGCGCGAAGTCGAAATTATCGCTCACTTGACCGGCGTCGACAAAAACCGAGAGCCGGACAGATTTGTCCTTTTCCAGCCCGGGGAAGGGAAAGTAGAACTCGATGCTGCCCGCGGTCATGGTGGGACCGCCGAGAGCGTTGCCGAGCGCGTCCTTCGGGCCGATCGAGCTCGTATAGTAGCCGCGCACCGACCCGATGCCGCCGAGGTAGAAGTTCTTGTAGAAGGGAAGAGGTTCGTTGGCATAGCCGTGGGCGTATCCGACCTGGCCGCTGAGCTGCAGCACGTCCTCCCGCCCGACCGGGTTCCACCAGTCGATCCGATACGTCGCCCGATAGTAGCGCAGCTCCGCGGGCGGCAGCGCCACCTCTACGCCCGCGCGCTGAAGCACGCCGCTGGTCGTGTAAATCGCGCTGTCGCGCCCGTCGCGAGCCCAGCCGGCCGTCGCGATCAGCGCGGTGTTGAGCGGCCCGAAGGTGTCGACGAACTCGACATACTGCGGCGGGCTGCCCGGGAACACCTCCACCTCGGTCCGCTCCACCGCGAGGCCGTAGCTGATCGTGTCATACTCGGTGATCGGCACGCCTAAGCGCAGACCCGTTCCCAAGGTCGAAGTCTTGTAGGGCGTTACCGAGTTCAAGTTGACTGCATCGACGTTGCGCTTGTACGCATCCACCCCCAGGCTCACGCCGTCGTCGGTGAAATAGGGGTTGGTGAACGACAGGGCATAGACCTTGTTGATGCTGCCGCTGTTGATCTGCAGCGACAGCGCGTTGCCCGTGCCGAACAGGTTCGACTGCGAAATCGAGGCGGACAGGATGACCTTTTCCGCCGTAGAGTAGCCGATACCGAACAGCAGATTGCCGGTGGGACGCTCCACCACCTTCACCTCGATATCCACCTCGTCCGTCGTGCCGGGCACGTTGACCGTGTCCACGCTGACCTCGGAAAAATAGCCGAGCTTGTCGATGCGCTGCTTGGAGCGCTTGAGCTTGTCCGTCGAGTACCACCCGCCTTCCATCTGGCGCATCTCGCGCCGGATCACCTCATCGCGCGTGGTGCTGTTACCCGAGATATTGATGCGCCGCACGTACACCCGCCGCCCGGGGTCCACGTAAAGGGTAAAGGCAACCAGCTTCTTCTCCCGGTCGAGCTCGGGCACCGGATTGACGTTGGCGAACGCGTAGCCCTCGTTGCCCAGCCGATCCACGATGAGCTTGGTCGACTCGGTCAGCTTCTCGCGCGAGAACACGTCGCCCTTCTTGAGCTTGATCAGCTTGCGCAGCTCCGCCTCCGGCAGGAGCAACTCGCCTGCCAGCTTGACGTCGGAGACCTTGTACTTGTCGCCCTCCGTGACGTTCACGTCGATGTAGATGTCCTTCCTGTCGGGCGAGATGGAAACCTGGGTCGAATCGATGGTGAACTCGATATAGCCCTGGTTGAGGTAGTAGGAGCGCAACGTCTCCAGATCGCCTTCCAGCTTCTGCTTGGAGTACTGGTCGTTCTTGCTATACCAGGTCAGCAATCCGGGGGTGCGCAGCACGAACAGGTCGGCTAGATCGCCCTCGCTGAACACCTTGTTGCCGACGAAGTTGATCTGCCGGATCTTCGCTACCTCGCCCTCGGCGATGTTGAAGTTGATGGCGACGCGGTTGCGCTCCAGCGGAGTGACCGTGGTGGTGATCTCGACCGAGTACAGGCCGCGCGCCAGGTACTGAGTCTTGAGCTCCTGCTCGGCCTTCTCGAGCAGGCTGCGGTCGAAGATGCGGCCCTGCGCCAGGCCGATCTGCTTGAGCGCGTCGCGCAGCTTGTCTTTGTCAAATTCCTTCTGACCCACGAAGTCGATCTGAGCGATGGCCGGGCGCTCGACCAAAGAGACCACCAGCACGTTGCCCTCGGCCTCCAGGCGCACGTCCTTGAAAAAACCGGTGGCGTAGAGCGACTTGATGGCCTCCGCCGCATTCTCTTCCGTCAAGGTGTCGCCGACCTTGATCGGCAGGTAGCTGAATACCGTTCCGGGCTCGGTGCGCTGAATGCCCTCGACGCGGATGTCCTTTACCTGAAAGGGCTCAAAGGCTGAGGCGGAGAGTGAGTAGAGGCTCGATAGGAGAAGAAGCCAAACCGATAGCTTCATCCGCTACCCGCCTACCAGGCGATAGATGTCGTTATAGATCGCAAACGCCATCAGCGAGAACAACACGACCATGCCGATGCGCTGACCGATCTCCAGCGCGCGATCGGAAACCGGTCTACCCCGAACGATCTCGGCCACATAGTACATGAGGTGCCCGCCGTCCAATACCGGCACCGGGAGCAGATTCAGTACGCCGAGACTGATGCTGATCAGCGCGATGAAACTGACATAAGCCATCCAACCCATCTGCGCACTCTGACCGGCGTAGTCGGCGATCGTGATCGGCCCACTCAAGTTCTTGAGCGACACCTCGCCGATGATCATCCGCCCCAGCATCTCCAGGGTGAACAGCGACATGTCCCAGGTCTTGCTTGCGCCTTGCCACAGCGCAGCGCCGGCCGGGTAGCGCACGCTGATGAAAGGGCCCACGCCGATCCTGCCGATCGACGTCGCGTTCTCCTGTGCCACGTCCGGCGTCACGCGCACAACGAGCCGCTCGCCGGAGGCTCGTCTCACCGTCAACTCAACCGCAACCCCTGGGCTGGCGCGGATTGCTTTCACGAGCTGGTCCCAGCTCGTGATCTGAGTCCCGTTGACGGCGAGCACGCGGTCACCAACCTGTATGCCCGCGCGCTCGGCCGCGCCGCCGGCGATCACGGTTTCGATGACGGGTTTGAGCCCGCCCTTGAGCGGCTGCAACCCCACCGCGTCGAGAAAATCACCGGTCACCCGCTCCGGTCCCAGGCCGGACAGGTCGAGCTTATGGAATTGCACCGCGCCATCGTCGGAGCGGGCTTCGACGTCGACGCTGCGCCTGGCAACCGCCTCCTTGAGCAGCGCCAGCCTGACCTCCTCCCAGGTGCGCACTGGCCGGCCGGCGATGCCCACGATGGTGTCGCCGCTGTGGATCGCGGCAGCCGCCGCCGGAGTCCCTGGCAGCGGAACATCGACCACCGGCCGCGAACCGGGCACGCCGTGCATGAACAGCAGCCAGTACACGGCGACGGCGAGCAGGAAATTGGCGAGCGGGCCGGCCAGCACGATCGCGAAGCGGCGGCGCACCGGCTGGCGGTTGAAGGCGCGGTGCCGCTCCTCGGGCGCAACCTCGCCTTCGCGCTCGTCCAGCATCTTCACGTAGCCACCGAGCGGAAATGCCGCCAGCACCCACTGCGTCCCGTCGCGGCCTATGCGGCGCGACGCCAGCGCGCGGCCGAAACCCACGGAGAAACGCAACACCTTCACCCCGCACCAGCGCGCTACCGTGTAGTGGCCGAGCTCGTGCACGATGATGAGAGTGCCGAGCGCTACCGCGAACGCGACCACAGTGATGATCAGATGCATGCAGTAAGCCTTTGCCGTATCAACCGTGTAGCTGACGCACGCGCGCTGCACCGGCGCCGCTCAAGCACTGTCGAGCCAGGGCCCGCGCTTCACGGTCGACCTCCAGCACATGCGCCAGATCGTGCAGCGCGCTCACGGGCGCGCGCGACAGGACCTCCTCGATCACGCTCGGTATCAAATCAAAAGTCAGTTCCCGCCGCAAGAACCGATCCACCGCCACTTCGTTCGCCGCATTGAGCGTGACCGCGCCGCTTTCGCCCGCTGCGAGTGCCGCGTAAGCCAGCCGCAGGCACGGGAAGCGCGCCAGGTCCGGCGCCTCGAAATTGAGTGTGCCGATCTCGAAAAAGTTCAGTGGGCGCACACCCGACTCGATGCGCTCGGGGAACCCCAGAGCATGCGCGATGGGCGTACGCATGTCGGGGTTGCCCAGCTGCGCCAGCACCGATCCGTCGACGTATTCCACCATCGAGTGGACCACGCTCTGCGGGTGGACGACGACCTCGATCTGCGCCGGCCTAGCGCTGAACAGGAAGCACGCTTCGATGACTTCCAGGCCCTTGTTCATCATGGTAGCGGAGTCCACCGAGATCTTCCGGCCCATGACCCAGTTGGGGTGGGCGCACGCCTGCTCCGGGGTCACCAGCGTCAGGCTCTCTGGCGGCGCCCGGAGGAACGGACCGCCCGACGCCGTCAACAGGATGCGGCGCACACCGGCGCTCTCCAAGTCGCCATCGAAGTCCGCCGGCAGCGACTGCAGAACGGCGTTGTGCTCGCTGTCGATGGGCAGCAGCTGCGCCCCGCCGCTGCGCAGGGCCTCGCGGAACAGCTGTCCGGCCATCACCAGTGCTTCCTTGTTGGCGAGCAGCACGCGCTTGCCCGCCTGCGCTGCCGCCAGGGTGGCGGGCAAACCCGCCGCCCCGACGATGGCCGCCATCACGGTGTCCACATCGGGCAGCGTGGCAACCTGCACCAGAGCCTCGGGTCCGGCGAGCACGCGAGTGGCCAGTCCGTCCGCGCGCAATTGCTGTTCGAGCGAGCGCGCCTCGCGCGCTTCGCCCAGCACCGCGTAGCGCGGGATGAAGCGCCGGCACTGGGCCAGCAGCCGCTCGACCTGCGCGTGCGCCGTGAGGGCCACCACTTCGAACCGTCCGGGGTGGCGCGCCACGACATCCAGCGTGCTCACACCGACCGAGCCGGTGGCGCCCAGGATAGCGAGCCGGCGTGGAGGCGCATGGCGGCGCATCGAGCTCATCGCGTCAGATCCATCATCGGATGCCACTCAAGAGAAAGGCGAAGTATAGGGCGGCAAACGGAAGCGTGGACGTCAGACTGTCCACTCGATCCAGCATCCCGCCATGACCGGGGAGCAGCCGCCCGCTGTCCTTCACTCCCACCCCTCGCTTCATCCACGATTCGAACAAGTCGCCCACCACGCTGAGCAGCGTCATCGACGTTATCCATGCCAGCCCGGAAAGCCAGTGCGCACCCATCTCGGGCAGCACCACCGAGACCGCGATCCAGTACAACGGGACGGCAGCGAGCGCGCCCCATACGCCCGCCCAGGTCTTCCCGGGGCTGATCTCCGGCGCCAGCTTACGGCGGCCGAACCGGCGCCCGACGAAGTAGCCGGCCGTGTCCGCCACCCACACCACGCCCAGCGCCGCGAGCAAGCGGCCCGGTGTGGCCTGCAAGTAGAGCAGCGCGTGCCAGAACGGCAGCAGCACGATACACCCGACCGCCGCCGTCAGCAGGGCGCCGCGCACCCGCCAGCGGTACAGGAGCCAAGCCGGGGCAACGCCCAGCCAGAAGGCCATGGCCACGCCGTAAAACAGCCTTCCCGCTGGGGAATAGATGAACGCGCGCGCCTCGCCCGAGCCCTGCTCCCACCAATAAATGGCCCCGCAACCGGCTGCCAGCACCCCGCAGAACAGTGCGCGCCCGATGCCGGAATAGCGCGCGAGCTTGCCCCATTCCTGACCCGCGATGAGCAGCACACCGGTGATCAGCAAGCCCCAGGACCACTTGGGAAGGAGAAACAACGCGGCCACGAGCAGTGACAGCAGCACCGCCGCGGTGAGGACGCGCTGAAACAGCATGCAGCGGGTTCGGCGCCCGAACCCTAGCCGGGCTCAGCGGCCCGCGGCAACGGCTGCAGCGGCGCCGGCTCCGTCTGCTGCGCCAGCTGCTCGCTCGTGCGGCCGAAGCGCCGTTCGCGCCGCTGATACGACGCCAACGCCTCCTGGAACGCCTCGGCGCCGAAGTCAGGCCATAGGGTGTCGGTAAAGTACAGCTCGGTGTACGCGAGTTGCCACAGGCAAAAATTGCTCACGCGCTGCTCCCCGCCGGTGCGGATAAACAAGTCCGGCTCCGGCGCGAAGCCCAGCGCGAGATAGGGGGCGAGGTGAGCCTCGTTGAAGCCGCCGCGGCCCGGATTGTCCCTCAGCATGCGATTGATCGCCTGCATGATGTCCCAGCGCCCGCCGTAGTTGGCGGCGATGGTGAGCGTCAGGCGCGTGTTGGCCGCGGTCAGCTCCTCGGCCTGGCGAATGAGGGCGGTCAGGCGCGGCTCGAAGCTGGAGAGGTCCCCGATCACCCGCAGTCGAATGCCGTTGTCGTGCAGCTTGTTGACCTCGCTTTCCAACGCCCGGATGAACAGCTGCATCAGGAACGACACCTCCTCGGCCGGACGGCGCCAGTTCTCGCTGCTGAACGCGAACAGCGTCAGGTACTCGATGCCCCCCTCGATGCAGTATCGGATGAGGTTGCGCACCGTCTCGACGCCGCGCCGGTGGCCCGCGACCCGCGGCAAGTGGCGGCGCCGCGCCCAGCGCCCGTTGCCGTCCATGATGATGGCCACGTGACGCGGCATTTGCCGCGCTTTGGGAATCTCGACGGTGGAGCTGGCGAAGGCCGACACGACGATCTATACCGCCATCAAGTCGGCTTCCTTCGCATGCAGCACCTTGTCGATCTCGGCGATGTAGCGATCGGTGAGCTTCTGCACCTCGTCCTGCCCGCGGCGCTCGTCATCCTCGGATATCTTCTTTTCCTTGACCAGTTCTTTGAGGTGGGCGTTGGCGTCGCGGCGAACGTTGCGCACCGCGACCTTCGCGTTCTCCGCCTCGTGCTTGACGACCTTGGTGAGCTCCTTGCGCCGCTCCTCGGTGAGCGCCGGCATGGGCACGCGCACGATTTCTCCCACGGTGGAGGGGTTGAGCCCCAGGTCCGAATCGCGAATAGCCTTCTCGATCACCGGCGCCAGGCGCTTTTCGTAGGGCGTGACCGCGATGGTGCGCGCGTCGGGCACGGTCAAGTTCGCCACCTGCTTGAGCGGCGTCGGCGTGCCGTAATAGTCCACCGTGATATGCTCCAGCAGACCGCTGTGCGCACGCCCGGTGCGCACCCTGCCGAGGTCCACCTTGAGGGCGTCGAGCGTCTTCTGCATCTTCTGGTCAGCCGATTTCTTGACGTCTGCAATCATGATCCGACTCCATCAGTTGTGAACTAGCGTGCCCTCGTCGCCGCCCAGGATCACGCTCTTGAGCGCGCCCGGCTTGACGATGTTGAACACGCTCACTGGCAGCTTCTGGTCGCGACACAGGGTCAATGCGGTAGCGTCCATGACCCTCAGGTTCTTGACGATCGCTTCGTCGAACGTCAGACGCTTGTAGCGCATCGCGTCAGGGTTGGTGTTGGGGTCGTCGGTGTACACGCCGTCCACCTTGGTCGCTTTGAGTACGATATCCACGTTCATCTCCATGCCGCGCAGCGCCGCCGCCGTGTCGGTGGTAAAGAACGGATTGCCGGTGCCGGCGCCGAAGATGACCACCTTGCCCTCCTCGAGATAGCGGATGGCTTTGCCGCGGATGTAGGGCTCGGCGACCTGCTCGATGTTGAGCGCCGATTGCACGCGGCTCGCAAGCCCGATCTGGCGCATGGCGTCCTGCAGCGCGAGCGCGTTCATCACCGTAGCCAGCATGCCCATGTAGTCGGCGGTGGCGCGGTCCATGCCGGCCGCGCCCAGGGCGACCCCGCGGAAGATGTTACCACCGCCGATCACGATGCCCATTTCCACGCCCATGCGCACGACCTCAGCCACCTCGGAAACGATGCGCTCCAGCGTCGCGCGGTTGATCCCGTAAGCGTCGTCGCCCATCAGCGCCTCTCCCGACAGCTTGAGCAGCACGCGCTTGTAGGCGGGTTTGGGTTGCATGCGGGTCGCGGGCGGTCAGCGAGCTCGAGCGGAGCCGGTCATCGTTTCGTCCCTGCCTGTTTCAGGATGGCTGCTTGTCCTTCTCATGCCGACTGGCCGCACCCGCCGTGGCCGCGACCTCGGCGGCGAAGTCGCTCTGCTTCCTCTCGATGCCTTCGCCTACCACGTACAACACGAACGCCGCCACCTGCGCACCTGCCGTCTTGAGCACCTGCTCCACGGTGTGCTTGTCGTCCTTCACGAAGGGCTGGCCAAGCAGGGTCACCTCCCGCAGAAACTTCTGGACGCTGCCCTCCACCATCTTCTCCACGATGCCGGCCGGCTTGCCCGACTCGGCCGCCTTTTGTGCAGCGATGGCGCGCTCCCTGGCGATCAGCTCGGTCGGTACCTGCTCTTTGGACAGCGCAACCGGTTTGCTGGCCGCGATATGCATGGCGAGATCCTTGGCCAGCGCCGGCGCGCCGTCTACCAGGTCCACCAGCACGCCGATCTTGGCGCCGCCGTGTACGTAGCTCGCGAGCCTGCCCTTGGCCTCGATGCGGGCGAAGCGGCGGATCGACAGGTTCTCGCCGATGCGGCCCACCAGGGCAGCGCGTGTCTGTTCCACGGTCCCCTCGTTCAGTGGAAACGCCGAGAGTGCGGCGAGGTCCACCGGATTGCGGTTGGCAACCAGCTCGGCCAGGGCGCGCGCAAAAGCGAGAAAGTCCTCGTTCTTGGCGACAAAATCGGTCTCGCAGTTGACCTCCACGATGGCGCCCAGCTTGCCGTCGAGGTCGATGACCGTGGCCACCACGCCTTCCGCGGCCACTCGCCCCGCGGCTTTGCTGGCCTTGTTGCCCAGCCGCACGCGCAAGATCTCCTCGGCCTTGCCCAAGTCTCCGTCGGCCTCGGTGAGCGCCTTCTTGCACTCCATCATGGGCGCGTCGGTCTTCTCGCGCAGCTCTTTGACCATGCCTGCGGTGATCTCCGCCATGCTCGACTCCTGAGTGATCGGCGCGCCGACGCGAAAAGTCCGCGTGCCTCGATGATCAAAAAAAGGGGGCCTCGAGCCCCCCTTTACACTCGAAACTGTCCGCGTCAGCGGGCGGCAGCTTCCTCACCGCCCTCGACCTCCACGAACTCATCGGTCACGATCTCCTGGATGATCTGCGAGCGGCCCTCCAAGACGGCGTCGGCCATGCCGCGCACGTACAGGCGTATGGCGCGGTTGGAGTCGTCGTTACCCGGGATCACGTAGTCGATCCCATCGGGCGAGTTGTTGCTGTCCACCACGGCCACCACCGGGATGCTCAGCTTGTTCGCCTCCTGCACGGCGCCCTTCTGATAGCCGACGTCGATGACGAACATCGCGTCGGGCAGACCGTTCATGTCCTTGATGCCGCCAAGGCTGCGCTCCAGCTTCGACAGCTCGCGCTGGAAGTGCAGCTGCTCCTTCTTGGGCAGGCGCTCAAGGGTGCCGTCCTGCACCATCTGCTCCATGTCCTTGAGGCGCTTGATCGACTGCTTGACCGTCTTGTAGTTGGTCAGCATGCCGCCCAGCCACCGATAGTCCACGAACGGCGCTCCGCAACGCGTCGCCTCCTCCCGGATGATCTCGCGCGCCTGGCGTTTGGTGCCTACGAACAGGATGGTGCCCTTGTTGGAGGCCAGCTGCTTCACATAGCGCACGGCCTGGTTGTACATCTCGAGGGTCTTCTCGAGGTTGACGATGTGGATCTTGTTGCGATGACCGAAGATGTACGGGGCCATCTTCGGATTCCAATAGCGGGTTTGGTGCCCGAAATGCACACCCGCCTCCAGCATTTCACGCATGGTCACTGCCATCAAACTCTCCGGTTAAGGTTGGGCCTCCACCCGCGCGTCGAACCCGGCCACCCATGCTGGGTCGCGGGCACCTTAACGTGCGCAGATGTGCGAATTTCCGCGGCCCGGGCACCTCCGCCCCGACCAGCGAATTTGAAATTATATCAGTCACATGCTCGGTGGCTCAAGCGTCTCGCCAGGTTCGCCTGCGCGCCGGCGTCGGGTCTCGTACAGGCACAGGGCCGCGGCCACCGAGACGTTCAGGCTCTGGACGCGCCCGAGCATCGGGATGCATATCAACCGGTCGCAGCGCTCACGGGTAAGCCGCCGCATCCCCTCGCCTTCCGCCCCCAGCACCCACGCGAGGGGTCCAGTCAACTCGGTTTCGGGCAGGCTCTCGACACCGGCCTGATCGGCGCCCACCACCTGTAAACCGCATTCCTTCATCTCGTCCAACGCGCGCGCCAGGTTGGTGACCGGAATGAATGGAACGGTGTCCGCCGCTCCGCTTGCGACCTTCGCGACGGTAGGCGTCAACCCGGCCGAACGGTCCTTAGGCGCGACCACTGCGTGGACGCCCAGCGCGTCCGCGACCCGCAGGCAAGCCCCCAGGTTGTGAGGGTCGGTAACGCCGTCCAGGACCAGCAGCAGCGCCTGGTCGCCGGAGGCTGCGATCACGTCCTCCAGGGTGTGAGCCATTCGGATGGGCTCCACTCGAGCCACCACCCCCTGGTGCTTGCCGTGCCCGACCAGCCCCTGCAGCCGCTGAGTGTCGACCAGGACCACACGCGCGCCGCGCGCCTGGGCGACGGCCAGCAGATCGCGCAGCCGCGGGTCATGCCGCCCGGAATGGACGAAGATCTCCCGCACGCTGTCGGGGTGGTGCCGCAATCGAGCGTGGACTGCGTGGAAGCCGAAGATGAGCTGGGTCTCGCCCGGCATCAGTGCGGTTTGTCGGCCAACACGAAATCGAGGCGCGTCGTCTCGAGGTCGGACCGCACCAGCTTGACTTGGATGCGGTCGCCCAGGCGGAAGCGCTTGCGCGTGCGCTCTCCCATGAGCTGGTGGCGCGCGGCGTCGTAATTGAAGTAGTCGTTGCCCAGCTCGGACACGTGCACCATGCCCTCCACGTACACCTCGTCCAGTGCCACGAACACCCCAAAGGCGGCCACGCCGCTGATCGTGCCGGCAAAACGCTCGCCGACGCGGTCGCGCATGTAATACGCCTTGAGCCAGGCCTCCACGTCGCGCGTGGCCTCGTCCGCACGTCGCTCGGTCTCAGAGCAGTGCTGGCCGAGCGTTACCCAGTCGCCGGGGGCGTAGATCTCGCCCGCGAGCGCAGCTTTGATGCCCCTGTGCACCAGCAGGTCCGGGTAGCGCCGGATAGGCGAGGTGAAGTGCGTGTACGCCTCGTAGGCCAAGCCGAAATGCCCCACGTTCTCGGGGCTGTACACCGCCTGCCGCAGCGAGCGCAGCAGCACGGTTTGCAGCAACTGATAGTCAGGCCGGCCGCGGATTTCGATGAGCAGTTCGGCGTAGTCTTTGGCGCGCGGGTCGTCTCCGCCGCCCAGATGCAGCCCGAATTCGCGCAGAAACTCGCGCAGGGCCTTCAGCTTCTCGGGAGTGGGCCCTTCGTGGATGCGATACAGTGCGCGATGGCCGTGGCGTTGCAGAAAGTCCGACGCGGAGACGTTGGCCGCGAGCATGCATTCTTCGATCAGTCGGTGGGCGTCGTTGCGCTGAACCGGGTAGATCGCCGTGATCTTGCCCTGATCGTCGAACTCCATGCGCGTCTCGAGCGATTCGAAGTCGATGGCGCCACGGCGCTCGCGCGCTTTGACCAACACCTGGAACAGTGCGTACAGGTCGTGCAGGTGCGGCGCAAGCTCGCTCTGCCGGCGTGCCTGTTCGCTGTCGGGACCGGCCAGAATTTCGGCCACTGTGGTATAGGTCAGCCGTGCGCGGGAGCGCATCACTGCGGGATAGAAGCGGTAGTCCTTGATGTCCCCGCGCGCACCGATGACCATCTCGCAGGCCAGGCACAGACGCTCGACCTCAGGGTTGAGCGAGCACAGCCCGTTGGACAACGTCTCCGGGAGCATCGGGATCACGCGCCGCGGGAAATAGACCGAGTTGCCGCGCGCCCGGGCCTCGTGGTCGAGAGCGTCCCCGTGCATCACGTAGTGGCTCACGTCGGCGATGCCCACCCACAAGCGGAACCCCTTGCCCTCGCGCTCGCAGTAAACGGCGTCGTCGAAATCCTTCGCGGTCTCGCTGTCGATGGTGACGAGCGGCAGGCGCGTGAGGTCGCCCCGTCCTTTCCAGTCCCGCTTGCGTACCGCAGTGGGCAACGCAGCGGCGAGCGCCTCGGCTGCGGGGGGAAAGACATGCGGCAAATCGTGCTTGCGCAGCGCGATCTCCACTTCCATGCCCGGATCGGCGTAGTTCCCCAGCACTTCGACGATGCGTCCGATGGGCTTCACATGACGGTCCGGCTGCTCGATGATCTCGGCCACCACGACCTGGCCGCTGCGCGCGCCGTTGCAGGCCTCACGCGGCACCAGAATGTCGTGGCTCAGCCGGCGGTCTTCCGGCACCAGGTAACACACACCGTGCTCCTCGTGCAGGCGCCCGACCACTCGGGCATGTGCCCGCTCCAGCACCTCCACGATGGCGCCCTCGCGTCGGCCGCGCCGGTCTGTTCCCATGACGCGCGCCATCACGCGGTCGCCGTGGAACACCCGGGTCATCTCCCAAGGGCTCAGGAACAGGTCGCCGCCACCGTCCTCCGGGACGAGGAATCCGAAGCCGTCGGGATGGCCCGCGACGCGTCCGCGGATCAGTCCGAGCTTGTCCACCATGCACAGGGCGCCGGCCCGGTTTTGCATGATCTGACCGTCTCGCTCCATGGCGCTCAGCCGGCGGTCGAAGGCCTCTACTTCCTCCGCTCGGATCTCGAGGAGCTCGCGCAGACGTCGCGGCTCGACCGGCACGCCCTCGTCCTTGAGCACCGAGAGAATCCACTCGCGGCTGGGCAGCGGATAGTCGTAACGTTGCTGCTCCCGGGCCAGGAATGGATCGGACGCGCGCAGGCCACCGCGCTTGCGCAGCTTCGGACGGTCCGGAACGGCTGCCGCGCGGCGCGTCATCGCGGGTCTAGACCGGTGTCGAAGCGGATGCGGGAGCGCGGACGGTGCTTTGCCATGACGGAGTTTTGCAATAGAATGACCGCCCGCTGTGCCGAGATGGCGGAATTGGTAGACGCACCAGGTTCAGGTCCTGGCGGTCGCAAGACTGTGGAGGTTCGAGTCCTCTTCTCGGCACCAGCTGGTGGCCAGCACGGCAAGTGCGCAGCAGCGCAACCGCATTCAGGTTTGCTGCGCGCGCAGTGATGTGCGAAGTGTCGCAGGCTTCAGGCCTCGAAGGGATGGCGCTGCACGATGGTGTCGTCGCGCTCGGCTCCAGTGGAGATGAGGTCGATCGGCACGCCGCAGACCGCCTCGATGCGCTCGAGGTAGTCGCGCGCCGCGCCCGGCAGGTCTTCCAGCTTTCGCACCCCTAGCGTGCTCCGCGCCCACGCGGGCACCTCTTCGTAGACCGGTTCGCATTCGGCCAGTTCCTCCGCACCCACCGGTAGGATGTCGCGATCTTCCCCTGCCACACGGTAGCCCACCCCGATCTGCAGCGTCTCCATGCCGTCGAGCACATCGAGCTTAGTCACGCACAGACCGGATATGCCGTTGATCTGGATGGAGCGCTTGAGCGCGGCGGCGTCGAACCAGCCGCACCTTCTCGGCCGTCCGGTGGTCGCGCCAAACTCCTTTCCACGCGCTGCCATCTGACGTCCGATCTCGTCGTCCAGCTCGGTGGGAAATGGCCCCGAGCCGACGCGCGTGGTGTAGGCCTTGGTGATGCCCAGCACGTACTGCAGCGCCTGCGGCCCTACGCCGCTGCCCGCCGCCGCGGCCCCGGCCACGCAGTTGCTCGACGTGACGAACGGATAGGTGCCGTGGTCCACATCCAACAATGTGCCTTGCGCGCCCTCGAAGAGCAGGTTCTTGCCCGCCTTTTGCGCCTCGAATAGCCGGCGCGGGACATCGCCCACCATCGGCTTGATCTGGTCGGCCAGCGCCAGCAGCTCATCCAGCGAGCGTTGAAAGTCGACGGTCTCGGCGTTGAAGTACTGACGCAGCACGAAGTTGTGAAAGTCCAACACTTCGCCCAGCTTCGCCGCCAGGCGCTCGCGATGAAACAGGTCCTGCATGCGGATGGCGCGGCGCGCCACCTTGTCCTCGTAGGCGGGGCCGATGCCGCGCCCGGTGGTTCCGATCCTCCCTGCCCCCTTGGCCGCCTCGCGCGCCGAGTCGAGCGCGACGTGATGCGCCAGAATCAGCGGACAGGCTTCGCTGACGGTGAGCCGGGGACGAACTTCGATGCCGGCTTGCTCCAGCGTGCGCACCTCGTCCATGAGCGCCCGAGGCGACACCACGACACCGTTGCCGATGAAGCAGGCGACCTCGGTCCGCAGTATCCCCGACGGGATCAGGTGCAGCACGGTCTTGCGCCCGCGGATGACCAGCGTGTGCCCGGCATTGTGGCCACCCTGGAAACGCACCACGCCCTGCGCGTGGTCGGTCAGCCAGTCCACCACCTTGCCCTTGCCCTCGTCACCCCACTGGGTGCCCACCACTACGACGTTGCGTCCCATTTTCTTCGTTGCCAGGTTCGTGCGCGGCTGCCGCCCGCGCTCAAGTCAGCTTCTCGATCTTCCAGGTCCCAGCGCGCTGCACCAGCCGCCGGTCGCACCCGAGCTCGGCTCGAGTGGCCGCGTGGCCGGGCAGGTCCACGATCACGACCTCGCCTTGTTCGCGCAAAGCCTCGACCTTCTGCCGCAGCGACTCGTCCCGGGGCGTATGAGGCGCGAGGATGGCCGAGACGGGCGCGGGCGGCGCCGCGAACGCGGCCAACTCACGCAGGTCCAGACTGAACCCGGTGGCCGGGCGCGCGCGCCCGAACGCCTGGCCGACCTCGTCGTAGCGCCCACCCAGCGCCACCGCAGTCGGATGCCCCTCTGTGTAGGCCGCGAACACCACGCCGCTGTGATAATGATAGCCGCGCAGCTCGGCCAGGTCGAAGCAGTGCACCGCGACCACATGCGAGAGCTGGGCGGCGATGGTCTCCATGTCGGAGAGCGCCTGCCCGATCTCGGGAAAATCCGGCAACCGCTGGCGCGCCTCGCGCAAGATCGGCAGGCCGCCGTACAGCTCGGGCAGCAGCAGCAACGCGTCGCGCAGCACGGCGTCGAGCGGCGCAACCAGTTCGCGCAGCGCCGGGACATCCTTGGATTGCAGCGCACGAAACAGCTCTGACTCGAGCTCGCCCGTGACTTCGCCGCGCCGCATAAGGCTGCGGAACACCGCCACGTGGCCCAAATCCAAGTACGGGTCGCGCACCCCGGCTGCGCGCAGCGCGCTCACGAGCAGCGCCTGGATCTCGACGTCGCTCTCCACGCCGGCGTGCCCGTAGACCTCGGCGCCGACCTGCAGCGGTTCGC
>DATJVW010000037.1:0-2865 GCA_035501675.1 Burkholderiales bacterium
AACCCAGCCTGGAAGCTGCATTCGTCGATTACGGCAGCGAGCGGCACGGGTTCCTTCCCTTCAAAGAAGTCAGCCGCGCCTTCTTCCAGGGCGAAAACGTCGATGTCTCGCGTGCCCGCATCCAGGACGTGATGCGTGATGGCCAGGAGCTCATCGTCCAGGTCGACAAAGACGAGCGCGGCAACAAAGGCGCCGCGCTCACCACCTTCATCAGTCTGGCCGGCCGGTATCTAGTCCTGATGCCGAACAATCCACGCGGCGGCGGAGTCTCGCGGCGCGTGGAAGGCGAGGAGCGCAACGAACTCAAAGACCTCATTGGGCAGCTCGAGGTACCTCAAGGGATGAGCATCATCGGCCGCACGGCCGGCCTGGGGCGCACGCTGGAAGAGCTGCAGTGGGATTTGAACTATCTGCTGCAGCTCTGGCGCGCCATCGAGACCGCCTCCAGACAGCAAGGCGGCGCGTTTCTCATCTACCAGGAGTCCAGCCTGGTCATCCGGGCCATCCGGGACTACTTTCACCAAGAGATCGGCGAGCTGCTGATCGACACCGAGAACATCTACGAGCAGGCCCGGCAGTTCATGGGCCATGTGATGCCGGGCAACGTCAACCGGGTCAAGATGTATCGCGACGACGTTCCGCTGTTTTCGCGCTTCCAAATCGAGCATCAGATAGAGACGGCGTACGCCCGGCAAGTGCCTTTGCCCTCGGGCGGCGCCATCGTCATCGACCACACCGAAGCGATGGTGGCGATCGACGTGAATTCGGCGCGCGCTACGCGCGGTGCCGACATCGAAGAAACCGCGCTGCGCACCAACCTCGAAGCCGCGGAGGAGCTGGCGCGCCAGCTGCGCCTGCGCGACCTAGGCGGCCTGGTGGTGATCGACTTCATCGACATGGAAAACCAGCGCAGCCAGCGGGAGGTGGAGAACCGCCTGCGCGACGCACTGCGCTATGATCGGGCACGCGTGCAGATGGGCAAGATCTCGCGTTTCGGCCTGATGGAGTTGTCGCGTCAGCGGCTGCAGACTTCCCTAGGCGAAACCAGCCACATCGCTTGCCCGCGCTGCCACGGCACCGGGCACATCCGCAGCATCGAATCCTCCGCCTTGCACATTCTGCGCATCCTGCAGGAAGAGGCGATGAAGGAAAACACGGCCGCCGTTCACGCGCAGGTGCCGGTGGACGTGGCTACTTATTTGCTCAACGAGAAGCGCTCCGAGTTCCACGCCATCGAGTCGCGCATGAAAGTGAACGTTGTGCTGGTCCCCAACATTCACTTGGAGACGCCTAACTACACGCTGACCCGGCTGCGGCACGACGAGCTGAATCAGATGGAGCCGTTGCCCGCCAGCTACCAGCTGATGGAACAGCCCGCGGAGGCCGAGAAGCCGGCGCTGCCGAGCACGGAGCCTAAACCTCAGCGCCCACAAGCCGCGGTGCAAGGCATCACCCCGGGACAACCCGCCCCCACTCCGGTCGAGCCGGCCGTGGCGTCCAAGCCCTCGATCTTGCAGAAGATTTTCGGCTGGCTGACGCGCAAGCCAGAGGCGCCGCCCGAGCCGGTAAAGGTCAAGCCGCGGGAGGCCCGCCGGCCCCAGCACGAGGGTTTGCGTCGCGATCGGGACCGACGCCGTGGAGGCCGCGAGGATAGTGCGATGGGGCAGCGCCGCGGCCAGGAGAGCGGGCGCGACCAATCCCGCGGGCAGCAACAACGCCAGGGCGACAACGAGCGCCGGACGCCCAGCAAGCCAGCGTCCCCTCAGAGTCCGGGGCGCGGTGCCGATCTCACGCGCGCCGAAGGTGTGGGCGAACCTCGCTCGAGGGCGCCGGAGCGGGCCGAGCGTCCCGCTCGCTCGGAGCGCCCGCGACCGGAGGGCGCGGCGGAGCAGCACGGTGAGGGTCGTGGCCGCCGCCGGCGTGGACGCCGGGACCGCAGTCCGGCGGGGGCTGGAGAGGCGGAAGGCGCGCGCGCCCCGCGCACCGAAGCAGGGTCGGAGCGCGCGCCAGAGCGAGCTCAACCGGACCCGATTTCGTCCGCCGCGGGCGGCGCCGTACCTCAGGGCGAGTTAGACACCGCCTGGTCCGAATCCCCCGGGCTACAGAACAGCGGCCCACAGGCTGGGCCGGAGGCTCTCCGCAGCAAGCCCGGCGCTGAGCCCGTGGCGCCCCAAGCTGCGACCGCGAGCGCAATGCCGGAGCGCTCGATCGAGCCCGACACTGTCCGGGTCACAGTTGCGCGTCCGATGGAGATCGCAGCAGACAGATCGCAGACGGATCCCGATATGCCGTCTCCGCCACGCGAAACTGTGCCTCAAGAAGAGGAGCTACAAACGCCTCGGGCTCCGAAGCTGAGCTTCCAGTTACCGCCCGAGTTGATTCAAGTCGAAACGAGCCCGGAGAAAGCGCAGCAGCTGCCGCACAACCCAACAGCAGCGCTGGTGGAGCGACTCGGCGGGCGGCCGCGCCGTCCCACACAACCTGAAGAACCGGTGCAGAGCGAACCGCTGGTGCAAGTGGAGACGCGGCATTAGGCCGGAGTGGACACGATTGCCCGCCCCACCCCCACGGCAGAGAAGACGGGCGGGCGGCGCTACGCGGCACTAGCGGAGTTGCGGGGCGCCAAGTCGCTGCTGAATGGCCGATAGCAGTCCACGGCTGGCATCTTCTGCGAGGTCGAGGACCAGTTCGAACCCCTCCTGCGGACCGTAGTAGGGGTCGGGCACTTCGCGCAGGTCAGCGTCGCTCGCGTATTCCAGGAACAGCCGCGCCTTGTGGCGCTGCACCGGGCGCCCGAGCTTCTCCAGGTAGGCTAAGTTGGCGAGGTCCATTGCCAGCACGTAGTCAAACACCTCGATATCCTCC
>DATJVW010000038.1:0-4063 GCA_035501675.1 Burkholderiales bacterium
TCGGGGCGCCAGTCGTTGGCGACTCGCCGGTCGTTCTCGCCGTGCAGGTACATGCTCGTGAGCGGCGCGACACCGAGATGCTCGATCTCGCGGCGCGGGTAGAGCGCAGCGTCCACGTCCATCACCAGCGTGGCAGCGGGAAGGATGATGAACCGGTAGGCCCCGGCGACGCTTGGCGAATTCAACAGAGCGTAAACCACGAGCTGTCCGCTGTCTCGCGCGGGCCGCTCGAGCCAAAAGGACGTGAAATCGGGGAACTCCTCGGGACGACTCATGCCGGTATCGATCGCCAGGCCACGCGCCGAGATTCCGTACTGCATCTCACCGCCAACCGCGCGGAAATAGCTCGCGCCGAGGAAGGCGACGATGTCGCGGACCGGATCCGTGTGGAAGAGCACGTTGAAGCCCGCGAAGCCCAGGTCGCTGGGCAGCCTGGCGCCCGCCACGCCGCTCTTCCCGTAGTCGAACATCGCGGGGTCGTAGGCGAGCTCCTGCGCGGAGCCGTCCACCACCTCGAAGATTCGAACCGGAGTCTTGTAGAACAAACCGAGATGGAAGAACTTCACCCGGAATTGCAGGCGATCTGGCGTCCACAGCGCGTGATCTGCGCGGTAACGAATGTCCTGGTATTGGTCCCAGTCGAGCCTCTTGAGGGCATCGGGAAGGCTTTCTTGTGCGGGGCGAAACGCTGCGCTCGCGAGGGAGCGCGCTTGGCCCTTGAGCCAGGCATAGTCGAATGGCTGAGGCTTGCCCAGCAGCTTGAGGGCGGGGTCAACGGTCGAAGCGGTGGCGAACGCGCGTGCAAACGGCAATGCGCTGGCTGGCAGCAACATCGATCCTTTGAGGAACGCCCGTCGCTGCATAGTCAGGTAGCCGCCGGGCGAGGCTTGGCTCGAGGCTGCAAGCTCATAGGAGATGCGCTGGGCGCCACGTGGCTCCACCCGCTACGAGTTCGCGGACGACCCTTGCAAGCTCACGGAAGCGGTATGCGGTTGCCAATCCAGCAGTGGTCTGTAGGCAGCGGACAGAACAGCTTGCGGGCCGGGCTGCAGCTCCAGGGACTCGCCCTGTCGCGCCTCGCGCGCCTCGATCCAGCGGAGATGCGCGCGCGGCGAAGCCCACACCTCGAAGTGCAGCAGTGAAAGCGCGACGGGATCTCGCAGCAAGCATGCCTCTTGCGCTGCAGTGAGCACGTCCGGCCCCGCGGTGAGAGCCTGCTGCACAAGCCCGGCACGCTCTTCGTCGATGCGACCGGTCGACGCATTTCGGGCCCGTGCCGATGCACAGGCCAGCGCATTCATCGCCGGGTCCACGACGGCCTCGATGAAGCCCGGCGCGTCGGATGCGGCGGCGAGCGCCTCCGAGGTGCGGCGCAGCTCAGCAGGCGGGCGGGACTCTTCCGGGGTCACGAAGAACCGGGCGTCGCGCAATCGGCGGCCAAGGGATACCCTGCTGGCGTAGACGGAGATCGGGATGGACACGATCAGGGCACCCACGACCGGCAGCAGCCACCACAGAAAAGCCGGGTTAAGCCAGTAGACGACACCCGCCCACACCAAACCGATCAGTGTATGTGGGCCGTGATGATGAAATGCGTCGCCCCAGGTCGTTTCCGCGTCTTCGCGCGGCGGTGACTTCCACTGCACCGACCAGCCGAACAGGGCCCCGAGCACAAACTGCGTGTGGAACAGCATGCGGATCGGCGCGAGCAGCGCCGAAAACACAAGCTCGAGCGCCATGCTCGAAGCGAGGCGCAACCCGCCGCCAAAGCGCCTGCCGCGCTGGATCCAGGCCAGCGCGACGCTGAGAATCTTCGGCAGGAACAGCAGCGTCGCCGTGACGGTGTACAAAGCGATACCGCGGGCGGGGTGCCATTCCGGCCACAGCGGAAAGAGCTGACTGGGCCGGGTGAAGTACTCGGGTACGACCAGGGTGTGCACCGCCAGCAGCGCGGTGGACAGGAGCAGGAACACGAACCACAGGGGCGCGGAGACGTAGGCCATCGCTCCGCTGAAGAACACCGCCCGGTGCGCGGGATGCAGCCCCTTCGCCAGGCATAGACGGGAATTGATCAGGTTACCCTGACACCACCGGCGGTCACGCTTGAGCTCGTCGATCAGATTGGGCGGCACCTCCTCGTAGCTGCCGGGCAGATCGTAAGCGAGCCACACGGCCCACCCCGCCCTGCGCATCAGCGCGGCTTCCACGTAATCGTGAGACAGGATCTCTCCGGACAACTTACCGCGCCCCGGCAGGCGACCCAGCGCACAGTGCTCGATGAAGGGCGCCATGCGGATGATCGCGTTATGCCCCCAATAGAACGCCTCACCGAGCTGAAAGAAATGCGTGCCCGCGACGAAGACGGGACCGTAGACACGGTTCGCAAACTGCTGGATCCGCGCGTAGAGGGTGTCGTGGCCAGCGGCGCGCGGCGCGGTCTGGATAATCCCCGCGTTCGGATTGGCTTCCATCATGCGCAGCAGAGCGGTCAGGCATTCGCCGCTCATCACGCTGTCCGCGTCCAGCACGACCATATAGCGGTAGTTGCGCCCCCAGCGGCGGCAGAAGTCGGCGATGTTTCCGCTCTTGCGCTTGATGCGATGCTGGCGCCAGCGGTAATAGATGCGGCCGAAGCCGCCCACCGCACGGCACAGGTCGAGCCAGGCGCTGGTCTCGGCGACGCGAGTGTCTGGCTGGCTGGTGTCGCTCAGCACGTAGAAGTCGAACTGATCCAGCGCCCCGGTGCGAGACAGCGATTCGTAGGTCGCGCGCAGGCCGGCGAACACGCGTGGCACGTTTTCGTTGCAGATCGGCATCACAACGGCGGTGCGTGCTTTCGGATCGATGGGCGCACGCTTCGAGGTGGTCGCCGAGATGGCGTAGCGGTCGCGCCCGAACAAGAGGATGAAGAAGCCTGCCACCGCGGTCCAGAAACCGGCCGAAACCCAGCAGAACAGGACTGCGAAGAAGACCAGCACGCCGATCTCGAGCACCTGGCTGCCGTGATATGGCAGCACCGCGGTCATGAACTCGGTCGCAAGGTAGGTCTGCGCTGCAATCACGGCACCGAGCGCGAGCCGCCGCAAGCTGCTGACGCGATGCCAGCGCCCACGCGGGTCCGGAGACGCCGGGCAGTCTCTAGGCGGCGTGCGGCGCTGATCCCGCAGGGGCGAGGACTTGCGCGGCGCACGCAGCAGTTGGAACAGCAATGTCGGCGGCCACAGTCTGGGCGCCATCGGCGTGCGATTGAGCGCAGGCGTGCTCACCAGCCGGACCGCGCGGCGTGGGTCACGCGCGATCGCCGGAGCCTCGTCCACGCCTCGTGCGCCACACGCGAGCTCGAGACGCCCGTGGATCGAGGTGTACGCAGGGTTGTCCGAATCGGCGCTGTCACCGGCAATCGCCCTGTGCAAGCGGGCCATCGCGCCCGCGGCGTCGGGTCCGGCATCGTTGCCCACACGCGCCAAGCGCTCACGCTCTTCGGGCGGAACCGATAGCCGCTCGAGATAGCGCGCGCAGGCGGCCGCAGCGGGCGGGGCCGGGCTCAGCCCGGAGGCAGCAGGTAGCTCCATGTTTCCGAAAGTGGGTTGTTGGCAGTATGCAGGTAGCCGCGCAGCTCAACGGGCTTGCTGTCGTCCACGCGGCGCAGACGCACGACGATGCGCCAGCCGCCGGTCACGTCGTTGCGATAGGCGCTCTGCTGAAGCAGCTCGCCGTTCGAGTCCACCGTGACGCTCGTCTCTACCTTGGCGTCCGCCGGCAACTTCTTGAGCGACGGCCCCTCGAAATCGACGATGAAGCCGATGCTGTTGTCGGGATTGCGCGCGTAGCCGCGGCCGCGCCGCGTCTGGCTCACCCACGCGTGCGGCGGCCGTACGTCGGACTCCTTCTGCCACAGCAGGCGATACTCGAGATCAAAGGGCTCCTTCGGCGCAGGCGGCTTGTCGGGCACCCAATAGGCGACGACGTTACTGTTGGTCTCGTCCGGCACCGGGATCTGCACCAGCTCGACCCGGCCGGGACCCCATTGCCCCTTCGGCTCCACCCAAACGCTTGGACGCAG
>DATJVW010000039.1:0-20979 GCA_035501675.1 Burkholderiales bacterium
AACATGAGCGGCGATCCCGAGCAAGAGTATTTCAGCGACGGTATGACAGAAGAGGTGATAACCAGCCTCTCGAAGCAACCCGGACTGTTCGTGATCGCACGCAACTCCGTGTTCACGTACAAAGGGCACGCTGTCAAGCCCGAACAGGTTAGCCGAGAGCTCGGGGTGCGCTACGTACTCGAAGGCAGTGTGCGAAAAGCTGACAAGCACGTGCGGATCACCGCTCAGTTGATTGACGGAACTAGCGGCTACCACCTATGGGCGGAGCGTTACGACGGAGAGCTCAAGGATATCTTCGCGCTTCAGGACAGCGTCACGCAGAAGATCGTGACGGCGCTATCGCCCAAGCTCGCACCGGGAGAACAGTCGCCAAGCAGGCGCCCGGAGACTACGAGCATCGAGGCTTATGACTTGCAATTACGCGCGGTCGCCCTGCGCAACCAGGTCAAGAAAGAGTTGCGCCCCATGGCGACCCAGTTGCTGCAGAAGGCGATCGAACTGGATCCTAACTATGCCGATGCATATGCCGCGCTGGCGTGGATTTATATCGACGCGTGGACGTTTCAGTGGTCTCAGGATCCGAGTGTGCTGGCGCGGGGCATCGATGCTGCGAGAAAAGCCGTCGCTCTGGATGGCTCGCTGGCGGAGGCGCATAGAGGTCTTGGGTATGCGTTACTCTGGAACAAGGAGCCGGACCTCGGCGTAGCAGAGCTGGAGAAAGCCGTGTCGCTGGATCCAAACTCATCTAACGCATATGGGACTCTCGCGTCAGGATTGAACTATTCCGGTAGGCCGGAGGAAGCGATTGGGTTCGTAAGGAAGGCCATGCGCGTCGACCCCAAGTATGGGCCTTGGGTGGTGCTCTGGCTTGGAGATAGTTATTACTTGCTGCGTCGGTACGACGAGGCCATCGCCTCCTACAAGGAGGCTGTGCGCCGGGCTCCCAACTACCTCTCACCACATAGAATGCTCGCGGCCACGTACGCGGAACTGGGTCGGCAGCAGGAGGCGCAGGCCGAGGCGGGGGAAGTCATGCGGCTCAACCCGGCCTTCAGCGTGGACCTTTACCGAGCCAGGCTGCCTTTTAGGAACAAGGCCGATCTGGATCGATTCATCGCGGCACTGCGTAAGGCGGGACTCAAGTGACCTCATGATATGGCCCCAGTCCTCCGCCTACTTACGCGGTAATTCGATGAACCAACGTCTACTCATCCGCGGGCTCATCACTTTAATCGCGTGTTTCGGCCTATTCGGTCTCCCCCGCACCGCCAATGCCCAACAGCCTGCGTCGCCGCGGCACATCGGGGTCCTTCTCGTCGGGCGTTCGCCAGAGAGCAAGGATGCACAAGAGTTTCGGCGGGCGCTAGTGGATGCGGGCTACGTTGAGGGACGTGATGTGGTGATCGAATGGCGATCCGCCATGGGCGATTTCGATCAGATACCTCAGTTGGCCGACGACCTAGTCCAGCGCAAAGTCGACGTGATCGTCGTGGACAGCACGCTCGCAACCCAGGCGCTCAAGCGCGCCACATCCAATATTCCCATCGTTATGGCCCTGGTGGCCGATCCAGTCGGATCCGGCCTGGTCGCGAACCTCGCGCATCCTGGCGAAAACGTGACCGGGCTCTCGCAGATGATCCCTGAGCTCAACGTAAAGCGGCTGCAACTACTGAAGGAAGCGATCCCACGGCTCACCAGAGTCGCAGTCCTTTGGAATCCAGGTACGCCGTGGCACCCGAAGGTGATCGAAGACCTAAGGGCGGTGGCGCCGTCGCTGTCGATCGAACTGAAATTCGTGAGCGCACGAACGCTCGAGGAAATCGGCCCGGCATTGTCAGCCGCCAGGCGGGCGCACCCCCAGGCGCTGTACCCGATCGAGGATGCCCTCTTCACGATCCATCGAACCAAGCTCATCAAGCTGGCATCTAACGCGCGGCTGCCAGCCATCTACTGGAACAGGGTATTTGTGAACGACGGCGGGCTGATGTCCTATGGGACGAACTACGACGATCTATTCCGCCGATCGGCCGGATACGTCGATAAGATCTTGAAGGGTGCCAAGCCAGGTGACCTTCCCATCGAGCAACCGACGAAGTTCGATCTGGTAGTCAATCTCAAGACCGCCAAGGCGCTCGGCCTTACGTTCCCCGAGTCGATCCTGCTGCGCGCGGATGAGGTGATACGGTGACAGACACCGGGGCTGCGGCGCTGAAATTCACTGTTGCAGTGTTGCTCATCATTAACTCGGTTTGGCCAACAGCTAACGCGGACCAACCGGCAACGCCCCCGCGCATTGGCGTGCTCGATCCGTCCGGTTCAACGGCCTGGGCAGAGGGCTTTCGCGATGGGCTGAGCTTGGCTGGTTACAGCGTAGGCCGCAATCTCACGGTCGAGTGGCGGCGAACAGCGGAAACAGAAGAAGAGCTGCAATCAGCAGTAAGCGACCTGGTGCGCTCGCGGATCGGGCTGATGGTGACAACTGGCTCCTCCGCCACACGGGCAGCATTACAAAATACGTCACTTCCGGTTGTGTTCCTGGGGGGCGATCCGGTGGCGGCTGGCTTTGCGTCCAGCCTGGCCAAGCCCGGCGGCAGGGCGACGGGAGTTTCGGCCGTCACGCCTGAGCTATCGGTGAAACAGCTGGAGCTGCTCCACCAGCTTGCACCGAAGGCGCGACGCGTCGGTTTTCTAGTGAGTCTGTCGAACCCCCTTGCGAGCCGCCAGCTGACGGGCCTTCAAGCGGCAGCGCGGACGCTCGGAGTGCGGCTTGAAGTCTTCGATGCATCAAATACCCGCGAGCTTGACGTTGCCTTGCACGCACTCGAACAGAACCCGCCGGAGGCGCTCATAGTGTCGCCAAATGTCTTCTATCTAAGCCACACCCACGCAATCGCACAAGCGGCACGCAAGACAAGGATCCCTGCTGTATATGGCTACCGGGAGTTTGTTGCGGATGGAGGACTAATGTCATACGGTATTGACATGAAGAAAATAGGCGACGTGATGGCTGGCTACGTTGACAAGATCCTGAAGGGCGCCAGCCCAGCGGAGCTCCCCATCGAACAAGTATCGACGTATGAACTCATCATTAACCTTCGTGTGGCACACGAGCTAGGGATCAAGGTGCCACAGGAAATTCTGTTTCGCGCCGACGAGGTGATTCGCTAGCAGGCAGTTTGGTCGCGAGCACCAGCCAAGGTCCGCTCTCGGGTGAACGAGGCGGCGCGCTTGACTGACCGCTTCTGGCCCGATTCCGGCCTGTCGGGGTCAAAGACGCTCTGACGCTGCCCGTCGGATAAAGTCTGGCCTGTTACGTCTGAAGTGAGCCGCCGCCCGCCTCGGAGCTATCCTCAAGAAACGGGTGTCTTGGCATCTTCAGACACTGGCGCCGGGCCCTGCGCCCTGGACAGGGGCGTGACGCCCCATTCCACCAGTTCCATATGGCCGTCGAGGTGCTCGACGATGGCGGTGCAGCTGTCCACCCAATCGCCGCAGTTCATGTACACAATGCCGTCGATCTGCTTGATGGCTGCCGCGTGGATATGCCCGCAGATCACGCCGTCGAGCGCCCGGTGCTTGACGCTATGCACCACGCATTCCTCGAAGTCGGAGATGAAGCTGACCGCTTGCTTGACCTTGCGCTTCGCATAGCTCGCGAGCGACCAGTAGCCAGGCACGCCGACGGTGCGACGGACCCAACTCAACACCATGTTGAGACGGACCAAGAAGGCATAGGCGTGATCGCCGAGGATCGCGAGCCATCGGTGATACTTGGTGACCACATCGAACTCGTCGCCGTGCAACAGCAGGTAGCGTCGCCCGTCGGCAGCCGTGTGGACGTATTCGCCATGGACCGCGATGTCGCCGAAGGTGCTGCCGACGTATTCGCGCAGCGCTTCGTCGTGGTTGCCGGGCACGAAGATCACCTGCGTGCCGTGCCGAGCGCGCTTGAGCACCTTCTGGACGAAGGTATTCATCTGCCCGGACCAGTAGATCCCGCGGTGGCTCATGGCCCAGAAATCGATGATGTCGCCGAGCAAGAACAACCGTTCGCTGTCGTACACGCGCAGGAAATCCAGAAGCTGGTGCGCCTGGCAGCCGCGCGTTCCGAGATGAATGTCCGAGAGGAATATTGAGCGGACCTCGGCCATGGGAGGTCTCCTTCAGCTCGGCTTGCGCCCCACGAAGATGTAGTACGGCACACGCAACCAGGGCAGGTAGGGCACCGGTCCCGCGCGCTCCCGGCACACTTCGACATGCAACCCTCTGCACAGATACGGCAGGTGCTCCTGGGACAGATGCACGCCGTCGTGAGCAAACCAGGCGCGCCAGAACCGGTTGACGTGCTCGCGTCGCGCCAAACCGAGCGTTCCGGCAGCCGGGGCAGGCAAGTGGAAGTCGACCACACCCAGCGTGCCACCGGGGCGCAGCATGGCGAGCGCGTTGTCCAGCGCGCCGCGCCAATCCGGCATCATGGTGAGCGCGTAGGAAAAATACACGACGTCCACAAGCCGCGCCGGACGATAGTGGCGCGCATCGGCCTCGATCACTCGCGCGTTGGGCAAGTGCGCCAGCCGGCGCCGCGCGACCTGCAGCAGCGCGGGGCACAGATCGACCGCCTCGAGCTGCGCCAGTTGCGCAAGCCGCGGGCCGAAGAACTCCGTGTTGCGCCCGGTGCCCGCACCGAGCTCGACGACGCGGTCCCCGGCGGCTGCGGGCAACAGACGGACGAGCTCTCGCCGGCCGTGCAACAACCGCTCGCGGAAGGCATCGTACGCTTCGGCCTGCGGCGCGTAGAAGCGCTGCAGCCGCTCGGCGTACGTGCCACCGCGCCGCGCCCCCCGCGCCAATGCGAAGAGAACGCGTGCTTCGGTAACGAAGTTCATGCCGCTGCCCGCAGGTCGGCGATGTGGAAGCCCGCGTAGGTATGGACGCGATCCTGCCCGCTCAACTCGCGCGCCCATTCCGGATGAAAGCGCACCACATCCACAAGCCGCTTCAGGCGGCCGCCCCGGCCCACGTTGACTCGTTCCAAGTAGCTGGGCTGCGCGTGCGCGCTGCGGAACAGCACCCGCGCCTGCGGTGCCGCGCGGTCGAGGATGGCATCCCACTCCTCGGCCAGCGCCAGCGGTGAGTAGGAGCTCATCCAATCCATGTGGTCGAGCAGCACGTAGCGGTCGATGCGCTCGCGTGTGCCGCGAAGAAACTCGGTCACCGTGGTCGTGTGCGGCACGATGCGCTCGGCGAGCCCGCCCTTCAGCGCTTCGAATCCCTGCGCGGTGAGGTATTCCGGGCAGCAGTCCCGCGTGTAGTAGCCGCGCAAGTACAGCTGCCAGAAATAGTTGCTCCTCAGCGGCAACTCACAGGCGACGTATTCGACGGCCTCCCGCACGAAACCCGGGATGCCGTCCGGATGCTGGCGCTCCACCTCCTTGCGCTGCGCACGGGGCACGCCCAGCATGCTCAAGATGATCTGACGCGACAGGGTCCAGTTGACGTGCTTTCCCCATAGAAGCGGCACGACGCGCTCGTGGTAGAGGCCGCGCTGCGCTTCCAACGACTCGGCTCCAAGAAGCGCCTCCAACGCTTCGCGCAGCTTCGGACGCAGCCGCAGATAACCCCGGAAACCGCGCGCCACCATACCGGCGAGACCGAAGAAGTAGAAGGTGTCGCGCGTGTCGCGCTGGCTGAACCACTCCCAGTTGCGATCCCAATACTGCCGCGCGAAGGGCGATAGATCTGCGCGCAGCGTATCGAAGTAGACGTCGCGAAACCAGGCATGGTGGCCCTGGCCGAACGTCGCGAAAAAATCTGCGAAGGTGAGCCGCGCAATCCCCGCGAGCTTGAGCTCCAGCAGCGCCGTCTGGCGGGGATTGGCGTCCACTGCATGGATGCAGCGCGGGCCGAGTAACGCGTAGTCCAACACGTTACATCCGGCGCTGGTGATGACCAGCAGCGTGTGATCCGACCTGATGCTCAGCGCCTGACGGTCTACGGCAGGATCTTCCCAGCAGGCGTTGTAGACGAGCGATCGGGAGTAGATTGCATCGAAGATCTTCTGGTCGAAGCTGTTAGCGAGTCTAGCCGCGGCGGTTTCCAGATGGACACCTTTGGTCTTGGCTGAAGGGGAACCGTACTACCGCTGCGCCCCTTGCAAATCGCGTTCCACCAGCGCTGCGCTGCGCAGATTAGGTCAGTAGCATGTCATGGGGGTTACATCTATGTGACCGGCGTGTTGCAGCGGACTGGCAGCTCGCCCATCGCCAGCCGATCCGCGCCCGTGCTCGAGCGCGTTGGACGCTCAACGCTGCGCGGTGAGAACCGTCACCGGGTAGGCGTAGTAGAGATGCTCGCCCTCGCGCCGGACCGGCAGCCCGAGGCAGTCATCCTCGGCGGCGCGCGCGAAGATCTCACGGATTTTGACGTCGTCTCCCGGGTTCGGGAACGAACGGCCAAGCAGGTTCGTCAGCTCGTCTCGCAGCTCGTAGGTGGCCCTGCGCGGCGGGCGCAGCCGTGCGGCGGCGAAGAGTCCCATCAGCTCGTCGGCCGGGAAGGCACGGACATGCGATGGATCGCGCAGCTTCTCCATGCGATTGAACTCGGCCGCCTTGACCGGGTTCTCGGAAGCCACCATGTCGATGACCTGAATTCGCCCGCCTGGCGCACATACACGCGCCATGTCCCGGAGGACAGACACGGGATCGAGGAAGTGGTGAAATGTGAAGCGCGAGACGACGAGGCTGAAAGCGCCATCCGAGTGGGGCAGCCGCGACTGAACATCCGCCTGCTGCCAGGTCACGTTGGTCAGCTTCTTCTCCATGGCGAGCGCGCGGGCCTGGTCGAGCATCGCGGGCGTCACATCGATGCCCGTGGCATGCCGGACGGTCTGTGCGAAGAAACACGCCACTACCCCGCCGCCGCATCCCACATCGAGAACGGTGTCCTCCGGGCCCGCTCCGCTCTCGTCCAGAATGAGTCGCAACGCCGCATCGTTCGTGATTGTCTTCGCCGTGGAAAAAGGCACCGCTTGGCGGGTGAATTGATCTACGATCAGCTCTTGTTGCGTACGGATCGTCACTGCGGACCTCTCGGGAAGGGATGAGTTGAGCACCGTTGCGCGCGCAGCCGACGGGCGGACGGTCACTCCCGCACCAATCAACCCGCGACCGCCGCACTATACATCCGAGCCGGTTGCTGTGGTACGGTTGCGTTTGCTTTGTCCGCTGCGTGCCCGCAAACGCAGACAAGGATCCTACGGCTTCGGAATCGCAATCCCGCGACCGCCCGGTCCGCAGCTACGTGCTGCGGCAAGGCCGCATGTCGAACGCTCAGAGGCGGGCCTACGCGCAACTGCTCGAGCGCTATGCGCTGCCGTACGCGCCGAACCCTCTCGACTTCGCGGCCGTGTTCGGCCGCGCCGCTCCGACTGTCTTGGAGATCGGCTGCGGCATGGGAGAGGCGACGGCGGCGATCGCGGGAACCCACCCGCACACGAACTACCTCGGCGTCGAGGTGCACTCTCCCGGCGTGGGCAGCCTGCTCAAGCTGATCGAGGAGAAGCAGCTCGCGAACCTTCGCATCATTCAGCACGACGCGGTCGAGGTTGTCGAGCACATGATTGCTCCCGAGACTCTGGCGGGCGTTCACGTGTTCTTCCCTGATCCCTGGCCAAAGAAGCGCCACCACAAACGCCGCTTGATCCAGCCCGCGTTTGTGCGGTTGCTCGCCTCGCGTCTCATGGCGGGCGGCTATATCCACGTGGCGACCGATTGGCAGGAGTACGCCGACCAGATGCTGCAGGTGCTGGTCGCCGAAGCGCTCCTGGAGAACACGGCTCGCGCGTTTGCCCCACGCCCCGAATACCGGCCGCCGACCAAATTCGAGCAGCGCGGGCTGAGGCTCGGACACCGCGTGTGGGACCTCGTGTTCCGGCGCACCGCCTCCTTGCCGCGCCCGGACGCCTGACACAGAACTTGCTTTCCGCTTCGTGGCGAGCGCCGCGCAAGCCTTAAGGCGGCGCCCCCAAGGCCGATACAGGCCTTTGAATCTGCATGCAAACCGCCTGACCTTTGACCGGAGTCACACCGTGGGTTTCTCGGAGCCCGTTCTCGCGGCGATGATCGGCGCGACCGCCACCGTCGGCGCCGCGATCTTCCAGCTAGTCATACACTGGCGCAAGCAGTCGGGAGACCGCCGCGTGTCGAAGGGCGGCTTCCGTTCCCTTCTGTGGATGGTGACCCTGATGCTCGCCTGCGGCGTCGGCGGCTTCGCCTACTCGGAATACCTCGGTCAGGCGCGGCGTGACGACGCTGATCAATTGCGCCGCGAGCTCCAGCAGCAAGTAGCGACGTTGGTTTCCTCTACCGCAAAGCTGGAACAGCTGGGGCTGAACGCACAGAGCGCCGCGAACGCTCAAGCGCGCCAGGCGGAGGAGCGGCGCCGGGGGGCAGAGGGCGTCGAGGGCGTGGTGCAGCTGCCGGCCTGCAAAGGACGGACCGCCTCCAGCGGCGAGCGGACCGCGTGTGCCGAGGGCGACGCCCAGCGCGTCGCGGTGTGCGCGATCATCCCGGCGGGCGCTCAGGTCACCGAGGTGCAGTTGTATACACGGCAGGACGACTCGCCGCAGCCTTGGAGCGAAAGCCGCGTGGAAGCCAGTCAAGACGCCGGCAAGGCCAGGTTCCTGGACGCGTCCTTTGAGCGCGCTCACACCGACGGCAGCAAGGAGGTGTGCTTCAACTTCGCGCACTGGGGCGCCGGCCGCACGGCAAGGATACTGGTCAGATACAACATCTGACCACGTGGCTCGTGGTTCGTGATTCGTGACTCGTGATTCGTGACTCGTGATTCGTGATTCGTAGTTCGCGATTCGTTGTGCGACTGCGGAGCATCAATTACGAGTTACGAATCACGAGTTGCGAGTCACGGCTTTCTTGTCGCAAGCACCGTGAACCCCTCGCCGATGACGGTGCGATCGATCGTCCCGGTCAAGCCGGCGTCACGCAGTAGCTTCTCTTGTTCCTCGCGCGTGGGCAACACGTTGCCCCACAGCATCTCCTCGAAGCCGGTCATCAGCGGAAAGCGGAACTCGGTTTGGCGCAACTGCTCCAGCGTCGAGGGATAGGTCTCGTCCACGATCAGCATCCAACCGCCGGGCTTGAGCGCCAACGCGCACTGGTCGACCACTCGCGGCCGCAGATCCGGTGCGATCTCGTGCAGCACTTCCACCATCACGACCGCGTCGATGCTGGATGGCGCCGCCGCGGCCGCGGTGCCCTGGCTCACCTGCGCGCGCTCTGCGATCCCGGCTTTCTCGATGCGGCTGCGCGCCAGCGCAAGGCTATCCGCGTCGATGTCCACGCCCAGCACGCGCGCGTGCGGGAAAGCCTTGGCCAACTGAACGAGCAGGTTGCCGGTTCCACAGCCGACCTCGAGCACCGTCCCGCCGGCTTCCAGACGCGAGGCGAGGCCGTCCAACCCCGGCAGGATCTTCTTCACCGTCACCACTTGCAGGCCCCACGTGGATTCGGCAACGGCTTGCGCGAAGTCGTCGCCGCGCCCCTGAAATGGTCTGACCTCCCCCGTGCGCAGGGCTTGCGCGCAGCGTCTGAAGTCCTCCGCGGCAACCTCGGTGCCCAGGCGTACGTAGCCGCCCAGGTAGCGGGGATGGGCCGGGTTCGCCAGGATGTTGTCGAAGAACGGCGCCAGGCGGTAGCGCGGGCCGTGGTCGCCGTCCAGCAGCTCCATCCCGTAGGCCGTCTTGCACCAGGTCGCCACGAAAGGCGCATGCAGACCAAGCTTGGCAGCGAGCTCCTGGGGGGTCGATCCAGGCGTGTCGGCCAGCGCCCTGAATAACCCTGCGCGGATGCCGACGTCGATCAGGTGGATCGTGTTGAAGCCGCGGCGCCACTCGAAGATGCGGGCCACCTGCGAGTCGGCGGTAACGTCCTTGCGGTTGCTTTCCATCGGGCCTCCCGCGCCGCGGACGAGAGCGCTACTGTCCGCGCAGAAAGAGCTGCAGCAAGTCGTTCAAGAAACGCTGCCCGCGAACGCTCGGCGCTATCGCCGCGTGGGTTCGTGTGAGCAACCCCCGCCGCTCGGCCTCTTCAAGCTCGCGCGCGATGATCCGCAGCGGCAGACCGGTGCGCTCCTCGAACAAGCGCGCCGGAAACCCGCGCGTGAGGCGCAGCGCGTTCATCATGAACTCGAACGGAACCTCGACCGTCTCGACGGCGTTCTCTTGCTGTATTGGCACCCCGGCCGCGACTCGTTCGAGGTAGTCGCGCGGGTGCTTCCAGCGCACTTGCCGGACGATGCGGTCGGCAAAGGAGATCTTGCTGTGCGCTCCGGCACCGATTCCCAGGTAGTCGCCGAACAGCCAGTAATTGGAGTTGTGGCGACACTGGTAGCCGGTGCGTGCAAACGCAGAAGTTTCGTAGTGGGTGTAGCCGTGCTCGGCCAGCAGGCTTTCGATGGTCTCCTGCATGTCCGCGGCCAGGTGCTCGTCCGGCAGCGGCGGCGGATAGCGGTGAAAGTAAGTGTTGGGCTCGATGGTGAGATGGTAGGCGGAGAGGTGCTGGGGCGCAAACTCGACGGCTGCCGAGAAGTCGGCCTCCGCCTCCAGCAGCGTTTGCTCGGGTAATCCGTACATCAAGTCCAGATTGACGTTATCGAAGGCGGTGCGGGCGATCTCGATCGCGCGGCGCGCCTCCTCTCCGTCGTGGATGCGGCCCAGCGCCTTCAGGTGCCGCGCGTTGAGACTCTGGATGCCGATCGACAGCCGGTTGATGCCCAGGCGCCGGAACTGCGCGAACCTGTCCGATTCGAAGGTGCCGGGGTTGGCCTCCAGCGTCACTTCGGCGTCCGGGTCGAGCGGCACGCGCGCACGGATGCCGGCCAGGATCTCGTCCAGCGCCTTCGCCGAGAGCAAGCTCGGCGTGCCGCCGCCGAAGAAGACGGTGTGCACGCGCCTGCCCCATACCGACGGCAGCGCACGTTCCAGGTCTGCCATCAGCGCCTGCGCATACTGGCGCTCCGGCAGCTCCCCGCGCGCCTCGTGCGAGTTGAAGTCGCAATACGGACACTTGCGCACGCACCACGGGATGTGCACATACAGCGACAGCGGGGGGAGCGCCGCGAACGCGATCACAGGCTCACGACGAGGCGGTGCGAGCGTGGTTGTGGTCATATCGGAGGAGTCGTCGATGCCCGAAGAGCGGGCCACTGCTGGAACCATTTTGACATATCGCCCACCCCTTCGTTCACTCATCCCTTCCCCGGTTGACGCTGACCGCGCTCACTTGCCTTTCAACTTCTCCACCAGCACCGCCAGAGCTCGGCCCCGGTGACTGATGCGGCTCTTCTCATCCAACCCCAACTCGGCGCCGGTCTTGCCCAGGAGCGGGTCGAGAAACAGGGGATCGTAACCGAACCCGCCCGCACCGCGCCGCTCACGCGCGATCTCCCCGTGCCACTCGCCTTCCGCAATCAGCGGCTGCGGGTCGCCGTCGTGGCGCAGCAGCACTATGACGCAGTAATAGTGTGCTCTCCGGTCCTCGGTATCCGCGAGCAACTCCAGCACCCGGTCGTTGTTGCGCTCATCGGATCTGGGTTCGCCCGCGAACCGCGCTGAACCAACGCCCGGAGCGCCACCCAACGCCTGCACGCACAGTCCCGAGTCATCCGCCAACGCCGGGAGGCCGGTCAGGACGCTGGCGTGACGCGCTTTTGCCAGCGCGTTCTCGATGAACGTGCCGTGCGGCTCGTCGGCCTCGGCGACGCCGAAATGCGCCTGCGGGAGAACCTCGAACCCCAACGGCGCGAGAACCCGGCGGATCTCGCGGATCTTGCCTTCGTTACCGCTCGCCAGCACGAGTCGTTTCATTCGAGACCCAGCGCGGAGCGCTGGGCGGCGATGAGGCGCCGGATGCCAAGGGCGGCGAGATCGATCATGGAATCGAGCTGTGCCCGGCTGAAAGGGGTGCCCTCGGCCGTGCCCTGGACCTCGACTAGAGCGCCGCTGCTGGTCATGACCACGTTCATGTCGGTCTCGCACCGAGAGTCTTCGGCGTAATCGAGGTCGAGCACCGGCACGCCGTCGAAGACGCCCACGGAGACCGCCGCGACGAAATCCCCGAGCGGCGAGGCCGCAAGCACTCGTCGGTGCACGAGATAGCGCACGGCGTCGTGCAGCGCAACGAACGCGCCGGTGATGCTGGCCGTGCGCGTCCCGCCGTCGGCCTGGATGACGTCACAGTCGATCTGGATGGTGCGTTCTCCGAGCGCGGCGAGGTCAGCGACCGCGCGCAGGCTGCGCCCGATCAGCCGCTGGATCTCGTGTGTGCGGCCGGATTGCCTTCCCGCCGCGGCCTCGCGCTGGGTGCGCGTGTTGGTGGAGCGCGGCAGCATTCCGTACTCCGCGGTGAGCCAGCCTTTGCCCTGGCCCTTGAGAAAGGGCGGCACTTTCTCTTCGACGCTGGCGGTACACAGCACGCGGGTGTCGCCGAATTCGATGAGCACCGAGCCTTCGGGGTACCGGGTGTAGCCGCGGCTGATGCGCACGGGGCGCAGCTCTTCGGGTTTCCTTCCACTGGGGCGCATGCTTTGGGCTCCGCTATCCCGAGGCGGGCGGGGCTCTCATTATGTGCTATCTTCTGCGCGCCGCCGCAGCGGCGGCACCCGTGCATTCCACGAGGGGCCCGGATGATCTACAGCATGACCGGCTATGCGGCGCTGTCCGACGAGCTTCCGCTCGGCACGCTCAGCGTGGAGATCCGCTCGGTCAATCACCGCTACCTGGACATCCAGTTCCGGCTTCCTGACGAGCTCCGCTCGTTCGAGCCCAGCATGCGCGAGCTGGTCGCGGCACGCCTGACGCGCGGTAAGGTCGAATGCCGCTTGGGTTTGCAGACAGCGTCCTCGAGCGGCGTCTCGCTGCAGATCAACACCCCGCTGTTGCAGCGGTTGGTGGAGCTCGACCGCCGCGTGCGTGGCGAGCTTCCCAGCGCGGCCAGCCTGACGGTCGGAGACGTGCTCCACTGGCCAGGCATGATCGAGGCCGACGCCATGCCGCTCGAGCAATTGCGGGAACAGGCCCACGCGTTGATGTCGCGGGCGCTGGAGGAATTTAGTGCCGCGCGGGCGCGTGAAGGCGCAAAGCTCAAGGCGCTGTTGCTCGAGCGTGTGGCTCGGATGGAAGCGCTGGTTCAGAAGGTGCAGCCGCGCATTCCACTGCTTGTGGCGGCCTACCAGGAGCGTGTGGCTGCACGCTTGAAAGACGCGCTGAGAGACTTTGCGGCCCCGCTGGACGAAGACCGCATCCGGCAGGAGCTGGTGCTGTTCGCGTCCAAAGTGGACGTGGAAGAAGAGTTGTCGCGGCTCACCGCGCATCTCGCCGAGACGCGCCGGATACTCGGCGACGGCGGGGCCGCCGGCAAACGACTGGACTTCCTGATGCAAGAGCTCAACCGCGAGGCCAACACGCTGGGCTCGAAGTCGGTGGACGTCGATGTATCCCAGGCCTCGGTCGAGCTGAAGGTGTTGATCGAGCAAATGCGCGAGCAGGTACAGAACATCGAGTGACGGCGGGCATGATTCTCGAGAGGGCAAGCCCCGCGCGCCGGCGCGCGGATCACGTTCCATCACGTTGGCCGATGGATTGCGCATCGCGCCTGGCCCGCGCGTGGCGCTTCCCGGAGCTGGCCCCCGGCCCTTCAGGGTTGCCCGGAGCGTGCCGTTACTCCTCCTAGGTCCCGTCCCGCGCATGCCCGAGCGATGACCGCAGGGAATCTGTTCATCATCTGCGCCCCCTCGGGGGCGGGCAAGACCAGCCTGGTGAACGCGCTGCTGGAGCGCGAACCCGATATCGAGCTGTCCGTCTCATACACCACGCGACGGCCGCGAGCCGGTGAGGCCGACGGACGCAGCTATCACTTCGTGTCGCGCGATGACTTCGTAGCGATGGCTGACCGCGGGGAATTCCTCGAGAGCGCCGAGGTGCACGGCAATCTGTACGGCACTTCGCTGGCCTGGATCAGCGCACGCCGGGCCGAAGGCAAGGACATCCTGTTGGAGATCGACTGGCAGGGAGCGGCCCAGGTCCGGCGCTTGATCCCGGATGCCGTCGGGGTATTCATCCTGCCGCCCTCGCCGGAGGCGCTGCGCAAGCGGCTGGTGGGACGCGGCCTGGACAGCCAGGAGGTGATCGAACGGCGCTTGGCGGCCGCGCGCGAGGAGGTCGCCCATGTCGAGGAGTTCCACTATGTTATTATCAATCGCAACTTTGACGTCGCGGTGGCCGACCTGGTGAGCATCGTGCGGGCCCAGCGACTGCGGCTGGCGGTTCAGCTCGAGCGCCACCGTGACCTGATCAACCTGTTGAAGTAAGGGCGCTTCCTCCAGCGAAAACATCATGGCACGCATCACCGTGGACGACTGCCTGAGGCTCATCCCCAATCGCTTCGTGCTCACGCTAGCGGCCACCTACCGCGCGCGTCAGCTGTCCCAGGGCGCCTCGCCAATGGTGGAGGGCAACAAGGACAAACCCACGGTCATCGCCCTGCGCGAGGTCGCGGCCGGCAAGGTCGGCCAGGAGATCTTGAACAAGGGGCAAGCCTGACCCATCTGGAGTGTATCCATTGACGTTCCGCGAGCCCGCTTCGAACTGAGCGCCAGCCCAACCCCAACAACACCTGGTACAAGCGGGCTTCTTCGCCACAGCCGCGAGTCGAAGATGTCCGAGGCCGAGTTACTGCTCCGCGACGCATCCAGCTACCTCAAGCCGGAGGACCTGCGTCAGATCCAGTCGGCCTACGAGTTCTCCGAGGCCGCCCACGAAGGGCAGTTCCGCCGCTCCGGCGAGCCGTACATCTCCCATCCCGTCGAAGTCGCCATGATCCTGACTCAGTGGCATCTGGACTGTCCGGCACTGACCGCGGCGCTGCTGCACGACGTGATGGAGGACACCGCGGTAACCAAGGGCGAGATCAGCGACAAGTTCGGCAAGATGGTGGCCGAGCTGGTCGACGGCGTCTCCAAGCTGGACAAGATCGAGTTCGAGAGCCAGGAGCAGGCCCAGGCGGAGAACTTCCGCAAGATGTTCCTGGCCATGGCGCGCGACGTGCGCGTAATCCTCATCAAGCTCGCCGACCGCCTGCACAACATGCGCACGCTGGACGTCATGCACCCGAAGACGCGGGCGCGGATCGCGCGCGAAACGCTGGAGATCTACGCGCCGATCGCCAACCGCTTGGGGCTCAACGCTCTATACCAGGAGCTGGAAGAGCTCGCCTTCCAGAACTTGTATCCGAACCGCTATCGGGTGTTGAAGAAGGCCCTTGACGCTCAGCGCGGCAATCGCCGCGAGGTGGTGGACAAGATCCTGGACAGCATCAAACAGCGCCTGGCCGACAGTCGCATCGACGCGGTGGTCACCGGTCGCGAAAAGAACCTGTACAGCATCTACAAGAAGATGCAGGACAAGAACCTGTCGTTCTCCAAGGTGCACGACATCTACGCCTTCCGCGTGATCGTCAAGGACCCGGCCGCGTGCTATCTGGCGCTCGGTGCGCTGCACAGCCTGTACAAACCCATCCCCGGCAAGTTCAAGGACTACGTTGCCATTCCGAAGGGCAACGGCTACCAGTCGCTGCACACCACCTTGTTCGGCCCTTTCGGCACGCCGCTCGAGATCCAGATCCGCACCCAGGAAATGCACCGGATAGCCGAGGCCGGCGTGGCATCTCACTGGTTGTACAAGAGCACCGACGCCCAGCTGTCGGAGCTGCAGAAAAAGACCCACCAGTGGCTGCAGAGCCTGCTGGAGATGCAGTCGGAAAGCGTCGACTCGGTGGAGTTCCTCGAGCACCTCAAGGTGGATCTGTTCCCCGACGAGGTCTACGTGTTCACGCCCAAGGGCAAGATCATGGCCCTGCCGCATGGGGCTACCTGCGTGGACTTCGCCTACGCCGTCCACACCGACATCGGCAACCGCTGCGTAGCCGCCAAGATCAACTACGAGCTGGTGCCGCTGCGCAGCGAGTTGAAGAACGGCGATCGCGTGGAGATCATCACCGCCGCGCATGCCAAACCCAACCCGTCGTGGCTCAACTACGTGGTCACCGCCAAGGCGCGCCACCACATCCGCCATTTCCTCAAGACCATGCAGTACGAAGAGTCGGCGCATCTGGGCGAACGCCTGCTGGGTCAGGCGCTCAATGCGCTCGGGGCCAGCCCGCGCTCGATCACCGAGGCCGACTGGGAGCGGCTGCTCAAGGAGCTCAACGCGAGGACGCGGCAGGAGGTGCTGGCCGAGATCGGCCTGGGCAAGCAGCTGGCCATCGTCATCGCACGCAAGCTCTTGCCCGCGGGGGCGGAGTCGAGGCAGCCCGGCACAGCGGGGCCGGTGATCATCCGCGGCTCCGAAGGGATGGCGCTGCAGTTCGCCAAGTGCTGCCATCCCATACCCGGTGACCCGATCATCGGATTCATCAAGACCGGCCGCGGCATGATCATCCACACCCACGACTGCCCGGTGGTGGCCAAGACGCGCAAGGACCCCGACAAGTGGCTCGATGTGGAATGGGCCCCCGACACCAAGAAGCTGTTCTCGGTGAATATCAAGCTGGTGGTCTCGAACCAGACCGGCGTGCTGGCCAAGGTGGCGGCCGAGATCGCCGGCAACGGCTCCAATATCGAGAACGTGAGCCTGGAACCCGGGGACTCTAGCCTGTACACCGATATCCACTTCACCCTGCAGGTGTCCAACCGCCTGCATCTCGCCCACATTATGCGGGGCCTGAGGCGGCACCCGGAGGTGATCCGCATCAGCCGCCTCAAGGGCTAGCGCCAGGGCCGCCGGCACCGGGGCCGGTGACGAGCCACGAATCGACTTAGAGCCCCAAGCAGGCCTACCCGTGGACCTTTTTTCCGCCCAGTTCGCATCCGCGCTGTTCGCCATCGTCATCATCGACTTGGTGCTGGCCGGCGACAACGCCATCGTGATCGCGCTGGCCGCGCGCAAGTTGCCCACTGGAGTTCGCCGCAAGGCCATCGTGTGGGGCACGGCGGGCGCGATCGCGGTGCGAGCGGTGATGAGTCTGGCCGTGGTTGCGTTGCTCAACATCCCCGGGCTGCAGGCCGCCGGCGGGCTGCTGCTCCTCTGGATCGCCTACCGACTGCTGGCGCCGGCCGAAGCGCTCGATGAGCAAGGCGCGGTGCGGATGCAAGTAACCGGGTTCTGGGCCGCTATCCGCACCATCGTCATCGCCGATGCCGTCATGGGCCTGGACAACGTGCTGGGCGTCGCCGGCGCGGCCCAGGGCAGCTTTCTGCTGGTGATCCTGGGCTTGCTGATCAGTGTTCCGATCATGGTGTGGGGCAGTTCCCTGATCCTGCGCCTGGTGGACCGCTACCCCGTGATCATCTACCTGGGCGCGGGCGTGCTGGCCTGGACAGCGGCCGTCATGCTCGTCGACGAGCCGCTGGCGGAGGACTTCCTAGCGCTGCACCCTTGGCTGCCGTGGGCCGTGTACGCGCTGCTCATCGGAGGCGTTCTGCTGGCAGGCTTCCTGCGCAATCGGGCACGCGCGGGCGGCGGAGCGAGCTCGGACCCGGCGGCGGGATCTTGACGTGGATCAATGCGAAAACCCCGCCACAGAGGATGATCGGTTGCAGCTTCCCCATCGGGCCAGGGGAGGGTTATAGTTTAAATTGGTGAGTGGCGTTGCACGAGTTATGTCGAGCATCAAAACTCCATCCAAGAGACGCCTCCTCGCGACGGTCGCCCTCGTCGCGATCTCTTGCCTCACGTGGCCGTCGGTGTGGGCCGCCGAGGCCGACGAGCCGTCGGCGCCTGCCGCGAGCAAGGCACTGCGCGATTGGGCGCTCAGTGGCAATCTCGAGATCCCAGGTGTGACCGCCTGCCACCAGTGCGAATGGCGCCCCAAGCCGAACCAGATGCGCGCTGCCGACCAGTGCGGCGTTGGCCCTGACGGGAATCCCAAGCTCGCCGAGTTCGAATGTGGCTTTTCGGAAGATTGCAAGCGGGTGTGCAACTTCGTGCGCTGCTTGACGCCGTAGACTTCTCTTCCAGTGATCGGCCGCGCGAGGCCGCGATTGGCGCCTCCGCACGCCGCCGGCGGCCTTTCCCGTTCCCGCGCCAGCCAGTCGCCGAGCTGAGACGACTCAGGTCGGCTGCGGTCGTCCAACTCGCTGACGGAATGCGACAATTCGCTGCTGGTACGGCGGTTGCACGCCGCTCATCGGTCGCTTCCCGGACCGAAGATCGAACGATTGATGGGCACATCGAAGACGCGCAAAGCCAGCGCTTCCGGCGGGCAAGGGACAAACGGGCCGATTGCGGACGCACTGAGCATTGCGCTCATCTGCCTCGTCGCGCTGGGTATCGCGGGCGTGCTCTACAAGGCGCTTGCGTCAGGCGGTTGGCTGACCACCGCGCTCGATCAAGCCTGGAGCAAGAGCCCTTGGCTCGTCTGGCTCATCGGATTCGGGTCCGCCGCTTCGCTGGCGGCGGGCAAGTGGTGGCTCGACCGCAACCCGGGCGCGGGCCGCCGCAGCGAAGCGCTGGTCTATGCGCTCATGGCCTTGGGCCTGTTCTTCTTCTTCAAGCTGCTGGTCACCGGCTCTCTCTAGCGATCCCGCTGTGACGTTTGGCGGCACGCTGTCGCTGCGCGCAGACCGCCCCTAAACGCCAATCGAGGCGAACACGGAGTAGCCCTCGCCTGTACGCCTGCCCACCGGATTGGACAGTATGCCCAGCCCTTCGATGCGGCACTCGGCGACGTCGCCGGCCTCGATGACCACCGCTCCCGGCGTGCCGGTGCTGATGATGTCGCCCGGGTAGAGGGTCATCACGTTCGAATGGAAAGCCACTAGATAATGGGGCGGGAAGGCCATGTTGGCCACCATATTCTCTCGATGCAGCGCCCCGTTCTTCCAGGTACCCACCCGCAGGCGCATCACGTCCAGCACCTCGTCCGGCGTGATCAGCTCCGGGCCGAAGGAGAAGAAGGTGTCGAAGTTCTTGGCGCGCGTCAGGAAGCGCGGATTGCGCTGCAGGATGTCCTCGGCCGTCATATCGATGATCGGGCAGTAGCCCGCGACGTAGGCGGTGGCCTCGTCTTCCCGCACGAAGCGGCACCTGCGACCAATGATGAGGCCGAGCTCGGCCTCGGCCGTCACCCGCTGTGATTCCGGCGGCAGCTCGATCATCTCCCCCGGGCCGATGATCGTCTGGTCTCCCTTCATGAACGAGGCCGGCTCGGTGGGCGAGGGTGCGCCGAGGTCGGCGGCGTGATCCTTGTAGTTGAGGCCGATCCCCCAGATCTTGCGCGGGTGGCGGTACAGCGGAGCGTAGTGCACCGCCGCCGGGTCCAGTGCTCCGGGGGTACGCTCCGCGTCGCGTTGCAGGACCTGGCTCAAGCCCGTGTCGATCAGGGAGCGCAGCTCCGTAGGCCAAGCCCGCCCGAGGTGAGCGTTGATCCGCTTCACCGGAACGATGCCCCCGGCGATGACAACCCCTGCGGTTTCTGCGCCGTCCAGCTTCAGGCTGCAAAGGCGCATGCCCCTGCTCTCCGTGTGCGTCAGATGCGTCGTCGATTGGAGTCGGCATTCTACGCCAGCTCCGCCGCCACAGAGGGATAGCGAAGCGCCGGGGGGCGCCTCAGTTGTGCAGGAAGAACACCCCGAACCAGCCCGCGGGGTCCATCCACAGCCGGGTAGCATGGAAGCCGGCCGCGCGGGCCATGCGCGTCACGCTGTCGGGTGTGTACTTGTAAGAGTTCTCGGTGTGGATGGTCTCGCCGCGTGCGAAGTCAAATACCCATGAGGCTATGCTTACACGCTGCGGGCGTAAGCTGCGCAGATGCATTTCGACCCGGCCGCGGGCGACGTTGTAGAAGGCTTCGTGGGCGAACCCGGACAGGTCGAAATCCGCGCCCAGCTCGCGGTTGAGCCGCGCCAGCAGGTTGAGGTTGAAGGCCGCGGTATAGCCTTCGGGATCGTTGTAGGCGAGGTCCAGGATTTCCACCGGCTTCTGCAGATCCACCCCGATCAAGACGCCCCCCGTCCCACCCACGAGAGCGCGGGCGCGCTGCAGGAACGCCTGCGCCTGGTCGGGCTCGAAGTTGCCGATGGTGGAGCCGGGAAAGAAGACCACGCGGCGCGCCTCCGCCGGCAGGTTGAGCTCCGATTCGAGCTCGGAGCCGTAGTCGCCGATCACGGCGATGACGGCCAGCCACGGGTAGTCGAGCGCGAGCTTTCCGCTGGAGCGCACCAGCTGCTCGCGCGAGAGATCAAGCGCTGCGTAGACCGCCGGCCGCAGACTCGGCAGCAGACGCCTGACCTTTTCGATCTCGCCTGCGCCGAACTCGATGATCGCGGACCCGGTACCGATTTCCCGGGCGATCTCCGCTGCACGCCGGTCCAGGATGGCGTTCTCGGTGCGGGTCGGGTAATAAGCCTGTGTGCCGCAGATCGCGGTAAACAACTGCGCGCCGCGGCGGTCGTAGAACAGCTTCGGGGGAAGCCGCTTCTGATCGCAGCTCAGCCCCTCGCAGACCTCCTGCAGGATGGACTCCATGCGGGGCGCAAGATCGACGACCCACAAGTTATGGAGTTGGCGCTGGACGGCGACACGGGTTGCGAGTTTCACAGCGGTACCTCCCTGCCTGGATGCGACGCAGCGCACGCAACTGCGCAGTAAGCCCCGGTCCGCACGCCGCGCGCGGGCGAATTGCCTCGGCGGGCCGGTCTGTTAGACTTTAAGAAAAGGCAAAGCCCTCTGAGACGATTCGTGTTCATGATGGCACAAACTGCGCGACGCGGTTGAAGACGGCTCCACGGCCTCAAAGGTCCAACAACGCTCACCAGCCGGCGTGCCAGACTACGACGTTCGTACAACGGGCAATCGATGATCACCCCCGCGAACACCGCTCGGCTCGACCTGGGCGCGGGCACGTCCTT
>DATJVW010000040.1:0-14719 GCA_035501675.1 Burkholderiales bacterium
GACCTCGAAGATTGGCGAAGACCAGTTGTTCTACTTTGCGCAGCGCGGCATCGACGCCGAGGAGGCCGTCTCGATGATCATCAACGGTTTCTGCCGCGACGTTTTCACCCAGCTGCCCATGGAATTCGCGGTGGAGGCCACCAAGCTGCTGGGTCTGAAGCTAGAAGGAAGCGTCGGGTGATGGATCGAAGCAGCCTGTTGCAGGTTCGCGGCCTCACCGCCACCGTCGCTGGCGTCGAGATCCTCAAGGGCATCGACTTGACGATCCAAGCCGGCGAGGTGCACGCGATCATGGGACCGAACGGGTCGGGAAAGAGCACCTTCGCCAAGGTCCTTGCAGGGCATCCAGCCTACGAGGTTACGGGCGGCGACGCACTGTTCGAGGGCAGGGATTTGCTCGGAATGGTGCCCGAAGAGCGTGCCCGCGCTGGCCTTTTCCTGGCGTTTCAATATCCCGTGGAGGTACCGGGCGTCACAAACTCCTCGTTCCTGCGCCTGGCTTACAACACAGTTCAGGGCGGGCGCGGCCGGGACGAGCTCGATCCGCTGGAATTCGATGACTATGTGCAAGACAAGCTGAAGCTGCTGGATATCGACCCGGCCCTATTGGAGCGCAGCGTCAACGAAGGTTTCTCCGGCGGCGAGAAGAAGCGCAACGAGATCTTGCAAATGGCGGTTCTGGAGCCGCGACTCGCCATTCTCGACGAGGCGGACTCGGGTCTTGACATCGACGCGTTGCGCATCGTTGCGAACGGCGTGAGCCAACTGCGTACGCCCGACAACGCCGTGGTACTGGTGACGCATTACCAGCGCCTGCTCAATTACATCACGCCAGATTACGTGCACGTCATGGATCAGGGCCGGATCATCAAGACCGGGGACCGCGAGCTGGCTCTCGAGTTGGAGGGGCGGGGCTACGACTGGGTGGCGGACGAGTACCGGGCGCGACAGGTCGCGTGAGTGTCATGGACGCGGTCACCAACGGCTACGTGGAACGCTTGCTGCAGGGGCAGGGGCAGCTCCCCGCGAGCCCGCTGTCCTGGTTGAACGGACTGAGGGCGCAGGCGCTGGAGCGCGCCAATGCGCTGACTGTCCCCACCACACGCGATGAAGATTGGCGCTTTACCGATCTATCGCCGCTGTATAAGGCCATGCTCGAGCCGTCCTCCCAAGCGGTCCCAGTCGACGCGGCCGCGATCGAGCCTTGGCTGATCCCCGAGGCCGACAACCGTTTGGTGTTCGTCGACGGCGCGTTCGCCGCCGATCTGTCGGCGCTGCGCCCCGAGACCGGCGTCGTGATCGCGCCCCTGGCCTCCGCGTTGAAGCGGCATGGTGACCGCGTACAGGCAGAGCTGGGGCGTCTGGTCCCTGGCGTGGACGACGCGTTCAGCGCGGTGAACACCGCTTGGTTGCGTGACGGCGCGGCTGTGCTGGTGGACGGCGAGCGCGATGCGCGCCGCCCCATCCACCTGATGTTTGTCAGCGCTCGCGCCGGCGCTGCCGTGTATCCGCGAGCGTTGGTGGTCGTCGGGCGCGGCAGCCGTTGCATGGTGATCGAAGACTTCGTCTCGATACACCAGGGGGCGGGCTTGACCAACGGCGTCACGGAGATTCATGTGGGCGAGAACGCCAGCGTGCGCCACATCCGTTTGCAGCGCGAGAGCGCGGCCGCCTTCCACATCGCGACCTGTGGCGTGCGCGTAGCGCGGGACGGGCGCTATTCAGGCGTGAGCGTCTCGCTCGGTGCGCGCATCTCGCGCTATAACTTGCAAGTCGTGCAGGCCGGAGAAGGAACCGACTTCCAGATCGACGGACTGGCGCTGGTCTCGGGACGGCAGCTCGCTGACACGCACAGCTTCCTCGACCATGCGCTGCCACACGGGCGCAGCCGCCAATTGCACAAATGCGTCGCCGGCGGCGCCGGCCACGCCGTGTTCAACGGCAAAGTTCTCGTCCGGCGCGGAGCGCAACGCACCGACTCGGCCCAGGAGAGCCGCAATCTCCTGCTTACCGAACGGGCCCACGTGGACACCAAGCCCCAGCTCGAGATCTTCGCCGACGATGTGAAGTGCGCTCACGGGGCCACCGTCGGTCAGCTGGATGCCGAGCAGGTCTTCTATCTCAGGAGCCGCGGACTGTCCGACTCCTCTGCCCGCGACTTGCTGACCTTTGCTTTCGCTGCCCAGATCGTGGAACGGATCGCGTTGCCCTCGGTGGTGAAGCGCTTGGAAGACGTCGTCCGCCCTAAGGAGAGCAAGGAAAGCCGATGAGCACCCGAGCCGTGGCCTTACACGAACAAAGCGCGCCGACTCCAGGGCTCGACCTGCAGCGCGTGCGTTCGGACTTCCCGATACTGCGGCTCAAGGTCAACGGCAAGCCTCTGGCTTACCTGGACAACGCGGCCAGCAGCCAGATGCCGCAACCCGTCTTGGATCGGCTCATCCGCTATCAGATCCAGGAGCACTCCAACATCCACCGCGCGGTGCACTACCTGTCCGAGACGGCCACCGCCGCCTACGAAGGGGCGCGGCGCAAGGTCCAGAAGTTCATCAACGCCCGCCACGAGCGCGAAGTGATCTTCACCCGCGGCACCACCGACGCGGTCAACCTGGTGATGCATGGGTTCGGGCGCGCTTTGCTCAAGCGCGGTGACGAGATCATCGTGTCCCAACTGGAGCACCACTCCAACATCGTCCCGTGGCAGATGCTGCGCGACGAGAAGGGCTGCAAGCTGCGCGTCATTCCGTGCAACGACGCCGGTGAGTTGCTGCTGGACGAGTACGAGGCGCTGTTCAACGACAGCACCAAGCTCGTCGCGGTAACCCATGTGTCCAATGCGCTGGGCACAGTGAACCCGGTCAAGCGGATGATCGCGTGTGCGCACGCGCGGGGCGTGCCGGTGCTGCTGGACGGGGCTCAGGCGGTCCCGCACCTTCCCGTCGACGTGCAGGACCTGGATTGCGACTTTTACTGCTTCTCGGGCCACAAGATGTTCGGTCCCACCGGCATCGGGGTCCTGTTCGGCAAGGCGCAGTGGCTCGAGAAAATGCAGCCCTATCAGGGCGGTGGGGACATGATCCTGTCGGTGACGTTCGAGCAGACCGTCTACAACGTCATTCCGCACAAGTTCGAAGCCGGCACGCCGCCGATCGCGGCTGCGATCGGCTTGGGCGCCGCTGTGGATTACTTGACCGAGGTCGGCATGCGGGAGATCGCCGACTGGGAACACGAGTTGCTCACTTATGCTACCGCACAAGTGAAGGCGTTGCCGGGCGTGCGCATCGTCGGGACGGCGACGGACAAGGCGTCCGTGCTGTCTTTCACGATCGCGGGCGTACACCCGCACGATATAGGAACGCTTCTCAACGAAGACGGCGTGGCGGTGCGCACTGGGCATCATTGCGCGCAGCCGGTTATGCAGCGCTTCGGGATCCCGGCCACGGCCCGCGCGTCGTTCGCCTTCTACAACACCTTTCAGGAGGTCGACCAGCTGGTGGCCGGCATCCGACGCGTACAGAAGATCTTTGCCTGAAGAGCACGATCATGGACAGCAAGCAGCTCTATCAGGAGGTTATCCTCGACCACAACAAGAAGCCGCGCAACTGGGGCAACCTGGCGGACGCGACGCATCGCGCGGAAGGCCTAAATCCGCTGTGCGGCGACCACATCTGGATCGCCCTGAAGATACAGGACGGGTCGATCGAGAAGGTCGCCTTCGAAGGCGAGAGTTGCGCTATTTGCAAGGCTTCGGCGTCCATGATGACCGCCAACGTGAAGGGCAAGCGGGTGGAACAGGCCGAACAGCTGGTGCGGGAGTTCCGCGAGATGGCCACCGGCCGCCTGGACGTTGTCGCGCAGGCCAACCATCTAGGTCGCCTGGCGGTGTTCGCGGGAGTCAAGGATCTGCCTTCGCGAGTCAAGTGCGCCATCCTGCCCTGGCACACGCTGCATGCCGCATTCTGCAACAGGCGCACTACGTCGACGGAAGGCGATGCCGACCCGATGGGGCTGTCTGCTGCGAACGAGTCGGCATGAGTGAGCCGGGTCTTCTCTTGCGTACCGGCTCCTAGCCTCTAAGCGGTTCGTCTATGCCCCGTATCGCCGAAATCGAGTTCACGCCCAACCCGAACGCCAGGAAGTTCATCCTGCGCGAGCCGCTGTCCTATGGCGTGACCCGGTCCTACGAGAACGCGGAGCAGGCTACAGGCGATCCTCTGGCCGAGGCGCTATTCGCCATCCCGCACGTGACCAACGTGTTCTACGTCGATCACTGGATCACGGTCACACAGGACGGCAAGGCACATTGGCCCGAGCTGCTGCGGCAGCTGGCCGTTCCGATCCGGGATGCGCCGTCGGCTCAGGAGAGATCGGCGGAGCTGATCGGCAAGGGTTCCGAGCGCCCCGACGGCGAGACCTTCGATGAATCAAAACTTTCGCCCGCCGAGCGCGAGAAGCTGGACACGATCCGGCAGCTCCTGGACGAACAGGTGCGCCCCTATCTTCAAGGCGACGGAGGCGACCTGTACGTGCTGGGTCTGGAGCAAAACGTACTGAAGGTGCACTACCAGGGTGCATGCGGCAGCTGCCCCAGCTCGATTTCCGGCACGCTGGCGGGCATTGAAGGCCTAGTGCGGCAGGTCGACCCCGAGATTGAAGTGGTCGCTGTGTAGCGCGCCCCCATCCCTGTTCGTTGTAGGTCATATTCGGTGGCTCGTCAGTCCGCGACACGCGACACACGAGCTGCGAACCACGAACGACGTGAGTGACTGGATCACCGTCTGTCGGGCCGAGGATCTGCTGCCCGGCAACCATCGCGTGGTAGATGCGCAGGGCGTGCAGATTGCCGTCTTCAACCTGGACGGTCGGTACTACGCGATCGAGGACATCTGCACCCACGACGGCGGCATTCTCACCGGCGGGCCCGTCGAAGGAGATCAGATCGTGTGCCCACGCCACGGTGCGCGCTTCTGCATCCGCACAGGGGAGGCACTTGCGCCGCCGGCGTTCGAGCCCACTGCCGTATTCCCGGTGCGCATCCGTAATGGCGAGGTCCAGGTGCGCGACGAGCGCTGGGGTTGACAGGAAGAGCGCTCAGCCACTGGTTGCCACTGGGTCGGTTCCTCTTCGCTCGGCCGGCGACCGCACGGCGACCAGCCATTGCACGGCTACTGAATGAAGCAGCCGCTCAGGGCTTTAGCGCGGACGGCCTTGAACCGTTTGCTCATGCTCTTGCCTTCGGTGCTCTCGCGCACCGCGGCACCGCGCTCTCCTGCGATCTGGCCTGCGTCGACCGCAGTCGAGAGCTCCACGTACTCCTGGTACTCGAGCTCACCGGCGATCGCGTCCAGCGCGCACGAGCATTTGTAGAGCATCTCTTGGCGGGGACGATCCGGGTGTTCGCGCACGCAGCTCTCCACGAACAGCACGCGCTCGATGGTGGGAAAATCGTTGGTCGGAACAGCCCAAGAGGTCAAGGCCGGGGCGAGCAAGAGCATCGCAGCGGCAACGCTGGTAAGCGGCGTACTCATGGTTCCGCTCCTACTAGGGTAAGGGTCTCGGCGATCAGCGGGGGCGTGTCGACACCCGCGCCGGGCGCGCTGACCAGGGTCTGCACTCGGTACACGGCACCGGGAATCTGGTCGGACAGGGTGAAGGTATAGACCTTGTCCGCCAGTCGCTCGAAGCGCTCGCGCAGCGGATCGTCGCGGTAGGGCTGAACCGTGATCTGCTCACCGGCGACGCTGCGTCCAGCGAATTGCAGTGTAACGGGCCGGACCTCGGCGGCATCCGCGAGCGCAGTCCGCACGCGCCTGCGGAAGTAGGACGCCTGGCCTCCGGTCAAGCGCTGCATTTCCCGCACGTCGCGCTCGAGGAAAAACAGAATCACCGGGTTTCCGTGAGCTGCACCGATCGCCGGGAGCTCGAAGTGCTGTGCGCCCGTCAGGTAGTCGACCTGGACCTGACGCCCGCTCCCGTTCGCGGCAGGCGAGATCGTGACCCGCACGCGATCCTCGCTCGGTGCCTCGAGGCTTCCTGCCCTGGTGTATGCGTATTGCAACGCTGCAGTGTCGGGAAGGTTGTCAAGATGGTTCGAGAGGAACAGCCGACTCTCGGCGACCGAGATGGGCTGGTCGGCGTTTACGCAGGTACCGCACGCGACCAGTGCTGCGCCGAGCAGGATCGGCAGACGGCTGTGGCGCCGAGCAGGCATTGAGGGCTGAATCATCCGATCGAGCCCACAAGCGGCCTGCCTGTTCACGGTTTCAGCGCCCCGTCGGCGTCCAGCAGCGGGACGCTGTACTCGCGCAGAATCTTCTCGATATCCTTTTGATTCTCCGCGATCAGGCGGTCCACGTTTGCCCTCCATTCACGCTCGCCAAAGCGCACGCCCATGGCGATCTCGTAGTCCAGCCGTAGCGCGGGCTCCGACGGCAGCGGCACCAGGACCAGTTGCGGGTGCGACACGCGCTTGGCGAAGAAGCCCGCGATCGGACCCCACACGATAGCCGCGTCGAGTTTGCCGGACGCGAGGTCGTTCTCGATGATCTCGCCGGGGTAGTAATCAGGGTCCGCATTGAGCATGCGATAGGGCACGGCGTTATCCAGTAAGCCGTGCCTCACCAGCCAGTGGGACGCGGGTGAACGATCGAAGACGCCGATGCTCAGGCCCTTCAGCTTGTCCGGCGCGAGTGCCTCCAAGTCTAGCGCGCTGTGCGTCCCCTCCAGCTTGCCGCCCTGCGGATACACCAGGACATAGGTGGAGCGGTAGTAGGGGCGGGTCGGCGACACCTGGTCGTAGCCCGCAGGAACGCCGATCACCAAATCGCACCGATACTGCTCTCCGGGCAGCTTGAATCGCAGGGTGTTACGGATGAAGCCCATGCGCTGAGGGAAGGAAAAGTACTCCAGCTTCCAGCCGAGCTTTTGTGCAAATAGTTCCGCGATCTTGTTCTCGAACCCTTGCCCCGCCTCGTTCGAGAAGGGCAGATTGTTGGGATCCTGGCAAACGCGTAGCACATCGTCCTGCCCAAACAAATGGAAGGATGCCGCAAGCAGAAGTACCCCCAATCCAAGAGACGCTGGTCGAAGCGATTGGACACCCCGCCGGGATAAGGGCATCGTCACTTGAGCGGTTCCACTTTGGACCGCGTGATCGCGCCGTCGGAGCGACCTTTGAGGTAGGCGTACAGATGGTCGAGGTTGTCCACGACCAGCTTGCTCTCCTTCCATCTGGGCATGCCCTTCTCCATCCGCCCCTCGAGAATGGTCTGGTCAAAATCCGCACGCGACAGCGTCTTCAAGCTGTCGATCAGGGACGGGCCGACGAGCCCCTGTTGGTTGGCGCCATGGCAGCGGTCGCACGCCGCCGCGCGCCAAGTGCGAAATCCCTGCATCGTGCCGGGGTCGACTTTGTAGCCGTCCACGACCGTGTACAGCTCGGTCTGGACCCGGTCCTCCGCCCAGGCGAGCGTACCTGAGGCCACCAGCATCATTCCCATGAACCATGCACGTCTCATTGTCCGTCGTTCTCTCAAGTCATAGGACCGAAAAAAACTGGCATCCCGGGAGCACCGGGATGCCAGACCTGTTTGACTGCGAGTGCCGAGCTTCAGTTCGGAAGCGCAAACACGGTCAATTGACCGCCCAAGTCGGTGTATTGATTGAGTTCCTTGTAGCCGCCGACCGCCCCCAGACCGTCCTGATCCTTCTCGAGCCCTGCGGCCATACCGATGCCCGCCCAACCGCCGATCCCGGAGAACACGCCTACGTACTGCTTGCCCTTGTACATGTACGTGAACACGTTGCCGATGATCCCGGACGGCGTCTTGAACTTCCACAGTTCCTTGCCGTTCAGATCGACGGCTTTCAGATAGCCTTCGAGCGTGCCGTAAAACACCACATCACCCGCGGTGGCCAGTGCGCCGCTCCAGACGGAGAATTTCTCCGGCTTGGACCATACGATCTTGCCGCTGCTCGCATCCCACGCAATGAAGTTGCCCATGTTGTTGCCGCCCGGCGCCGGAAACATCGACAGGGTGGCGCCCACATACGGCTGCCCGGCCACGTATTCGACCGCGAACGGTTCGTAGTCCATGCAAACGTGGTTGGTGGGCACATAGAACAGTTTTGTCTTGGGGTTAAACGCTGCCGGCTGTTGGTCCTTGGAGCCAAGCGCGGCTGGGCAGATGCCCTTGCTGTTCACCTCCGGCCCGTTCTGTGCCGTGCTGTACTTGGAGACCACCTGCGGCCGACCGGTCTTCATGTCCACGTTCGTGGCCCAGTTCACCGCCGGGTCATACTTCTGCGCGACCAGCAACTCGCCAGTCACGCGATCCAGCGTGTAGCCGAACCCATTGCGATCGAAGTGGACCAGTACCTTACGGTCCTTCCCCTTCACGTTGATGTCCGCCAGAATCATCTCGTTGATCCCGTCGAAATCCCACTCGTCGTAGGGCGTCATCTGGTACACCCACTTCACCTTGCCGCTGTCGACGTCGCGCGCCCAGATGCTCATGGACCACTTGTTGTCGCCGGGGCGCTGGGCCGGGTTCCAGGTGCTGGGGTTGCCCGTGCCGTAGTACAGCAGATTCAACTGCGGGTCGTAGCTATACCAGCCCCACGTGGTGCCCCCGCCGATCTTCCACTGATCTCCCTGCCAAGTGCTCAGGCTGGAGTCGGGACCTACCGGCACGACGGCGCCATTGGCCCACGTTGTCGTGGCGCTGGGGTCGATCAGCATTTCGCTGTCCGGCCCGGTACTGTAGCCGCGCCACACCATGTTTCCGGTCTTGATGTCGTACGCCGAGAGGTAGCCACGCACGCCCCACTCGCCGCCGCTGATGCCGGTTATGACTTTATCCTTGAAAATGTGCGGCGCGTTGGTATTCACGGCACCGACCTTCGGGTCACCGTTTTTCACGCTCCACACCGGCTTGCCGGACTTGGCATCGAGCGCAACCAAGGTGCTGTCGGCCTGCTGCAGGAAGACCTTCCCGTCGGCGTAAGCGAGACCCCGGTTGACCGTGTCGCAGCACATCTGCGGGATCACCGCCGGGTCCTGCTTGGGCGCGTATTTCCATTTGATCTTCTGTGTCTCCAAATCGAGTGCGAAGACGTTGTTGGGGAACGGCGTATGCAAGTACATCGTGTCGCCGATGACGAGCGGCGAGCCCTCGTGGCCCCGCAGCACGCCGGTCGAGAACATCCAAGCGACTTGCAGCTTGTTGACGTTGGTAGCGTTGACCTGTTGCAGTGGACTGTAGCGATGGTTCGAGAAATCACCTGCCTGCATCGCCCAGTTGTTGGGGTTGGCGCTCAATTGCGCCAGTTCCTGGTTGGCTAGCGCGGGCCCAGTCGCGGCCGCCGCCAGCCCCAGGGAGATCGAGAGCAGCTTCAAAGAGTTCTTCACTTCTACATCCTCCCGGTTCGTTGAATGCGAATCAAGGCGGCACGGCCACGGGGCACGAACTTCCCACTGCCCTGTGCCATGCTACATTGCTGGCGCGAGAAGGCTGCGCCGAGGGGGCGGCCTCGAACTGCTCTAGACGCCGCCCTGAGCCCGAAGGCAGATGCCCGACGGGCACTGGTTGTTGCGGTGCCAGCGATCACACCGGTGGCGCCCAAGAATGACGCCAAGAGGGCGGCGATCGAGATGCCAGGTAACGCCGCGAAACTGCCGTTTTTACAACTTCGGGGCCGTTCGAACGCGACCCTGAGACTGCAAATAAGGTTGAACTCATTCCAGCATGGGGTCGGTTGACAGTCAAGTCGCAAATTCCACGCACGAGTGGGAATTCGGTTGCAACCGCACGGGCATCTGCCCATTCGCCGTCAACGGGAATGGGAGGGATCCCACTAGGCTGCGCATTCCGATTGGCTTTTTTCGGCGCCACCCCGGCAGGCCACCGATTGGTCCGCAACGTCCTCCGAGAACCGATCCGCTTCGCCCGCCCGCCTCTGAGAAACAGAAGCCGAAGGCCAGACGCCTGTTGGGTCGCCGGCACTGCAGGGCCGCAACCCACGATCCCGCTCGGCCAGCCCACGCGGGCGGGATTTTTGGTAACCTCTCATCCACATCGTGGCTATCCGCGATCCCGCCTCACGAGCTGATGCCAACGTCCCCTATGATGTTCGGCCGCCGCGCACCTCGACATTGCGACAGACGGTGATGAAGGCCTTCCGGCAAGCGGGCTCCGCGTTGCTGTTGCGTGGTCCAGCCGACGCGTTGTCCGATTCAACCAAAGGCGGTCCCGCGGAATTCGTCCAGCGCTGGTCCATATGCAGGCCCAGAAAATGAGCAAGCAACGCCAGAGCATGGCAGGTTCCGTCCTGACAGCGGATCAAAACAAGCTCGTGGAGCACATGGCGCCGCTGGTGAAGCGGATCGCCTATCACTTCATGGTTCGGCTGCCGGCCAGCGTGCAGGTCGACGACCTGATCCAGGCGGGACTGCTCGGTCTGCAGGATGCCGCCAAGAACTTCGACGACACCCAGGGGGCACAGTTCGAGACCTACGCGATCCAGCGCATCCGCGGTTCCATGTTGGACGAGTTGCGGCAAGCCGACTGGCTGCCACGCAACGTTCGCAAGAACCTGCGCCGGATCGAGGCCGCGATCAGCACGCTCGAGCAGCGGCTCGGGCGCCCGCCGCGCGAGCAGGAGTTGGCGGATGTGCTGGGCGTGTCGCTGGAGGAGTACCAGACCATGCTGTTGGAGTCGCGTGGGTACCAGTTGCTCCACTATGAGGACTTTCAGGAGTCCGAGGACAGCGATTTCTTCGATGTTTACGTGGCGGACCACCAGAGCGGGCCGCTCGACGTGCTGGAGGACGCGCGCTTCCGGCTACAACTCGTACACGCCATCGGCGCGTTGCCCGAGCGCGAGAAGATCGTGATGGGCCTGTACTACGAGCAGGAAATGAACCTCAAGGAGATCGGCGAGGTGCTCGGCGTGTCCGAATCGCGCGTATGCCAGCTCCATGCTCAGGCGGTGGCGCGCCTGCGCAGCCGCCTGAAGGAGTGGACTCGCAAAGAACGATAGCGCACGACGCACGACGCCAGGGACAAGGGCCGACCGATGCGCCAGAAGTGGGGTCGCCGCCAGGAGGCCCACAGGGCAGCAGGTTGGGTGGGTCCCCAAGACGCCGTTGCGCCTTTGTACGAGCAGGCGCACGTGCCCGCCGTTGCGCGGGCGGGCCGGTTCGTCTAGGAAGCCCGTTAGCTCTTCCGGTGTATCAGCAGATGCTCGCGCACGGTCGCCAGCAGCTTATCTGCTACGATCTCCGGATCGATCTGGAAGCGTCCTTCAATGATGGCCTGTTTGGCCGCCTCCGTGCGGGCGCCATCGACCACCCCCACATCGCTCAGACCCTGGTCTGGCTCTTGGAGGCGAGCGGAAGGCGATGTCATCTCGACCTTGACGGCGCGGGAGGAGGTTGCGGGCGGCCTCTGCGGGCCGGGCTGGCCCGTTGCTCCATGCTCCTGTGGACTCGGAGGGGAGACGGGCTTGTTTGAATCGCCACCGATTGATTTCACAGCTTTATCTCCTGGCTGATGAGTGAAGAGCTCAGGCTGCCCAACCGGGCCCGCCGCACCTTCCTCCTGCTTGAGCCCCTTAACGACACAATTTGTTGACAGTTAAGGCCACGCGAGACACGCACCAACATCGTAGACTACCGGCTGCAGCAGTTCAAGCGTGCCCCCTATCGTTCGGGCGCCTTGGCCTTCCGCTGGGGTCGACAGCGCGCACCGAGCAAACTCGGCTCGCGGGGAGCGGTCGACACAGGGCGGCCCGGGCGCTTCCGAACCGACCTCGGCACCGCCAACCGTCTACTTTGCCCTAGTACGTTCAAGAGCTTACGTGCGCAGTCTCACCCTGTGACGGAAGCTCGCAATTTGGCAGATTTGTGTTTTTCCGATCCCTGTGCGATAAGTCATTGAACAAGAGTAACAACTGCTCACGACATCGTCGGAGGCCAGAAGCGATAGGTCCTGTGCAGCCCGCCGGGGCGGGACGGCCGGTGGTTTCGCTCATTCCGGTGCGGTCCAACGCGACTAACGGCGAATCCTCGCTGCGCATCGGGCGCAGCGAGCTGCCGCCAGATGTGCGGCCGTCACCCGCCCCGCGAACTGGCGTGAGCCGTATCAGCTGATCGATTGGGAAGGGATTACGTGCCCTCGCGGGGGTCCTCGATCGGGATCGAGGGCCGTTCGCCTAGCGCCGAGCACGTGCCGAGGGGCGCAGTCATGCTGAGCGAGACAGTCGTACCGTTCACTGCCGGTGACGGCTTCCGGTGCAACCTGATCCACCTTCAGGGTGAGCGCCCCCCGAGCAAAGGCCCGGTGCTGTTGGTGCACGGGGCGGGCGTGCGTGCGAACATCTTTCGGGCGCGCGTCGACACCTCGCTGGTGGATTTCCTGGTTGCGCACGGTTACGACGTGTGGCTGGAGAACTGGCGGGCCAGCATCGACCTTCCCCCAAACCGCTGGACCCTCGACCAAGCCGCGGTGTATGACCATCCCGCCGCGGTGGAAAAAGTCATGATGGAGACCGGGGTGCCCGAGGTGAAAGCGGTCATCCACTGTCAGGGATCCACCAGCTTCACGATGAGCGCGGTCGCGGGGCTCGTACCGCAGGTCAAGACGATCGTGAGCAATGCGGTGTCTTTGCACCCGGTCGTGCCTTGGATTTCGCAGCTGAAGGGCATGGTCGCGGTTCCCATCGTGTCCGCGATCACGCCTTTCCTGAATCCGCAATGGGGGCTGCGCGCGGAAGGCGCCGTGCCCAAGCTGATCAAAGGCCTGGTCGAGCTCACTCATCACGAATGCGACAACCCAGTGTGCAAGCAGGCGAGCTTCACCTACGGCACTGGATTTCCCACCCTGTGGCGCCACGAGAACCTCAACCCCGAGACGCATGAGTGGATCAAACAGGAGTTCGCGCAGGTGCCCATGCGCTTCTTTCAACAGATGGCGCGTTGTCTGCGCAAAGGCCACCTGGTGTCGGTCGAGGGGCTGCCGCAGCTGCCGGCCGACTTTGTGGCCCAGCCACCGCGCACCGATGCTCGTTTTGCCTTCCTTGCCGGAGAGCGCAACGTTTGTTTCCTGCCGGAGAGCCAGCAGCGCACCTACGACTTCTTCCAGCAGCAGCGCAAGGACTACCACTCGCTGCAGGTGCTGCCGGGCTATGGGCATCTCGATGTGTTCATCGGTAAGGACGCCGCGAGCGACGTGTTCCCGATCATCCTGGAGGAACTGGACCGACCACACTGAGGAGGGCGGTGATGAGCAGGCCAAGAAGACTGGAACAACAGGCGGGCCGTTATGCGCTGGTGGACGGCATACCCTTCCAGCTGCCGGTGCGTTCCGAGCAAACGCCGGCCTTGATGGCGGCGTTCGGCATCGACCCGGACAAGGCTGCGCGCCTGCTGCCGGGCAACGAGGTGCATCCGTTCCGGGTATGGAACAAGGGGCTGCTGATCGTTACAGTGGTCAACTATCAGCTCACCAACATCGGTCGGTACATCGAGTTCAGCATCGCGATCGCGTGCACTCACGGCAGGCGACCGGCGCTGCGTCTGCTGCCTGCGTTAATGCAGAAGACCTTCGGCACCGGCCAGTACGTGTACGACCTGCCCGTCAGCACCGAGATCTCGGTGAAGGGCGGCAAGGGTATCTGGGGCATGCCCAAGCACCAAGCCAACCTGGATTTCGTGGTGGGCAGCGAATGGGTGAGCAGCCAGTACGACCTGGATGGGCAGCTCGCGATGCGCATCGACGTACGGCGCCCGGCCAGGGCCTGGTTGCCCGTCAACATGGCCGGAACCAACTACTGCGCGTTCCGCGGCATGTTGATGGCTTCGTACATTTACTTCCAAGGCAAGCTCGGCTTTCACCTGATGAAGCCGGGCTCGGCGCGCCTGGTCATCGGCGGCCATCCGCGCATCCAGGCGCTCAAAGAGCTCGACATCGAAGAGCGCCCCCTGTTCGCCGGCTTCTTCCCCGAGACGCATGGCGTGCTCGACGACCATTTCGAATGCTGGTTCCTGAGCGAAGAGCAGGCGCCCCAGACGCCGATGGAGGGGATAGAGAGCGTGGTGAACCTGGGGCAGAGCCAGCAATGGCTGGCGCCGCCAAAGCGCGCGGACTGAGGGGAACGCATGAAGTCGAAGCTGCTCACCCTCAACCACGTCGTCCTATTCGTATGCGCGTCGATGTACCTCGGCACGGGCTGGTCCCTTGTCCTGTTCTCGTTCCCCATTTCGGATCAGCTCACGCCGGACAACTATTACCTGCAGTTCGTGCCTCAGGTCACCGCGGCCACCCACTTCTTCACTTATATGACGATGGTGATGATGATCTGCGCGGGCGTCATGATCTGGTCCGAATGGCGCACGCCTCAGCGTTGGGTGCCGATTCTTGTCTTGCTCGGCATCTTGGGAGCCACGGGCTTGACCAAGTGGGTGATCTTCCCGCTCAACGATGAAATGGCAGGGCATATCGCCGACGCAGTCAGGCTCAAACAGGTGCTGGGCGAGTGGATGAACCTGAACAAAGTGCGGGTGAGCATCTGGACCGTCCAGTGGGCCTGCATGATGTACTGGTTCTTCCACTGGGCTGTGCGCGGCAGGGAGCCAAAATGAGCCTGGAAAGACTGTTGCATCGGCTGCTGGTCATCATCAGCGTAATAACGGTGCTGAGCGGGCTCGCGCAGCTGGTCT
>DATJVW010000041.1:0-4843 GCA_035501675.1 Burkholderiales bacterium
TGATCGCAACCAGCGGCTGCCCGCCCACGGGTGCCACCTCCCTTCCCCTCGCCTAGGCTCAACTCTTTTCTGGCTCAACGAAACGTTCCCGAGACCCAAGAGGCTTGGCCGTAAGCTTCTCGTAAGGCTGCGGGCGCACCACTGCATGCAGTGTGCGACCGCTTGCCCATGGCATTCAAGTTGCGGTCACTCGATGTAAGCGAAAACGGCGGCGGAGCGTTTATCGGCGCAAGAGCAAAACCGCCCTGATTCGCGCGGTGATGTCGATTGCCTGCGGGCAAGCTCACCGAATCTGCGATAACGGGCGCAACCACAGGAGAGCCCTCGTGCAACGCATTCCTGTCCCGATTCTGATGTCTGCTGCGTTGCTTCTGGGCGCATTGTCGGCGCGCGCCCAGGAAGCACCTTTACCGTACACTGCCACTCCACCGCGCCTGAGCCTTGCCGAGGGTCAAGTCTCCTTCTGGCGGCCGGGCGGCGAAGATTGGGCGCCGGCCCGCATCAACACACCGTTGGCTGCCGGCGATTCAGTCTATGCGGGACCCGGTGGCAACGCGGAGTTCCAGGTGGGCGAACGCGCCTACGTGCGCATCGGCGAATCGACCCAGTTGCAGCTGAGCAGCGTCGAGCCGGACTTCATACAGTTCAAGGTCACCGCGGGCGAAGCATCGGTGGATTTGCGCCAGCTTGCACCGGGCCACACCGTGGAGGTCGATACGCCCAACGCGGCCTACACCATCGAGCGCGTCGGCTACTACCGCTTCAACGTCGATCAGGAAACGACAACTCTCATCACGCGCCGCGGAGGAAGCGCGACGCTCACGCCTGCAAATGGACCGGCGATGCGCGTGAACGCGTCCGAAGAGGTAGTCGCCGCCGGCACGGACACGCCCGCAATCCAAAACTATGCGGCGCCCGATCTGGACACTTGGGATCGCTGGAACTACAGCCGCACCGATCATTTGCTGGATTCCATGAGCGTGCGATACGTGCCTCCCGAGATCTATGGGGCAGCGGACCTCGATCACAGCGGAAGTTGGCGCAGCGTGCCGGAATATGGAGCCATCTGGGTCCCCGCCGGAGTCGCCCCGGGTTGGGCGCCCTACAGCGCAGGACACTGGATCTACGATTCCGTGTTCGGTTGGACCTGGGTAGACGATGCCCCTTGGGGCTGGGCGCCCTATCACTACGGGCGCTGGGTCTACGTGAACGGCTTCTGGGGCTGGGCTCCTGGTCCAGCCGTCGCTCATCCGGTGTACGCACCTGCGCTCGTCGCCTGGCTCGGCGGCGTGCGGGTCACCGCCGGCGTAGGTGTGGGCTGGGTGGCGCTGGGGTGGGGTGAGCCGCTCGTGCCTTGGTGGGGCCCGCGGGGCTTTGTCGGCGTTCCGTCGTGGAGAGGCTGGGGCGGACCGCGCGTCGTGAACCGCAGCGTCATCGATACGACGACCGTCAACGTGACCACCATCAACGTTCAAAACATCACGTATGCAAACACCCAAGTACACAATGCCGTAATTGCTACCAGCACGGAGCATTTCGCACAGGGCGGGCGGGAATTCGTGCACCCCTCGCCGGAGCAGCTGCACGAGGCTCGTCCGGTGGAGCACGGGATCGAGGTCAGGCCGAGCGCGGCGAGTCTGTCTCCGGAACAAGGGCATGCGGCGCGGCCGCCGCAGGAATTCGCCGAGCGCAGAGTAGTGGCGATACGGGCCCCGAGCGACACCTCTTCCGGGCCGCATGAAGAGGGGCGGAAAGCGCCTGAGCGCGTTGGTCCCTCATCGCGGCCCGTTTCCCCTTCGACGGGTACGCAGGTGACGGAGCCTCGAAGACCGCCGCAAGTGGAGGGCCCCTCCGAGGAGCATTCGAGGGGAAGCACACCGGACCAGACGCGCAGAGAGGCGTCCGATGGCCGCGGCGGGAATGAGCATCAGCTCTCAGGCACACCCCCCGCGGCGACTCCAGCTCAGCAGCGGCAGCCGCTACCGCCAACACCAACGGAACGACAGGCTAACGCACAAACGGCGACGCAAACGCCGAACCCGGGCGTGAATCATCCCGCTCCCGTCGAGCGGATCAGTCCGCCTCCCCATCCGAGCTACAACGAGTGGCGCAACCAGCAGGGGCCGAAAGTGCCCGGCGGCGACGCCGGGACTGCACGCAGTGCGGTGCCTTCACCGCCGCCTTCGAACACGGAAGCACACGGCGGGCAGCCGACCCGCAGCGCCAGCCCTGTCCAACAAAACAACGAGCACCGCGCTCTTCCAGGCGAACCGGCCATGAAGCTGCGCCCGGCCAACGTCGCGGCCAAGACAAACGGGAATCGAAACACCGGTGCGCAATGCAAAGAGCATGAGTGCCGGTAGCGCAGGCGAGCGTAGCGAGGCACCCGCCCCGAATCACGGCCGGCCCGGCTCCCCGTGTCGCAGCCATCGGAACCGCCTCGACGCAACAAGGTAACGCCAGTCGACGCGTGCAAGGAGGACTACGACACCCAGGAGAAGGAGCTGTGAGATCGCGAAATAGATGCCGAAATAAGGCTGCGCTTCCGTGGCCTCCAGCGCCAGACGCTGCGAGATCTCGGAGGCAGTGAACACGAACAAGCTGTAGCTCACGCAGCGCCCGATGAAGAACGGCACCGCGACCAGCCAAAGCGGCAGCGCGGTCAGCCCGTACGCGATGAATAAATAGTTGGACGGAAACGGGCTGAACGCATAAAGCAGGAAGGCGCCGAACGTCAGTGTGCGATGTCGTTCGAGCCCGTCCTTGATGACGTCGATGTTGCCGCGCATAGCGTCGCTCATGAATCGCCGGCGAATGATGACGCGAGAGAGCTTTGCGAGCACCAGCCTTCCCGACGTGGCGGCCAGGGCGCCGATCAGCGCCACCACGAACGGGTCGCCCAGCGGGCGGCTGAAGCCGACCCACGACAGCGCCATCCAGGTCGGCGGCGCGAACGCCGGGATGACGTTCAGCGCGAAAATGACCGCGGCCAAGGTTACGAGTTCAACCATAGGATCCAAGCGTCGCTACCGGGATGGGCATCTGGCCCCTACTATCCGAGACGACATTGCGCAGGTATGGTCGGTCCCCATTCTCGCAGCTTGGCCCGTTCTGTTCGTCGTTTTTGGCCGTCGCTCGATGCAGGCTCGCCTGGTGAAATAGGAGTCCAGGAGAAGCCTGGCGGCCCAAGTGAGTGACACGTCGTTGCGTGTCACATCCGCGCGACACTCTAGAGCGTCTATATCAATTCGCCGCGGGCAGGCACCGGGGCAGTGCCTCGTAACCGCGCTTCAAGAGCTCCTCAACAGCTGACGGCTGGCCTTCCCGCCGGGCCAGCTTTTCTATGTAAGCGCGAAGCAGTTCGAGCTCTGCGCTGCCCGCCCAGCGCGACGTTGTCGTACCCAGCGCGGGCATAGCGGTTGCCGGCGGCATGGGTGACTTGACGCGCTGCTCGACTGGCGCGCGCCAGGCCGAAAGTCGCACCAACATGCGCGGCGCACACTGGCGCAAATTGTCTGCAACGCGGCTTGCATCGCCCGACAGGAAGTTGGGAGGGAATTGCTCGCGGGTTAGATGACACATTGCGCAGTACTGGAACAGGGGCTGCCAGTCGCGCTTCTCGATCGCACTGGCGCTCACCTCGGGCGGGTCGAGCATCGCAGGCGGCATATCGGTGTCATCGATGCAGCACCACGAACGTTCGCGCATTCCGAGTTCGGAGAAGAGCGCCCGCATGAGATTCGCTCGCGCCAGCGGAACGTTGTCGAACAGCGCAGGCTGCTTTGCCAGCAAGCGATCGACGGCTTGGCGCACAAATGCAAAATCATCCACCACAACGGCTTCGAAGCGGGCCTCAACCGGCTTCGACGATTGAGCCTGCCGTGCTCCGGCAGACCAGCGAATCGCGACACTCCCAAGCGCTCGGCCGTCGGGGAGCCGCGCCGCGAGCCCTTTCTTCGTGTGCGGAAGCGCGCGGAACACGTACTCCGACTCGGTGCGCCGCGCAGCCCCGCCGTCAAATAGAACATCCCTCAATTGGCCCGCGGGACCGAGGTTAAGCCAGTCGATGCGGCCGCTGCCGACGTCGCTAAGGCGAGCGTCAAGGCTTGCGCCATTTTCCGCGACATCATCGCTGGCGCATTGCAGCTTGAACCCGGTCGTGGCGGGGGAATCTCGCACCACTGCGCACTTCGCGCGATAGACGGAGCCCGGCGCGCGCTGGCTTTCCCGTTGCTGCAGGAGCTGGGTGTCCAACGCCCGAAAATCGGCCAGGGCGAAAAACTTCGCCCACCCGGCAATGAACCGAGCGCTGTCCATGCTCCCCCCGAATCGCCAGATCTCTCGCGCAGGCCTGGGAGTGAGCGGATCCAGCTGCGCCGAGACATCCGACGCTGCGACCCAGTTGAACGAGACTTCCCCTGAGCCCCCGCCACCATAGGGCGAGGTGGTGCCGCCGAAGGGATTACGGTCAGGGAGGTGCGATTGGGCTGCGCTCAACCCTTGCGGCCACTTCTGTCGCCACACCCTGCCGAAGGTCGACACAAAATCGCTCTGAAAACGCGGCGCGGCCGAGTCAAAGTCCTGCCCAGCGGAAAGACCGTACTGCAGTATGGCCGTGAACGCGGCGGCCCGGCAGCGTCGCGACTGTGACGGATCCTGTCTATCCATGCAGCCCTGCTGCCATACGGTCTGCAGCGTCACGAGGGCATTGGCCCGCACCGTCGCCTTATCGATGTCGTCGGGGAAATCGACATTGGCTTGCGCTGACGGGTGAAAGTCCTTTCGCTGCGATCCGAGTAATTCCGCCACCCGAGCGTTGGCATTGGTTTCGCTCCAGATGGCC
>DATJVW010000042.1:0-4554 GCA_035501675.1 Burkholderiales bacterium
GCAGGGCAGGATCCGAGTGACCAACGGCCCGCCCCTGATGCGCTTCGACGTGCGCGTTCCGCTGGAGACAGGACGGTGAGCCACGCCCCGCGGCTGTGTCTGATCGAAGACGACATCATCATGGGTGAGTCGCTGTGCGACCGTTTTGCGCTGGAAGGCTTGAGCTTCGACTGGCACCGTGACGGCCGCAGCGCTCTGCGCAGCATTGGGCGCGAATCGTACTCTGCCATTATCAGTGACGTGCGATTGCCGGACGTGGACGGACAGGATCTGCTGCGCACCCTGCTGGCGAGCGGGACGCGGCTGCCGCCGTTTCTGTTCATTACCGCTTACGGCTCCGTGGATCGCGCAGTAGAGGCGTTGAAGCTCGGCGCGGCGGACTATATCACCAAGCCTTTTGACATCGAGCAGCTGATCGAGAAGACGCGCGAGTTGATCGGCGCCTCAAAGCTCCGAACGCCGCACGACACTGGAGACGCCGTCCTCGGTGTATCACACGCGATGCGTCGAATCGAGGAGCTGCTGCCGCGGCTGGCCAGCCACGGCGACACGGTGCTCATCACCGGTGAGTCGGGCGTGGGTAAGGAGCGGGTCGCGCAGCTTCTGCATACTTTGCGACCGGGGTTCCAGAGCAAGCCGTTCGTCGCGGTCAACTGTGGGGCATTGAGCGAAAGTCTGCTTGAGTCGGAGTTGTTTGGTCACGAGAGGGGGGCCTTCACGGGCGCGGGACGCTCCCGCCGCGGCCTGTTCGAGCAAGCCGAGGGCGGCAGCTTGTTCCTGGACGAGATCGGTGACATGTCGCCGCTCATGCAAGCGAAGCTGCTCCGCGCCATTCAGGAGCGGCAAATCATGCGCGTGGGCGGGGAGCGGGCGATCGCCGTCAACCTGCGGCTGATATGCGCCACCAACAAGAATCTGCGGCAGTTGGTCGAACAGGGCCGTTTTCGTGAAGATCTGTTCTACCGCGTCAACGTCATACAATTGCGCATACCACCATTGCGCGAGCGGCAGGAAGATGTGCTGTGGCTTGCGCGCCGGTTCCTGGCTGAGTGCGCCGGCGCATCCGCGCGGCCATTCCGCATGAGTCCCCAGGCGGAGTCCGCATTGCTGCGCTATCACTGGCCCGGGAACGTGCGCGAGCTGAAGCATGCTGTCGACCGTGCCTGCATCCTTGCGCTCGCTCCGCTCATCCAGCCGTGGGACTTGTTCCAGAGCGACGGGCCGCAGGATCGGGCGGATGGCCCTACACCGGACACAACGCTTGCGGCCTATTTGAGCGACTGCGAGCGCGAGTTCATCCTCCGCGCCCTCGAAGAGCACCAGTGGCGCGTGACCGAGACCGCCGACGCTTTGGGCATCAGCCGCAAGAACCTGTGGGAGAAGATGCGCAAGCTCGGCATTTCCGGCAAGTCAGAGCCGTGACGCCCGGAAGCGGCTCTTATTGACTGAGGAGAATGGCGAGGGCTGACGGATGATCTTCGGTAGCGCCTTCGGTCCGATGCAAAGCCGGTTGGAGGCGACCACACACGCTACGGCCAGCGCCAGAGGCAGGAGCCAACGGCCGCCCGATTCCATGAAGATCAGCAGGCCGACCAATGCCGGCTCGTGGAACGTCGCACCGTGTTCCAGCGCCAGCTCCACGACGGCCATCTGCATCCGGCCGACCAGCAGCACCGGCGTGGTCAGCGCCAGCACCAGCGGCAGCGCCGCGACGCTCAGCAACATGCGCACCAGTGCTTCGCCGTAACTGGCGACCGGCCAGCTGCCAACCGCCGCTATCAACAGCACCAGCGGAACCAGCGCATGGTTCACGCTCACGAAGAACGGCTCGAGCTCGACGAACGGCTTGAGCGCGAGCTCGTTGGTCAGTGGCACCGCGCGCATCAGGAGCGGGGTGAGCTGAATGAGGCATTGCCCCTGCACTTCCACTACGCGCAGCGACGCGACGAAGTCCGACTGCAGCAGTCTGACGATCACGTCGACATAGGGCAGGAGCGACGCCATGAGCGGGCGCTGCAGCGCCAGCATTGCGAGACATACCAAGGCCCAGACGAGCAGGGTGCGAAGACAGAGCCGGCGCAAGAAGCGCCGGCTCATGCCGACGGCAACACCACCGGGAACACTCGTATCCGCCGGAGGATCGGGCATCTTCTAGGTGGAGCGGGCTTCTGCCTCACGGGCCCAGGCCGACCAGCAGAGGAAAAACACGGAGCCCGCCAGGATGATGAAAATCGGGACAAAATAGTTGTGCAGCGGGCTGAACCATCCGTCTCGATAGGCCACCACGAAGTACAGCCCCACCACCCGCAACTCGTTGAGCGCGTAGGTGAGCAGCGCGGCGCCCAGGATGCCCAGCAGCTTGTACTTGAGGCGCGCCGCAGAGGCCGACACGGCAGCCACCAGCAAGAACGCTACACCCGCTCCATCGCACCCGCGCACGATCCTGAGAGACGCATTGCTCGACTTCAGCGCGCCGTGTGCCGCGTACACCGCTTCGCGCGGCGCGACAAGATTGACGATCTCAGCGGCCGGCAAGACGATGCCGTAATAATGTACCTGGTCGCGAAGCAGCCGATCGGGCAGCGCGAAGTACGCGAAGTGCAACAGCGTGTAGACCGCAGCGAAGACCAGCAGGAAGAGCGCCGGTCGAAACTTCCGGCCCCGACTCCCTGCTTCTTCGAACGCTCTAGCCGGCCCGGTTGGTCCCATCTCGTGCGGATCTCATAGTCCTTCTATCTTGAGCAATGTGAGTCTGGGCGACAGTTTGGTCAATGCCTCTCCTGAACCGCGTCTGCCTCGGCGAAGCGGCGCAAAAGGCCTGAATGGCCTACCGGGCTCCGCGGCGCGTGGTCCGATCGGACCATGCGCCGCGGTGGCATCCGTGTAGCCACTCACCCTCGGGCGCCAGGGTCGTCACCGCTTCGCTACGGTGTCCCAATACATACACATGTCTTAAATCTGTCGGACATATTCCGTGCTCATCATGACCATGGCGCAGCGCGGACGGGCACCCAGCGCCATTTACACAAGCATCGGTCGTCGTGACGGAAGACGAAAGCCTGATCCACAGCCGGACGGAGCTCGACATGCTGCTGGTCAACATCGAGGCGGCAGTCAAAGTCGAGACGCGCCCAGACTTCTTCTTTTGGGTGCAGGGCGTCTTTCAAGGAATGGTCGCGCACGAGGCCCTGGTGTGCGGGATGCCCGATCCCAACGGGCAAGGGCTGCGGTTCGAGTGGCTCGGCAGCTACCCGATCGGACCGGAGCGTTTCGCTGAATGGTGCCGAACCGATGGCGGACTGCTGCACGCGTTGGTCGCGGCCTGGGAGCAGGGGGGGCGCCGGGCGCTGTTGCTCGGTGCTACGCCGCCTGCGGATGCCGCGTCGGCGCTGGTGGCGGAAGGGTTGCGCCGGTTGGATCTCGGCGACGCGGTGGCCCATGGATTGCCGGGGTTGAAAGGTACCCCGACGGCTTTCTTCGCATTCTTCAAGCTGCCGGCCGCGGCCTCGGCGCGCGAAGCGCGGATGCTGGAACTGCTGCTTCCCTACCTCTACACGGGCTGGCTGCGCTCCAGTCTTGATCAGGCCACCCAAGCCAAGCCGGCGTCAGGATTGCCCGAGGTTCTGACCACCCGCGAGGTCGAGGTGCTCAACTGGGTCGAGAAAGGGAAGAGCAACAGCGAGATCGCTCAGATCCTCAAGATCAGCCCTCTCACGGTGAAGAATCACATGCAGAAGATTCTTCGCAAGCTCAATGTTCAAAACCGCGCCCAGGCCGTCGCCAAGGGGATCTCCCTCCAGCTGACGAGTCGATGGCGTGCCTCCGACCACCAGGGGGCGCGCGGGGCTGCCCATCAATAGGCTTTCTTGTCCCCGAGCAGCACCAGAATCGTCTTGATGATGATCACGAGGTCCAGGCGCAGAGACCAGTTGCGCAGGTAAGCGAGATCGTACTGGATACGCCGCTCCATCTTGTCTACCGTGTCCGTCTCTCCCCTCAGTCCGTTGACCTGCGCCCACCCCGTCACGCCCGGCTTCACCTTGTGGCGCACCATGTAGCCATCGATCAGCTTGCGGTACATCTCGTTGTGTGCCACCGCGTGCGGACGCGGCCCCACGACGCTCATCCGTCCCTGCAGCACGTTGATGAACTGGGGCAGCTCATCTAGAGATGTCCGGCGCAGAAGCCGGCCGATCGGGGTGATTCGCTCGTCGTCCTGGGTGGCCTGGCGCACCGTATCGCCGTCCTCGAGCACGGTCATGGTGCGGAACTTATAGACCACGATCTCCCTGCCGTCGAGCCCGTAGCGCCGCTGGCGGAACAGGACCGGCCCTGGCGAGCTTCGCTTTATGGCGATCGCAATCAACAGCATCAATGGCGAGAGCGCCACGAGCGCCAGTGCGGCGAGGGCGTAATCGCTGATTGTCTTCACTAAACCGCTGAATCCGAAGAACGGTGTCTCGCACACGGCGACCACAGGGATGCCGTTGATCGTGTCCACCCGCGCCTGGATCAGGTCGAACATGAAAATGTCGGGAACGAAGTAGATCGACG
>DATJVW010000043.1:0-3098 GCA_035501675.1 Burkholderiales bacterium
AAGCGGAAGCGGATACGCAGGTCGCCACCGCGTCCAAGCCCCAGCCTTTCGTCCGGCAGGGCGGGAAGATCGGCCGCAACGATCCTTGCCCTTGCGGCTCGGGGAGAAAGTACAAGCAGTGCCACGGGCGCCTCGCTGGGTGAGTCCCAATCAACGCCAGCCAGGATAACAAATGTCGCCTGCACGCAGCCCTCACCCAGGCCCAGCGAAACCGCGCCGTGCCTCGCTTATCGCCCGTGGCAGTCAACCTTCCGCCTCCTAGTCCCGACCAGATTCACCCTGTGGCGGGCGTCTCGCTTGGCGTTGCCGCCGCTGGCATCCGCAAGTCCGACCGTGCCGATTTGCTGCTGATCGTGCTCGGGGAGGGTACGCAGGTCGCGGGCTTGTTTACGCGGAATCGCTTCTGCGCGGCACCAGTGCTGGTTGCCCGCCAGCATCTCCAGCATCACGCCCCTGTCCGCGCCCTGGTCATTAACACCGGCAACGCAAATGCCGGCACCGGCGAGCGCGGACTGGCCGACGCGCGTCGGACTTGCATGGAGGCAGCGAGGTTGCTTGGCATCGCGACCACCCAGGTCTTGCCGTTTTCCACTGGCGTGATCATGGAATCGCTGCCGGTCGATCGCGTGTGTGCCGGGCTGCCCGTCTGCGTAGCCGGCTTGAGCGATGACAACTGGTTGCCTGCGGCGCACGCGATCATGACCACGGACACCGTTGCTAAGGCGACCTCGCGTAGGATCGATATCGGCGGCGAGCCGGTGACCATTACCGGTATCGCCAAGGGCGCGGGGATGATCCGTCCAGACATGGCGACGATGCTCGCGTTTGTAGCGACGGACGCGAACCTTCCAGGAGCGCTGTTGCATGAGGCCCTACGTTATGCCGCTGAGCGCTCATTCAACGCGATCACCGTGGATGGCGATACCTCTACCAATGACGCCTTCATGCTGATGGCGACCGGTCGCAGCCGGGCAGCCGAGATCATCGATGCACGCAGCGCGGCCTATCTTCAGTTTCAGCAAGCGCTGACAGCGGTGGCCTCCGAGCTCGCCCACGCCATCGTCCGGGACGGCGAGGGCGCGACCAAGTTCATCACCGTGCAGGTGGAGCGTGGCGCCACGCACGCGGAATGCCGCGCGGTGGGCTATGCCATTGCGCACTCGCCGCTGGTGAAGACGGCGTTCTTCGCTTCGGATCCGAACTTGGGACGGATACTGGCGGCTATCGGTTACGCCGGCATCGGCGACCTGACCGTGGCACGCGTCGACCTGTATCTCGACGACGTACTCGTTGCGCAGGGCGGCGCCCGTCACGTCACTTACAACGAGGCCGAAGGCAAACGCGTCATGCGACAGAGCGAGATTACGGTGCGCGTCGTACTCAATCGCGGAGTCGAGCAGGCCACGGTGTGGACCTGCGACCTGTCTCACGACTATGTCACCATCAACGCCGAATACCGAACGTGATGGGCGACTGGCGATTCGGATCGAGCCACGAAACACGGGCGAACCGCGGCCTTTAGATGGATGAGATAAGCAAATTTCTTGTCCGCGCCCAGGCGCTAATTGAGCGAGTGGAACGTTGGCTGCCGCCCGATCAGCGCGTGCCCGACTTCGCGGCGCAAAGGGTCTTTCGCTGGCGGCGGGGCAACGTTGGCGGCTATCTCCAGCCGGTGTTGCACCCGCACCGGATCCGCTTGCAGGACCTGCAGGGCGTCGACCGCCAAAAAGCGCTGGTGGAGCAGAACACGCGACAGTTTGTGCATGGCTTGCCGGCGAACAATGTCTTGCTCACCGGCGCGCGCGGCACCGGCAAGTCGTCTCTGGTCAAGGCTTTGCTGAACCAATACGCAGCGGCCGGATTGCGTCTGATCGAAGTTGAAAAGCACGATCTGATGGACCTGCCTGACATCATCGCGCCACTGGTGGATCAATGCCTCCGGTTCATCCTGTTCTCCGACGATCTGTCGTTCAGCGCCGACGAGCCTGGTTATACTGCGCTGAAGGCCGTCCTTGATGGCTCGGTCTCGGCAACGCCAGACAACGTCCTCATCTATGCCACCTCCAACCGGCGCCACCTGATGCCCGAGTTCATGCGCGAGAACCTAGAGACAAAGTACCTGGGGGAGGAGATCCATCCAGGCGAGAGCGTGGAAGAGAAGATTTCACTATCCGAGCGCTTCGGCCTTTGGGTGTCGTTCTATCCCTTCGATCAAGACGAGTACCTGTCTATCGTGCGCTATTGGCTTGACCAATACGGTGTGGACTGTCCCGACGGAGAAGAGGCGCGCCGTGAAGCTCTGCAGTGGGCATTGCAACGCGGGTCGCGCAGCGGTCGCGTGGCCTCGCAGTTCGCACGTGACTGGGCAGGCCGTCACGGCATTGGCTTGCGTTGAGCAGTTAGCAGGATGGCGAGCGCGCTGACCGCGCGGCCGGTGGAAGTCGCTGCGGCCGTGATCCTCAAGCGAGACGGCGAAGTTCTGTTGGCTCAGCGCCCGGCCGGCAAGCCCTACGCCGGCTATTGGGAGTTCCCGGGCGGGAAAATCGAACCCGATGAACCGGCCAGCGCAGCGCTCACGCGCGAGTTGCGTGAGGAACTAGGGATCGAAGTCACATGCGCGTGTCCCTGGATCATACGCGAGTATGCGTACCCTCACGCGCACGTGCGGCTCAGGTTTTATCGTGTGGTCCAATGGGCCGGAGAGCCTTGCTCGCGGGAGGGCCAGGCTCTGAGCTGGCAGCACCCGGATGCGATCGGCGTAACACCTCTGCTGCCCGCCAATGTGCCGGTCTTGCGCGCGTTGGCGCTTGCGCCCGTCATGGCCATCACCGATGCTGGGGCGCGCGGCGAGCAGGCTCTGCTCGATCGGCTCGACGCGGCGCTCGAGAGGGGCCTGCGGATGGTGATGGTTCGCGAGAAGCAGATGCCGCGTGCGCGGCTGGGTGCGTTGGTCACCCAAGTGCTGCGTCGCTGCGCGCGCGCTGGCGCCCTCACGCTGGTGAACAGCGACGCGGAATTGGCGCGTGTGTGCGGAGCAGATGGTGTTCATCTGACCTCGGCGCAGCTACTGAGCAGCGCACAGCGCCCCGATCTGCCCT
>DATJVW010000044.1:0-3703 GCA_035501675.1 Burkholderiales bacterium
AGCGGGATACGATATGGTACTTGTACACGATTCCCGGCCCTACACCGGGGGCGAAACCCTCCCAGATGCCCGAGTCGTCGCCGCGTGTCCTGAGCGGCGTTGCGTCCGTTTGCCATCCGTTGAAGTCTCCGATCACGGAGACGCGCTGTGCGTTGGGCGCCCAGACGCAGAAACGAGCGCCCGCCTCGCCGTCGATCTCGCAGGGATGCGCGCCGAACTTGTCGAACGCGCGGAACAGCGTGCCCTCGCGGAAGAGATAGACGTCCTGCTCGGTCAGCATTTGCATCGCGTGGCTCCTCCGGTTAGGGTGTGATCTAGGGCCTTAATTAAGGCGGACAACATTTCTGCAGCTGGGTTCACGAAATTTCGCGCATGACGCGTGGTTTCGTGGTGACCGAGCCCGAAGGCCATGCGGCCACGCGGCTGCAGCCGCGACGACCGAGGTCGCCGTTGCATGGTGCCGCGCGTTAGTTCGCGTTGCCTGGAGTGCTTTCTCCGAGAGCTCGCCTACAGGTCGGCGTTCTGCTCCGCGCACCGGGAAACGTCGTGGCGACTTGTCAGTCGACAGCGCAAACGTTTGCTCAAGCGCTGGTAAGTCGGAGCGATCAGTGACCGGCGTCGGATCGCAGGAATCGTTTGTTCAAAACGGCTGAATCCAGTCGGTGCGCATCGGCCCGCAGGCGGCCATACAGACGCCTCCCGTCGTCGAGCACCACGGTCATCTCGGCGTCGGTCTGCAAGGAATGGACCCCGGCATATACCGGGAACTTGAAGCGCAGGCCGTGTCCAACCAGTATGAATAACTAGCATAGCCCGGCGTGGCCCGTGCGCGGGGAATTCTTGCTCGGGCCGGATGCAAGGAAGTGCATGTGTGGGTCCGATCGGGCTGGACAAGTCTTCGCTGTCGACTGAAGGAGGATGCGATGGATACGGTCACGAAGGACAAGGGAATCGAGGAGCTGAGACCAATGGGCGAGTTTGCGGCGTCCACGGTGAACGAGGCGGGGGCACAGCTTTCCGCCGCGCGTTCGCGTGCACAGGCGTCTTTGCGCAATGCCTATGCTAGTCTGACCGATGCGGGCAACGAGCTGACGACGCAAGCCCGCGCCGCCGCTCGCGCGACCGATCAGTACGTTCGGGACAGGCCGTGGCAAATACTCGGCGTGGCGGCAGGCGTCGGGTTCGTGCTGGGGTATCTCATCGGTCGGCGTTAGCGTCCTGCGCGGCCGCGCCATGCGGGACGGAATTGCACCGCCCGCAGTATGGCCGCTCGAAGGAGCCGCGACGAGTGGCGCCTTCCACACCGACATCCCGGCACGGCTCGATCGCCTCCGCTGGTCGCGCTTCCATACTCTCCTGATCGCCGCGCTTGGGACGAGTTGGATCATCGACGGACTGGAGGTTACTCTCGTCGGGTCTCTCGCCAGCGTGCTCACGCTCCCGAGCGCGCTCGGGCTCAGCCCCGCGCAGGTGGGCGAAGCCGCCGGCATCTATGTCGCTGGTGCGGTCATCGGCGCCATAGTCTTTGGTGGCCTCGCGGATCGGTACGGCCGTCGCAAGCTCTTCTTCACCACGCTGGGACTGTATGCCGCGGCGACGGTTGCGTCGGGATTCGCCCCCGATTTCTTCGTGTTCGCGGTGCTTCGATTTGTCACCGGCGCCGGGATCGGCGGCGAATACGCCGCCATCAACTCCGCGATCCAGGAATTCATGCCCGCGCGTTTGCGCGGCCGCGTCGACCTGGCGGTCAATGGCAGCTTCTGGGTCGGCGCCGCGGCCGGGGCGGCCGGCGCGGTGTTCCTGCTCGACTCGGGGATATTCTCTGCTGCATGGGCTTGGCGCATCGCCTTCATTGGCGGCGGCGCGCTGGCGCTCGCTATCCTCCCGCTGCGCCGATTCGTGCCCGAGAGTCCGCGCTGGCTGCTGCTGCGTCGCCGACGCGAAGAGGCGGAGCACATTGTGGCGGGGATCGAGACGCGGAGTAACGCCACAGGCGCCCCTGAAGCGCACGGGACGATAGTGCTCGACCCGGGGGGCCACGTCGGCTGGTTCGCCCTGTTCGGCCTTCTGCTGAGCCGCTACCCGCGTCGCGTCGTGCTGGGCTTAAGCCTCATGGCCGCGCAGGCGTTTCTATACAACGCCATCTTCTTCACCTACGCTCTGGTGCTGACTCGCTACTACGGTGTGCCGGAGTCGCGGGTCGGATTATTCCTTCTGCCGTTCGCTGCCGGTAACTTCTTCGGACCGCTGCTGCTCGGACCGTTGTTCGATCACCTGGGGCGGCGCGTCATGATTACCGCAACCTACGCGCTGACCGGCGCGCTCATCGTCGCGACCGGTGCATTGTTCAGGGCCGATATCCTGGACCCGCTCACGCAGACGCTGACATGGAGCGTGGTGTTCTTCTTCGCCTCGGCAGCGGCGAGCTCGGCCTATCTCACCGTGGGTGAGAACTTCCCGCTGGAAGTGAGAGCCAGCGCGATCGCCTGGTTCTACGCTCTCGGCACGGGACTTGGCGGGATCGCTGGGCCAGTCGTGTTCGGACACCTGATTGCCAGCGGAACGCGGGCCGACGTGTTCGTCGGCTACGCGCTCGGCGGCGGGCTGATGCTCGCCGCCGCTCTTGTAGCGGCCCTTCTGGCCGTGAACGCCGAGCGACGTTCGCTCGAGTCGGTTGCCGCCCCGCTTGCGCTGCGCGATCTGTAATCGCGGCCCGTTCAACGTCTGCATAGCGGCACGCGAACAGCACGTGGTGCTCGTTTCAGTAGCGCCATCCGCCGATCGTCCTCCAGCATTCCGACAAACAGCTGGCGCGCGCGGCGCAGAAAATATGGCGACCCGTGTGGGCACCATGGCTTGTCCCGCGCCGCGGTCGCGTCTGGTTTGTCGTGCAAGCAATCAAGCGCGCTGCGCAGGCATCATTCCCCTGGGGCTAGCGTCGCGAGTCGGATAGTCTCGGTCTTTTCAACCTTGCCGCTCTTGGCATCGACCCACACGTCCGTGTTGGCGCCGTTCCCCGCGAACTCCACGAGATAGGCCGGGCCCGACCCGGTACGCTCGAGATCCGCGCTGAAGGCCTTGCCGGTGACTTGATGCTCGGCGGCCTTTACGGCGGCGTCCATCGGAACGAGCGCAACCGCGGCCGGCGCGTTCGCAAGCGTTTCCGAGACGCTCCCGGGATAGCTTCCGAACATGGACATGTAGGCGCCAGCAACCGGCGCCAGAGTGAGCCCTGTAACCGCAGAGGCGATTAGCACGAGTGGTCTGTAGTTCATGTGGTCCTCCTGAAGTTCAGAAACGTCGGTGGCAGGAAATCCGCACACCAGTTCTGAGATTACGCGCGCTGGCTTAAGCAGCGCTTAACATTCGGCGGCACGCGCTGCTCGCCTGGGCGGAGCGGGAAAGCGTCGCGATCATCGAGGTCAGCGCGATTGTGGCGCCGACTGATACGATATCGACCGATACCATCGTCCAATAGAAGCGCCTCGACGCTTCTGAAACCATTCACCTATGGTCAGGTTCGTTCTTCCTCGAAGGAGGACGGTTATGTCGGCAGAAGCGGAGGTAAAACGATGCGCCTTTCCAACTCGCCCCGGCGGCCCCGATGCGTGCAGCTCTCCCGCATCGCGTTGCTGGCTTCTGTGATGCTTGCATCACTTCAATCGCCTCGGATCAGATTGCTCAGCTCGTCGAGGACTTCATG
>DATJVW010000045.1:0-3963 GCA_035501675.1 Burkholderiales bacterium
GCCGCTGTCGTGTCTGCCTCCGGGCGTCGAAGCCGATACAATGTGCCGATGCCGAGCGTCAAGCCGCGCCCCGATCATGCCGTCTGTCTGCGCGCTGCGTGGCACACTCGCCACAGGCTTCGACTCCGTAAGGCTTTCGAGCTTTCCTTGTGCAGCTCATCAAAGGAGCCACCATGCCCGAAGTTGGAACCAAGCTCATCTTCGAGAACGAGCGCGTTCGCGTCTGGGAATTCACGCTGCAGCCGGGCGAGAGCATCGAGGCGCACCGTCACGACCACGACTATTTCTTCTATCCGATCGAAGGCGGTACCCTCGAGGTGTCCCGTGCCAGCGGCGTCACGCGGCTGACCCTGAATGCCGGCGAGGTCTATTTCCGCAAGGGTGGTGACACCCATGGAGCGAAGAATGTCGACGATCATCGCTATCACGAGGTGCTGGTGGAGCTCAAGCCTTGATCGCGGAATGAATCGACTCGCCTCGGGTTGTCTGCTGGTTCTGATTTCCCTCGCCACGGTGACGGGTTGTGATATCGGCACCGACGCCGCCACGCGTCTGGCGTACGACATCGAGGCCGGTGCGGGCCGTTTGGGTAAAGACACCGGCGCCACCTACAGCATCCAGCACAAGACGCCGTCGAAGTCGGGCGAATGTGTCGGACCGTACACGGTGCAGCTCGACAAGGTGGGGGCGCTCATCGTCTGGTGCTACGACGCTGCCGGCCACACCGTATCCAGCCACAGCACGTCGTACCACGCGCGCTTTGTCGATACGCCTCGAACCTACAAGCTCGACAAGCCCGCGGGCGCGACCTTGACGATCGATCTCGAAAGGCGCGACGGTCGGGCCGTCATCACCGACGTCCATTGAGGCCTGCTGACGCCTTGCGGCGAAGCCGGCCGCTACAAGCGGGCCATGACCTTGCGGGAGAAGGTCTCCACGAGCCGGTACTGGTCGACCACGGTGGGCAGGAACATCAGCTGGCTCAAGCCCTGACGATCGAGGTCACGGATGCGTTCGACCAACTCGCCGGGTGTTCCCACGAAGGCCACGGCTCGCACCAGCTCGGGGGTCACCAGCGGCGCCTCGTCCTCGCGCATGAACGTGTAGTGGGAATCGTGCAGGCGGATGTGACGCACTTCGCGAGGGACGTCTTCCATGAGCGCGCAGTAACGTGTCCAGATCGGGCGCATGAACGCCGGTGGATCGCCACCGACGCGCATCCACTTGTCGTAGGCGTAGTGCACCGACGCCATGATGGCCGGACCGTACTCGCGGACCACGCGCTCGGAGTTGAGGGCCTCTCCGGGCTCCAGCACCGCGACCGGTGCGAGGGCGCACGTCTGGAAGCCCTCCAAAGAGCGCCCGACCCGTGCCGCCCCCTCGCGGACGTGCTTGAGCGCATCCTCTACGGTGGGCACGCGTGGAATGGAGAAGACCAGACCGTCCCCGAGCTCGCCTGCCAGCGCCATGGCGCGCGGACCGAAACCGGAGACGAATATCGGGATACGCGGCTCGAGCGAGTAGAAGCCGAATTCGCGCATCAGCAGCTCGATCGGTGCCGTGTTGCCGCGGTAGGTATGGTTCACGCGCTTGCCGTCGAGCAGCGCGCGCACGACGTGCAGGTACTCGGCGAACTCGTCGATCTTCATCGGCGGCTGGCCGAGCAGGCGCATCGAGGTGTTGCCCGTGCCGAGGCCGAGGAAGGTACGGCCAGGGGCAAGGCGGTTGATGGTGGCGATGGCGTTGGCGGTGACCGGTGCAAGGCGCGTCGGCGCGATCGCCACGCCCGGCCCCAGCTTGATGCTGCGCGTCTGCTGCGCCACCAGAGCGAGCGTCGCCCAGCAGTCCGAGTAGAGCATCTGCGTGTCGGTGACCCACGCGTGGCTGTAGCCGAGATTCTCCGCGTACGCGGCGATGCCGGTCTCGTCGATCTTGTTGGGAATGCAGACGTTGAACTCCATGATATGTCTCCTCAGCGCTCCGGGATCACCGGCAGCAGAATGTACGAAGCGCGCGGCGCGTCGAAGAAGACGGTGTTGATCGCGATCTCCGGGTGCGCGCCGGCCTCCGGGCTCTCGGCGGTGTTCAAGTTTCGGTCCCAGCGCGGAAAGTTGCTGCTGGTCACGCTCACCCTCAGGCGATGTCCTGCTTTGAACACGTTGCTGGTCGCCCACAGATCGACGTCGTAGCGGTACACGCGGCCGGGAGCGATCAGCGCGGGCTCGCGCGCCGAATCGCGATAGCGCGCCCGCAGGAGGCCGTCGACGATCAGAATCGAGCGGCCATCGGGATACACGTCGGTGAGCCGCACCACCCAGTCCGTATCCACGGCGGAGGACATGGCATAGAGCACGGCCTTGACCGGGCCGGTGACCTCGAGATCTTGCGTCAACGGCTCGCCGGTGAAGGTGAGGCTTTTCGCTTCGGCCCTGCGATGATCGGTGGGGCCGCTTGCGATGAACAGCGTGTTGCCGCCCAGGGTCGGCGCCGGGTCGCGCGGATCGTACACATAGCTGGCGGGACCTTCGGCGCCTTCGGGAGACTCGACGGAGAGCGCTCCGTCGTAGAGCGTGCCTCGGGAGGCGGGCGACCCGGCGCGCAGGTAGTAGGGGGTGAAGCGTGCGCGGGCGGGCGGCCACTCGCTCTCGGTGCGCCAGACATTCGCGCCCATCACGTAGATCAGGATCGGAGGCTCGCGCATCACGCCCGTGTCGATGCCCTTCAACCAGTGGTCGAACCACTTCAACCGGATCGCGTTGTAGTCGACCGCGTCCGCGCCTGGGAACTTTAGCTCCCCGACCTCCACCTTGCCGACGTTGGTCGGGCCGTGGACCCAGGGACCGATGACGAGCTTCTGGTTGTCTCGCGCCAGGGCCGTGGCCGCGTTCTTGCGCAGGCCCGCGAAATTCTCCAGGGTCCCTTTGAGGAAGATGTCGTACCAACCCCCCAGGTGATACACCGGCACCTGGAAGCGGGAATGGTTCAAGCCGACGTTCTGCTGCGCCCAGTAGGGCCCGTCGGTGTTGTGCTCCACCCAGTCGTAGAAGTAGCGCCAGCCCGGCGCCCAGTCGAGCGGCGGATAGGTGTCGAGCGGCAGGGACCACAGGTCCTTGTCCTGGTTCGCGATGGACGCGTCCAGACGCCGCTTCGCGTCCGCCGCCGCTGCCGCATCGGGGAAGGCGCGCGCGACGATATCGGGACCGAAGGTGCGCGTGGACCACGTCGCGATGAACCCCAGCTCGAATGCGCCGCCCCGGTAGACCCAGTGGTCGAAGAGGTTCGAGGCGGATTCGCGCACGAACAGCGCCTGCAGCGCGGGCGGCTGCGTCGGAGCGATCATGTAGGCCGTCTGACCGGTATAGGAGCCACCCAGCACGCCCACCTTACCATCGGACCACGGCTGCTGCGCGATCCATTGCACGGTGTCGTAGCCATCCTTGTTCTGCAGCCAGCCGTCGTCGAGGAACGGGTAGAACGTGCCTTCGGAGGCGAAGCGGCCGCGCGTGTCCTGCACCATGAACACATAACCGCGCTCGGCGAAGAAGGTGTGCGCACCCACCTGGATCTCCGAGGACTTGGTCTTGTCGTAGGGCGTGCGTTCGACCAGGGCCGGGAACTTGCCGGGCGCGTCGGGCCGGTAGATGTCGATCGCCAGCCGGGTGCCGTCGCGCATCGGCACCATCACGTTGTGCTCGGTGATGACTTTGTATTTCGCGGTGGACGTCTGCTGCGCCGCAATGGCCGGAAGCGCGGAAAGCAGAAGAGCGAGCGCGAAACAGGCGGCACGGCGCTGAGTGCGGAGCAGCACGGTCATCCAGGGCACCTCGCGGAGGGAAGCTCGCAAACGCAATGAGCTTACCGCCCTGCACGCAACCGCGCCAGCAGGCCGGACCGTTTTGCGTGACGGCTCGCATGGCGGTCAATGCAAGATGCCCATCGGCAGCCAACGCGCCCCGGCATCCG
>DATJVW010000046.1:0-2060 GCA_035501675.1 Burkholderiales bacterium
TCAGGCGCGCGGTATAGAGATCACGCTTGGCGGCATCGGCACCTTCTCCCATGCGCACCCAGGCTTCGGCCTCGGGACTTGCCGGCGGCTTTGTGCCGATCACGATGCGCTTGCCGTTCATGGTGGACCCGCCTTCAACACTTCCTGGGTCAGCGTGGTGATCTCGCGCGCAGCCTGGCAGTCAGTCTCCCATTCGCGAGCAAGCTGGCCTGTTGCCACGCTGTCGGCAAACACGATGCGTTGGCGGACTTCTGACGCGAACACCGGCAGCGGTTGATCGACCAACGCGCGGCGTGCCTCCCGACCGATGACGGTTGCACCGACGCGCCGGTTGACGACGAAGGCAGCCCGTAAGGCTGGGCGGAACACCTGAGCTTCGCGGATCAACGACACCATCTCGGCACTGGCCCAGACGTCGTAAGGACTCGGCTGCACCGGGATCAGCACCAGGTCCGCCGCCAGCAGCGCCGAGCGCGCCAGGGCTGCGATCCGGGGTGGTCCGTCGATGATGATCTGGTCGGCGCGTCGCGCGAGTTCCGGCGCTTCCTGATGCAAGGTCTCTCTCGCCAGTCCGACCGTACCGAACAACCGCCGCAGTCCGTTCTGGCTGCGCCGCTCTGTCCAGTCGAGTGCAGAGCCTTGAGGGTCAGCATCGAGCAAGATGACGGACTGCCCTTGGGAGGCCAGCTCGCCTGCGATGTGTGTGGCGAGCGTCGTCTTGCCGACGCCGCCCTTCTGGTTCAGCAGGGCGATGATCATGGCGTCGGTCCTGCGGACGCAGAACGGCCTTCCGCCGCAGTTATGCACCGGAGCGCGGCGTCTCTACTACAAGTTAGTATTCTTAGGTTAGAAGAGTTAGAGAGAGCCGAAGTGCGTGTTGCGATTGGAATTTCGGGCGATTTGCACGCCTGATAGCACGATAGGGACACGCCCGATAGCACGAGCCTGCGCACACCTGATAGCACGAGCCCATTAACACCTTGTCCCGCAGTTATCCCCGTGCCGTGTGCGGCACCGACCGGAAGGTGAGGATTTCCGAGCCGCACGGTCTGCGCTCGATCGACAGGAGGTAGCCGGGTAGCGATTGCCGGGCCACCAAGGCGCGCAGGTCGCACGCGAAGTCGTAGGGCCGCGCCAGGCTGCCGGACTTGCGGTGCAAGTGACGGAAGTCGAACTGCCACCCACGCGCCTGACGGCCAGCGTGTTTGCGCACCAGACGGTAGAGCCAACGCTCGATGCCGCCGGTCAGGTGAAAGTAGGCGGGATCGATGGTCAGCACGAGTGCCGCATCCAGCACGCCCATGTAGAACCAATCGGGCAAGATCAACTCGACGCCCTGCGGCTGTCCTCTTCCGTCCGCCCGCTCCTTCCACTCGTTGATCCAGGAGAAGCGATGCAATCGCCGCCCCGTGGTCTCGCGGATAGAGGTTGCGATACTGGTGGACTGCAAGCGATCGAGTGCTGCCTTCAAGCGCTGGTAGTCGCGCAGCGACGTGCCACGTCCGATATACCGCAATATTTCGTAAGGCGTCGCCTGCATCAGACGCGAGGGACGGATGCCCGCATCGCGTGCCTCGACAATCTGGCTCGCCGCCCAAATCAGGATGTCGGCGTCCCAGATGGTCGCGAGGCCGTGTTCCACCGTTCCCTCCACGCGCACGGTGATCCCACCCGCGCGGTAGTCGATCGGCACCGTGCGCTTGCTCTTGGCGAGGGAGAAGAAGGGATAGGCCATCAAGTCCTGCGCGTCGCGCGGCGCCATATCGCCGGGCAGAGCCCGAAACAGCTCCAGCTGCTCGCGCTCGTCGGATCGAGCAGACGGTGGCGCAGAGATCAACGCCGTGCTCAGCGTCCACGGGCGACGATTCCGGCGCGATGGGCGGCATATTCGGGGTCATAGGTCGCCTCGAAGGTGCGGGCATCGGCCCAGGCCTCGAGATCCGCGACCGCGTACATGACCCGCCGGCCGAATTTTCGGAACCGCGGGCCGCCCCCGATAACCCGCTGCTTCTCCAGGGTGCGCGGCGAGAGGCGTAAGAAGGTCGCGGCTTCGTCATTCG
>DATJVW010000047.1:0-2492 GCA_035501675.1 Burkholderiales bacterium
AATAGTCCAGCCGCTTCTGCTCCGCTTCGAGGTCGCCCTGCAACAGCGCGGCTTCGAGCTCCCGGCGGTCCAAGTAGCTGCCGAAAACTTCCCCGAGCAGCGTCTTAATGCCCGTGCGGATCAGCTGCGCAGGAGAGAACCAGTTGGTCATCGCAGCAGGCGCGATGACCTCGACGTCGCTTTGGGTCGCCGGACGCAAGCGGGGTGAAGTTGCCATCGTGGGTCAGAGGTCAGCGCATGAGAATGTAGCTGCGCCAGAGCTGCTTCGCGAAGAACCCGGCGAACACCCCAGTAGCGCGCATGCGATCGCCGGAGGAGGCCGCGTCGGTCGCGTGGAAAGTGGACAGCAGCCTGCGCAGATCGCCCACGCCCAGCGTGAGCACGCCTGCGCCCGCCACGGGTCCGCTCGAATCGCGCCCTTCGTGCAGGCGCGTGTATAGCGTGGTGGTGTCCGCCCACATGCGGAACACGGGGCCCGACCGCACCTCCTTCTTGCCGGCCAGGTAGTAGGGCTTCCCTTGGTGCTCGAAGGCGAGCTCGTACACCATCCACGTGAGCTTCGGCTCGCCGCTCGGCGCAAACAGCTGGAACACGCCAGCGTCGCTCGGAATGTCCTGTCCAAAGGGCGGGAAATCGATGTGACCGCTGATGCCGCCGCGGTGTTGGGGATCGGCTACGAAGCCGCGGATGTCCTGAACCTCGATACTGGCGTGCATGGTGAGCCGGGTGCCGCTCGCCGTACCTTGCGCGGCGCCGGCCTCAGGGTCCGTCTCGCCCAACGCGAAAGGCCCCGCCATCATCTCGCGAAAGCTGATCCCTGGCGTGGTGTCTTGCATTCTCGTGGCCTCCGGTCCTAAGGCGACGCCCTCGGGGCGAATGGAGTTGAGATAGCGCCTGGCGTCGGCGTAGCCGCGGTCGATGAGGGTGGCGGCGTCGATCCGCCCGGCGTAAAAGTCCGGGTCGAGCGGCAGCGGTGTGGCCGGCTTGATCACATGCAGCCGGATCGGCCGCGTCTGCCCGTAAGGCGAATCACCGCGCTCGATGCGGGCGTTCAGATCGCGTACCCAGTCGAGCTCCTCGTTGAGCTTGCCCGCGGCACTGATCTCGATCATGTGCACGTACTGGTTGAACGGGCCGTCGTGGTATTGCGCCGTGTTGCCGATGCACCATACGAGCCACAGCTCCTCGGCCCCGCGCTTGACCGCGTCGGTGAGGTTGGCGTCCTTGATCCACACCGAATCCAGGTACAAAAACTCGCCCCTGCGCACGGGCGGCATGAAGATCGGCAGGGAGATCGCGGCCACCAACAGATCCAGGTCGATGTCGGTGTGCGGGATGACCTCGTTTAGCTTGCGCGTGTAGTTGCACACGTTGAACGTCCCGGCCATGCCCTGCGCCAGCCGGATGCGGCCGGGGTCGATGCCCAGGTGCGGAAAGACCTTGCGCACGATGCCGTCCGCGTCGCCCAGCGCGGGAGTGCGCATTCCCTTGAGATAGTCGCGCAGCGGGAGCAGCGACGCAAAGTCCTGCACGTGCAAGCTGCGCCAGCGCTGGCACATCTGGTCCGGCGAAAGGCCCGAGAACAGCATAGCTAAGTTGATGGTGCCGCCGGAGGTGCCATCGGCGTGAAAGAAGCCGAGATCGGCTTCCTGCAACGCCTTCAGCACACCGGCCTGGTATGCCACACGCATCCCGCCGCCCGCCAGGATGAGCGAACGGCGCGCGCTGACCGCAGGGTCGGGTGCGGCCAATGATGGAACGGAGGTTGCGCTGCTCATAGCGGCGCCACGCTGCTTCTCGATTTGATCAGTACCAGCACGCCGGTCGTCAGCTCCAGCGCGAGGAACACGACGAACGCCCAGTGCGGCACGCCATTCAGCAAGATCGCAAGCGTGCGCGCTGCGACCCCGCCGAACACACCCACCAAGAAGATCCTGTTGAACTTCGGCACGCGGAAGATTTCGTCGCGGCACAGCACGCAGAACAGGCCGAAGGCGAATTCGATGCTCTTGAGGAAACCGTACTGGTTTAGGACAGTAGACCGCTGCAGCGCGTCCATGCTGGACAGCGGAACGTGAAACACGCGGCTCAGTTCCCAGTCGGCGATGAAGATGCCGCTCGCGCCCACCCCCACCAGCATGAGGAGATAACCCCAGAACAAAATGCGGGTCAGCAGGGCCATCAGCTCTGGCTGACGGCGAGCTTGCGCCAGTACAGGCTAGCGAGCAAGCCCGACACGAAATCGAAGCATGCCACGCACAGCGCGAGCCAGGCGAACAAGCCGTGCGCGACGCCCAGCGCCACCAGGGCGAAGGCGCCGAACTTCTGCAACGCCGCCCACAGCGCTACGACCGGGTCGGGCCTCGCGCTCAACAGCGAGTGTAGGAACACCCCTCCGAAGCCGATCATGAACATGCCGACAGTCGCGAACAAATGGGAACTCGTTGGTGTCTGCTCCGCCGACAGAATGCGCAGCACGAAGCCGGGGAAGA
>DATJVW010000048.1:0-25135 GCA_035501675.1 Burkholderiales bacterium
CCAGCTTTGTTCCTTACTTGTTTCTTACTTTAACAGGCGGAGCGTCTGCAACACTGCGTTTCAAAAAGCCCCTACGGAAAATTGCCGAGCGCCCGCATTTAATCCAATATCACGCCACTCGGCCTTGCCGTCCGGTCGCGCGACGCCCAGTCAAAGGGCGCTATCGTCGCCGCTATCCAACTTAATCCTTTCGCTGAGGTCATGACGACGTCAAATCCGCGGGTTACCCAGAGCAACCTCCTCGAACGAGCGCGGAGCGCTGGCTTTTTCCGGGCCAGATGGCTGATCGGCGTCGTAGCGGTGGCGCTCGTCGCGGTGGGTGCGTACCTGTTCTTCGCCCGCAACGGGGACGCGCAGTCGCCCGGCGGCAAGGCGGACAAGGCCGCGGCAGCGCGCAGCGTTCCCGTGGTCGCCGCGCCGGCGAAAACGGGAGACGTCGGTGTTTATCTCACGGGGCTGGGCTCGGTCACACCGCTCAACACCGTCACCGTGAAGAGCCGCGTGGACGGGCAGCTCATGCAGGTGTTGTTCAGGGAGGGGCAGGTCGTGCACGCGGGAGATCTCCTGGCGCAGATCGACCCGCGGCCGTTTCAGGTTCAGCTCGAGCAGGCCGAGGGACAGCTCGCGCGCGATCTGGCGCTGCTGAAGAACGCGCAGCTCGACCTGGAGCGCTACCGCGTCCTGGTCGAGCAGGACTCGGCGCCCAAGCAGCAGCTGGATACCCAGGCGTCGCTGGTGCGCCAGTACGAAGGTGCGGTCAAGGTCGATCAGGGCCAGGTCGACAACGCCAAGCTGCAGCTCATCTACTCCCGGATCACGGCGCCCATCAGCGGGACGATCGGGTTGCGCCTGGTGGATGCCGGCAACATCGTCCACGCCACCGACACCAACGGCCTGGCCGTCATCACCCAGCTGCAGCCGATCACGGTCGTGTTCACCATACCCGAAGACAGCTTGCCTCAGGTCATGAAGAAGCTGCGCGCGGGCGAGCGTCTTACGGTGGAAGCCTACGACCGTGAGCAGCGGAACAAGCTCGCCACGGGCTATCTGCTGACGGCCGACAATCAGATCGACCCGACCACCGGCACCGTGCGCCTCAAGGCCAAGTTCGACAACGAGGACGGCGTGCTGTTCCCCAATCAGTTCGTGAACGCCCGTCTGCTGCTGGACGTGAAGAAGGGCGCCACCGTGGTTCCGACGGTCGCGATCCAGCGCGGCGCGCAAGGGCCGTACGTCTATATCGTGAAGCCCGACCAGACTGTCTCGGTGCATCAAGTAACCGTCGGTGCGATGCAAGGCGATGACAGTGCCATAGACAGCGGAGTTTCACCGGGAGACATGGTTGTCGTCGACGGGGCGGACAAGCTCAAGGACGGCGCCAAAGTGGATGTGCAGCCAGGCGACGGCGGCGCTCGCCAGCGCGGCAAAGCCGTAAAACCCGGCAAGGCATGAACCTGTCGCGCCCGTTCATTCTCCGGCCGGTAGCGACCTCGCTGCTGATGGTGGCGCTGTTGCTCGCAGGCGCGGTGGCCTATCGCCTGTTGCCGGTGTCGGCGTTGCCGCAGGTCGACTATCCCACCATTCAAGTGGTGACCTTCTACCCCGGGGCGAGCCCTGAGGTGATGGCTTCCTCGGTAACCGCTCCCCTGGAGCGCCAGTTCGGACAGATGCCGGGCCTGAACCAGATGACCTCGAGCAGCTCCGGCGGAAGCTCGGTCATCACGCTGCAGTTCACCCTCACTCTCAACCTCGACGTCGCCGAGCAAGAGGTGCAGGCGGCGATCAATGCGTCTTTCAGCTACCTTCCCAAGGATTTGCCCAATCCGCCCGTTTACAGCAAGGTAAACCCGGCCGACGCGCCGGTCCTCACGCTGGCGCTGGCGTCCAAGACGCTGCCCCTGCCCAGCGTCGAAGATCTGGCCGACACCCGATTGGCCCAGAAGATTTCGCAGCTTCCGGGCGTAGGTCTGGTCAGTATCGGCGGCGGGCAGCGTCCCGCCGTGCGGGTGCAGGCGAATCCGACAGCGCTGGCGTCTTACGGGGTAGGCCTCGAGGACATCCGCAGCGCGATCGCCGCGGCCAACGTGAACCAGGCCAAGGGAACCTTCGATGGCCCACAACGTGCCTTCACCATCGCAGCCAACGATCAGCTGTTGACCAGCAGCCAGTATCGACCGTTGATCGTCGCGTACCGCAATGGGGCGCCCGTGCATTTGTCAGACGTGGCCGACGTCATCGACGATGCCGAGAACGTGAAGCAGGCAGCGTGGATGAACAATGCGCCTGCGGTGATCGTGAACATCCAGCGGCAGCCGGGTGCCAACGTGATCGAGGTCGTCGACCGCGTCAAGAAGCTGCTGCCGCAACTCCAGAGCGCGCTGCCAGCCGCGGTGCAGGTATCCGTGCTGACGGACCGCACCACCACGATCCGGGCGTCGGTCCGCGACGTTCAGTTCACGCTGCTGCTGTCGGTCGCGTTGGTCGTGATGGTGATCTTCTTGTTCCTGCGCAATCTCGCCGCGACGGCAATCCCGAGCGTGTCCGTGCCGCTGTCTCTGGTCGGCACGTTCGGGGTCATGTATCTGCTCGGCTTCAGCCTGGACAATCTGTCGCTCATGGCGCTCACCATCGCGACCGGCTTCGTGGTCGATGACGCCATCGTCATGATCGAGAACATCGCCCGCTACGTGGAAGCGGGAGACCCGCCGTTGCAGGCTGCGCTGAAGGGTGCGCAGCAGATCGGCTTCACCATTCTGTCGCTGACCGTGTCGCTCATCGCCGTGCTGATCCCGCTGCTGTTCATGGGCGACGTCGTAGGGCGACTGTTCCGGGAGTTCGCTATCACGCTGAGCGTCACGATCCTGATATCGGCGGCCGTGTCTCTGACCCTGACTCCGACCATGTGCGCGAGGCTGCTCAAGCACCGGCCGGAATCCGAGCAGACGCGCTTTTACCGAATCACGGGGCGCTTCATCGATCGCTTGATCGAGTTGTACGGCAGCACTTTGCGTTGGGTGCTCGGACGCCAGCAGGCGACTCTGGTGGTGGCGGTGGGCACGCTCGCCACCACCGTGCTGCTGTACGTCTACATCCCCAAGGGCTTCTTTCCGGTCCAGGATACCGGGGTCATCCTGGGCATTTCGGAGGGCCCGCAGTCGATCTCATTTCCCGCCATGGCGGAGCGCCAGCAGGCGCTGGCGAAGGTAGTCCTGGAAGATCCTGCGGTCGAAAGCTTGTCCTCCTTCATCGGCATCGACGGCACCAACGCCACGCTGAACAGCGGGCGCATCCTCGTCAACCTGAAGCCGCTGGCGCAGCGGCGCGTAAGCGCCAGCGAAGTCGCCCGCCGTCTGCAACCGAAGCTCGCGGCGGTCGAGGGCATTACGCTGTATATGCAGCCGGTGCAAGACCTTGCCATCGAGGACCGCGTCAGTCGCACCCAGTATCAGTACGCACTCGAGGACCCCGATTCACGCGAATTGGGCCTCTGGTCGCAGAAGCTGGTGGAGCGGCTGCGCGCTTCGCCGGTGCTGCGCGACGTGGCGACCGACCAGCAGGATCTCGGGCTGCGGGCAGCCCTGACCATCGACCGCGCCACCGCCTCGCGGCTCGGCATCACGCCGCAGATGATCGACGACACGCTGTACGACGCCTTCGGCCAGCGCCAGGTTTCCACCATGTTCACGGAGCTCAACCAGTACCGGGTGATCCTGGAGGTCAAACCCGAATTCCAGCAGGGCCCCGCCGCATTGGAGCACATCTACGTTCAAACGCCCGCCGGCCAGCAGGCTCCGCTCAGCACTTTCACGCAGGTCGCGGAGGGTTCGGCGCCGCTGGCGATCAATCACCAGGCGCAATTCCCGGCGGTCACGATCTCCTTCAATCTGGCGCCCGGCGCCTCGCTGGGCGATGGGGTCAAGGCCATCGAGGCGGCGACACGGGAAATCGGTCTGCCGCCCAGCATCCAAGCCGGATTTCAAGGGGCGGCGCAGGCCTTTCGGGCGTCGCTCTCCAACGAGTTGCTGTTGATTCTGGCAGCGGTGGTCGCCGTGTACATCGTGCTCGGCGTGTTGTACGAGAGCTACATCCACCCGATCACGATCCTGTCCACGCTGCCCTCCGCGGGCATGGGCGCGCTGCTGGCGCTGATGCTGACGCGTACCGATCTGGGGGTCATCGCCATCATCGGCATCATTCTTCTCATCGGCATCGTCATGAAGAACGCCATCATGATGATCGACTTCGCGCTCGAAGCCGAGCGCAAGGAGGGAAGACCGGCGCAAGAGGCGATCTATGAGGCGTGCTTGCTGCGCTTCCGTCCGATCGTGATGACGACCATGGCCGCGTTGCTCGGCGCGCTGCCGCTGGCGTTGAGCGGCGGCGTCGGGTCCGAGCTCCGACGCCCGCTCGGGATCGCCATCGTCGGCGGACTGATCGTGAGCCAGTTGCTGACCCTTTACACCACACCCGTCGTCTATCTCGCTTTCGACCGGCTGGCGCGGCGGGTCGCTTCGCCCGGCGCGGTCGGGCGCGGGGCGACGCCGATCAACGCGGAGCGCCCGTGAGCATCTCGGCGGTGTTCATCAACCGCCCGGTCGCGACGACGCTCCTCACGATCGCGGTCGCATTGTCCGGCGTGATCGCCTTCCGCTTGCTGCCGGTCGCCGCTCTCCCGCAGGTGGACTTTCCCACGATCAGCGTCTCGGCGAGTCTTCCGGGCGCGAGCCCGCAGACCATGGCGACCTCGGTTGCCACCCCGCTCGAGCGGCAGATGGGCCGCATCGCCGGAGTCACCGAGATGACGTCGACCAGCACGATGGGCTCGACGAATATCGTCCTGCAGTTCGACCTCAACCGGAATATCGATGGGGCCGCCCGCGATGTGCAGGCGGCGATCAACGCGGCCCGCAGCCAGCTTCCCTCTGCGTTGCCGAGCAATCCTTACTACCGGAAGGTGAATCCCGCCGACGCGCCGATACTCATTTTCGCCCTCACATCGGACCAGCTGAGCCAGGGGCAGATGTACGACGCGGCATCCACGATCCTGCAACAGAAGCTGTCGCAGATGGACGGCGTCGGACAGGTCCAGGTTGGAGGCAGCTCGCTGCCGGCCGTGCGGGTGGACTTGAATCCCACGGCCCTGAACAAGTACGGCATCGGCCTGGAGGACGTCCGCAGTCAGCTTTCCGCGGCCAACGCCAACCGGGCCAAAGGCCATCTGACCGACGGCGACAAGACCTGGGAGATCTCGGCCAACGACCAGCTGAAGAAAGCCAGCGAATATGGGGGATTGGTCATCGCGTATCGCAATGGCGCCGCCGTGCGGTTGTCGGACGTCGCGGACGTCCAGGACTCCGTGGAGGACTTGCGCAACGCCGGGCTGACCAACGGAAAGCCGGCGGTGCTGATCATCGTCTATCGGCAGCCCGCAGCCAACATCATCGAGACCGTCGATCGTCTGAAGGGCACCATCCCTCAGCTCCAGGCCTCGATCCCGGCTGAAATGACGTTGTCCGTCGTGCTCGACCGCACCACCACCATTCGCGCCTCGCTGCGCGACGTGGAGATCACGCTGATGATCGCCACCGTACTGGTGATCCTGGTGGTCTTCGTGTTCCTGCGCGAGGTGCGGGCTACGTTGATCCCCAGTGTGGCCGTGCCGGTTTCCCTGATCGGGACCTTTGGCGTGATGTACCTGTGCGGCTACAGCCTGGACAATCTGTCGTTGATGGCGCTCACCATCGCCACCGGCTTCGTGGTGGACGACGCCATCGTGGTGCTGGAGAACGTGTCCCGCCACATGGAGGAGGGAATGCCGCCGATGAAAGCCGCGCTGAAGGGCGCGGGGGAGGTCGGCTTCACGGTGCTGTCCATGAGCCTGTCGCTGGTCGCCGTGTTCATTCCGATCCTGTTGATGGGCGGGATGGTCGGGCGCTTGCTCCGCGAATTCGCGGTCGTGCTGTCCGTGGCCGTTCTGATCTCGCTCGTGGTCTCGCTGACCACCACGCCGATGATGTGCGCCAGGGTTCTAGAGTTGCACGGGAACCGCCCGCGCGGACGGCTGTACCGGGCAAGCGAACGAACGTTCCAGTGGGTTCTGCATCGCTACGATGTGAGCCTCTCCTGGGCCCTGCGCCACTCGCTGATCATGATCCTGGTGACGTTTGCCACGATCGCGCTCAACGTCTATCTGTTCATCGTCGTGCCGAAGGGTTTCTTCCCGCAGCAGGACACCGGCCGTTTGGCCGGCTCCATCGTCGCGGTGCAGGACATCTCCTTCCAGGCGATGCGCCAGAAGCTCCAGGATCTCGTGGACATTGTGGGTGCCGACCCCGCCGTGGAAAGCGTGCTGGGCTTTACCGGCGGCGGCTTTGCAGGGACGCGCAATACCGGCCGGGTGTTCGCGGCGCTCAAGCCGCTGGACGAGCGCAAATTGAGTGTCGACCAGGTGATCGGCCGCCTGCGCGGTAAGCTGTCCAGGGTTCCCGGGGCGGTGCTTTACCTGCAGGCGGTGCAGGATGTGCGCATGGGCGGCAGGTCGAGCAGCGCTCAGTATCAGTTCACCTTGCAGGCGGAAGATTTCCGAGAGCTCAGCTCCTTAGCGCCCCGCGTGCTGGAGCGACTGCGCAAGCTGCCCGAGCTCGTCGACCTGAGCAGCGATCAGCTGGACAAAGGCCTCAAGGCTTCGGTGGTGATTGACCGCAGCACGGCTTCGCGCCTGGGTATTACCCCGCAGATGATCGACGATACGCTCTACGATGCGTTCGGCCAGCGGCAGGTTTCGACCATGTATACGGAGCTTAACCAGTACCACGTGGTGATGGAAGTCGAGCCGCGCTACTGGCAGCGGCCCGATACGCTGCGAGACATCTACGTTCGCTCGTCGACCGGCGCTCAAGTCCCGCTGAGCGCGTTTGCCCGCTTCGAGCCCACCAGCGACACGTTGCAGGTGAACCACCAGGGACAGTTCCCGGCCGTGACGCTGTCGTTCAACCTTGCGCCCGGCGTCGCGCTCGGTGATGCGGTGCGCGCAATCGAAAGCGCGCTGAGCGAGATGGGGCTGCCCACGACCATCCACGGCAAGTTCGCGGGCACGGCTCAGGCCTTCCAGGCTTCGCTGTCCAGCCAGCCTTGGTTGATCCTCGCCGCACTGGTCACGGTTTATATCGTCCTCGGCATCCTGTACGAGAGCTACGTTCACCCCATCACGATCCTGTCTACGCTGCCCTCGGCCGGAGTCGGGGCAATCCTCGCGTTGCTGATCTGCCGGACCGAGCTCACGATCATCGCCATGATCGGCATCATTCTCTTGATAGGCATCGTGAAGAAGAACGCGATCATGATGATCGACTTCGCGCTGGTCGTCGAGCGCACGCAGGGCAAGAGCTCGGCCGAGGCGATCTATCAAGCGTGTCTGCTCCGCTTCAGGCCGATCATGATGACGACGATGGCCGCGCTGCTGGGGGCCTTGCCGCTGGCGGTGGGCGGCGGGGTGGGATCGGAGCTGCGCCGCCCGCTCGGGATCGCCATCGTCGGCGGGCTGCTCGTGAGTCAGCTGCTGACGCTGTATACGACGCCCGTGGTCTACCTCTATCTCGACCGCTTCAGGCTGTGGATCAACGCGCTGCGCAGCGGGCGCCGCGTGGCGCACGGCGTTGGACTGAACCCAGCGGAGCGAGCATGAGTCGACCTTACAATGCTGTGCTGTTCGGGACGGCGCTCGCGCTGCTCGGTGGCTGCATGGTCGGTCCCGACTACAAGAAGCAAAAAGTGGACGTGCCGCTCGCGTACAAGGAGGACGCGGAGTGGAAGGTTGCGCAGCCACGAGACCAGCTGCCGCGCGGCAAGTGGTGGGAGCTGTTCGGCGACCTGCAACTGAACGCGTTGGAGGAGCAGGTCAACGTGTCCAATCAGTCGGTGCAGCTATCCTTGGCGCAGTATCGCCAGGCTCGGGCGCTGGTTCAGGAAGCCCGTTCTGCTCTCTTTCCGACCGTGAGCTTGAATCCCGCAGTGACCCGCTCCAAGGCCTCGAATACGCTGGGCGCGCAGCCCGTGGCACACGGCGCGCTCACGTTCTATCAGGTCCCGGTGGAAGCCTCCTGGACAATCGACCTCTGGGGGCAGTATCGACGAGGCTACGAATCCACCCTGGACAGCGCCCAAGCCAGCGCCGCGGAGCTGGAGACGACCCGCCTCGCGATGCAGGCCGAGCTGGCTCAGGACTACTTCCAGCTGCGCGCCCTCGACGCACAGAAGCTGCTCCTCGAGAACACCGTGGTCAACTATCAGAAATCGCTCGAGCTCACGAAAAACCGTTATGCGAGCGGGGTCGTCTCCAAAGCCGATATAGCGGCAGCCGAGACGCTGCTGCGCTCGACCGAGGCGCAGGCCATCGACGTGGGCGTGGCACGTGCGCAGATGGAGCATGCAATCGCAATGCTGATCGGCAAGCCGGCGTCGATGTTCTCCCTGCAGGGCATGCCTCTGGCGCCCACAGTCGTGCCGCCGCCCGTCCCCACCGGCATTCCCTCTGCGCTCCTCGAGCGCAGGCCGGACATCGCGGCCGCGGAGCGGGGCGTCGCCTCGGCCAACGAGCAGATCGGCGTGGCGACGGCCGGCTATTATCCGACGCTCACCTTGAATGGTTTGTTCGGCTTCGAAACCTCGAGCTCTTTCGCTTCGTGCTGCTCGCAGCTATTCACCTATCCCAGCCGTTACTGGTCGTTGGGTGCACAAATGGCGCAGCCGCTGTTCAACGGTTTCTTGACCCGCGCCCAGGTTGACGCGGCGCGTGCTGCCTACGACGGAACAGTGGCGACCTACCGGCAGACAGTCCTCACCGGCTTTCAGGAAGTGGAGGACAACTTGGCAGCGCTGAGGATTCTCGAACGCGAAGCGAAGGTGCAAGAGGCAGCCGTCACCGCCGCCGAGCAGTCGGTTCAGCTCTACCTGAACCAGTACAAGGCCGGTACCATCAGCTATCTCGACGTGGTGGTTGTCCAAGCAGCATTGCTCAACAACCAGCGGACCGCAGTGACCATACTCGGCAATCGCATGAACGCCGCTGTGCTTCTCGTCAAGGCGCTGGGAGGAGGCTGGCAGGCGACCGACCTACCCACACCGGACGATCTTGCCAAACGGCGCGATCTGCCGCACGGGCCCGAAACGACTTCAACCGCAGCCGCTACTGACCAACCCTCGCCGCCACACCCGGCACAGTAGCTATAATAAATTGGCTGCAAGGCTTGCCGGACGCCGGGCGATTGCCTTTCGGCTTGGCGTCAGCTTCGCTCATGTATTCGCCCTCTTTGGTCTTGCCGTACCACCTGTCGCCTGAGCAGTGGTAGACCTTCGAGGGCGCGTTCACCCAAACCTTGCCTGGCGCGCTGCCAGCGGCCGCTTGGGTCGGCGTCCCGGTGCTCTTGGCGGCGGGCGTAGTCGCCGCGTTAGTAGGTCCCGCGGCGGCCGCAGCCGGCGGTGAAGCCGCCGCGGCTGGGGCGGCAGTCGGTGTTGTAGGCGCAGCCGCAGCGCTGGTCAGGCAAGCCGGGCGCCCTGACACTGCGCTGGGCCGCTGGATGCTGTACTCGTCGCGTCGGAGGCGGACGTGGGCGATTACCTCGTTCTCTTTCCCGCTGCATCCACACTGCGCAGGATCATCGCGACGTAGCGGTCGGCGATGGCTTCGGGCGCCAGCCGACCGTCGTCCGAGAACCACAGCGCGACTCCCGTGCACATGGTCAGGATCGACATGGCCGCAAGCCTGACGTCCGGCACGCGGAAAACACCGCTGCGGGCTCCAGCCGCCAGCAGGTCGCGAAATACCTGTTCGTACTCGTCGCGCCTGGCCACGATGCGGCGCAGATTGGAAGGCGTGAGCGAGCGCAGTTCGCTATGGCTCACGAATGCCTCCTGACGGCGGCGAGTGTGAAACAGCACGTGGAAGCGGACAGCCGCCCGCAGGCGGTCTTCCGGGGCTTGGGCGGTGGCCACCGCCTCCTGCAGGCCGGCGAGGAGATCGTCCAGCGTGCGGTCGAGGATGGCGAAGAGAACGTGCTGCTTGGAGGGAAAGTGGTAGTACAGGCTCGGGGCCTCCATACGGAGCACGCGCGTCAGCGCTCGCACGCTGGTGCCGTGGTAACCGCGTTCGCAGAACAGAGCAGTCGCGGCCCGCAGGATACGGTCCGAGGCACCCGTTTCGCGCTGCTGAGCGCGGGGGGCGAGGATCTCCGAGACGTCTGGCATGCCTGCTACCTATCTAACGCTCGTTATAGTAGCATCGAGGGTGCCGTCGGCCGCAGTCGTGTCACCCGACACCGGGCCAGACGGAAGCCTGCGTCGCGAAAGGAGACGGCTTGAGCGTTCCGCGCAATGCGCAACCCGTGGTCATCGCCGGGGGCGGCATCGGCGGCCTCGCCTGCGCCCTGGGTCTCGCCATCACAGGCCTCCGCAGCCTGGTGCTCGAGCAGGCGCACGAATTCGGCGAGATCGGGGCCGGAATCCAGCTCGCGCCCAACGCCTGGTCGGCGCTCGACGCGCTGTGCGTCGGCGAGCTGGTCAAGAGGGAGGCCGTGTTCATCGAACGGCTCCTGATGATGGACGGAATCTCCGGCGAAACGGTGATCGACATTCCGGTCGACGCCCACTTCCGGCAGCGTTTCGGCAATCCCTATGCGGTGACGCATCGCGCGGACATTCACGCAGCGCTCCTGGATGCTTGCCGGGCCCGACCGGAGCTGATCGAGTTGCGCACGGACAGCCGGGTGATCGGATTTCGAATCCACGAGCGCGGCGTGCTGGTCGAGCGCGAAGGCGGAGAGCGCATCGCGGGGGCGGGTCTCGTCGGGGCCGACGGCTGGCGCTCGGCCGTGCGCGAGCAGATCGTCGGCGACGGTGAGCCCCCGGTCTCGGGGCACGTGTGTTATCGCGCGGTGCTCCCCGCCGAGAGCATGCCGGAGGACCTGCGCTGGCCAGCAGCCACCCTGTGGGCGGCGCCCAATACGCATATCGTGCATTACCCGCTGCGCGGCTGGAGGCTCTTCAACCTCGTCGCCACCGTAGTGCGCGATCAAGCAGGTGCAGGGCACAACGAGGAAGCGCCGCCCGACGAGGTGCAGCGACTGTTCGCGCACAATTGCGAAAAACCGATGGCCATTCTACGCGCGCCGAGCACGTTCCGCCGCTGGATGCTGCGCTTCCGGCACCCGGTCGACAACTGGACGCGGGGCCCCGTCACGCTGCTCGGCGACGCCGCACATCTCATGCTGCAGTACTTCGCCCAGGGCGCTGCGATGGCGATGGAGGACGCCATCTGTCTCGCTGCATGCGCCCGCGACGCCGACGGCGATCTCCCGGCGGCCTTTCAGCGCTACCAGAGTCTGCGGCTGCTGCGCGCCTCGCGCGTGCAGATCTCCTCGGGCCTGCTGGGTCTGCTGTTCCACGCCTCGGGCGTGGAGCGCCTGGTGCGCAACGACATCTACAAAAACCGCCCTCCCGAGCGGTACTATGACGCGCTGGACTGGATCTTCTCCGCGCCGGACTACGTGCGCCGCTTCCACGCAACGGCGGCGCTGTAGCCCACTGCGGGGCACATCCCGGGGCGCTCACCGCTGGACAGGCCCGTTGCGCGAGCGTAGCTTGTCGCATACAAGAAAACAGCTTCCTGCGAGCGCATAGCGGGGCGCCGGAAGCGCTGGCTGACGCGAGACCAGAGGCATGAATGAACGCGCCTGCGGACCGGGGGAGGTCCAGCTGCGCATCCAAGACGTGTCGAAGCGCTTCGGCGGAGTGCGGGCTGTCAACGGCATCAGCCTGGACGTGCGCAGCGGTGAGATGCTCTCCGTGATCGGTCCCAACGGGGCCGGCAAGACCTCGCTGCTCAACATGGTCAGCGGCTTCTACCACCCGGACTCAGGCCACATCGCCCTGGAAGGCCACGACCTCACGCATCTGGCCGCGAGCCGAATCGCGGCCCTTGGCGTGGCGCGAACGTTCCAGAATATCGCCCTGTTCAGAGGCATGACCGTGCTGGACAACCTCATGCTGGGCCGCCATGTGCACATGAAGGCGGGCGTGTTCGCCTCGTTCATCTACTGGGGTCTGGCCCAGACAGAAGAGGTCGAGCACCGCGAGCGCGTCGAAGAGATCATCGAGTTCCTCAAGCTTCAAGACTTGCGCCGGCGCGCCACGGGCTCGCTGGCCTACGGCCTGCGCAAGCGCGTGGAGCTCGGGCGGGCGCTGGCCCTGGATCCCAAGGTGCTGCTGCTGGATGAGCCGATGGGCGGCATGAACCAGGAAGAGAAAGAAGACATGGCCCGCTTCATCCTCGACGTGAAGGAGGAGTGGGGCACGACCGTCATCCTGATCGAGCACGACATGGGCGTGGTCATGGATATCTCGGACCGGGTGGCCGTTCTCGACATGGGACGCAAGATCGCCGAGGGCACGCCCGACGAGGTCCAAGCCAACTCGCAGGTGATCAAGGCCTATCTGGGCGAGAGCAAGACGGGCCCGACGGGAGACGCGCGTGGTTGAGCCGACGACGCTCCCGCGGCTGCTCCAGCGCAACGCGCGCGAGTTCGGCGCTCGCCCCGCCATGCGCGAGAAAGACCGCGGCATCTGGCGGTCGCGCACCTGGCAGCAGTTCCACGACGAGGTGCGCGACGTGGCGCTGGGCCTGGCCGCGCTCGGCTTGCGCCGCGGCGACAAGCTCTCAGTGATCGGCGACAACCGGGCGCGCCTGTACTGCGCTCAGATCGCGGCCACGTGCCTCGGCGCCACCTCCGTGCCCGTCTATCAGGACGTCATAGCGCACGAGCTGGTCTTCGTCCTCAACCATGCGGAGACGGCGGTGATCGTTGCGGAAGATCAGGAGCAGGTGGATAAGATCCTGGCGCTCAGAGAACAGCTTCCCGCCCTGCGCTGCGTGGTGTACGACGACCCGCGCGGCATCGACCGTTACCGGTTCGACTGGCTCCAGTCATACGGCGAGCTGATGGCATTGGGCCGAGAGTTCGGCCGCGCGCAGCCCGACTACTTCGATGCCGAGATCGAGAAGGGCCGCGCGGACGAGGTCGCGCTGATCTGCTACACCTCCGGGACGACCGGCAACGCCAAGGGCGCCATGCTGACCCATGCCAACGTACTCGCCGCTGCCGCGTTGTTCGCCGAGGTCGAGGACGTGCGCCGCGACGAGGAGTGGTTCGCCTACCTGCCCATGGCGTGGGTGGGCGACGCTGTGTACACCCTGGTGCTGAGCTTGGTGACGGGCTTCACCGTCAATTGCCCGGAAAGCCCGCAGACGGTTCAGCGCGATCTGCGCGAGCTGGGACCCACGGCATTCATAGCTCCGCCTCGCATCTGGGAAAGCATGCTTACCGCGATCCAGGTCCGTGCGGCCGACGCGACAGCGCTCAAGCGCTGGGTGTTCGAGCGCTGCCAGGCCGCGGGGCAGGAAGCGGAGATCCTGCGCAGCGAAGGCAAGCCGCTGCCGCCACGGCTGCGTCTCGCGTGCGCGCTCGGTGAGGTCTTGGTGTATCGGCCGGTGCGCGACCAGCTTGGGCTTCTGCGCACGCGCTGGTGCTACTCGGGCGGCGGCCCGCTCGGCGCCGACACCTTTCGCTTCTTCCGCGCCCTGGGCGTGAACCTGAAACAGATCTACGGCTCCACGGAGCTCTCGGGGCTCGCGTCGCTGCAGGCGGACGGTGAGGCGGATCCGAACAGCTCCGGCAGGCCCTGTCCCGGCATCGACGTGAAAATCGGCGATCGGAACGAAGTGCTGGTCCGCAGCCGCGGCGTGTTCCATGGCTACTTCAAGAACGACGAGGCCACCCGCCAGGTCATCGATGGACAGGGCTGGTTTCACACCGGCGATGCGGGCTTTATCGATGCCCGCGGTCATCTGGTGATCGTGGAGCGCGCCAAGGACGTAGGCGCGCTCTCGAGCGGCACGCCGTTTGCCCCGCAGTTCATCGAGAACAAGCTCAAGTTCAGCCCCTATATCCGAGAGGCGGTGGCGTTCGGCCACGAGCGGCCATTCGTGGCGGCGATGATCGCTGTTGATCCGGGCACCATCGGCACCTGGGCCGAGCGCCACGGCGTCACCTACACCGGCTACGCCGATCTATCGCAGAGGCCAGAAGTGCGTAAGCTGATCCGGGACGAGGTGAGCAAGTGCAACGCGACTCTTCTCGACGACCTCAAGGTGCGGCGCTTCCTGCTGCTGGCCAAGGAGCTGGACGCGGATGACGCCGAGATCACGCGCACCCGAAAGGTCCGCCGCTACTACGTGGCCGAGAAGTACGCCAGCGTCATCGAGGCGTTCTACTCGGGCAAGGAGGAGGCCGAGCTCGCGGCGAACGTGACTTACGAGGACGGACGCCAGGCGACGGTGCGGTCGCGGGTGAGAGTGGTGGACGTCGAGACGACCGGAGCGGCGCAGGTGAGCGAGCATGTTTGACTTGCAGTTTCTGCTGTTGCTGATATCGAACGGCATCCTGCTGGGGCTGATGTACGCGCTGATCGCGCTGGGCTTCGTGCTGGTGTACAAGGCCACCGACGCGATCAACTTCGCCCAGGGCGAGTTCGTGATGATCGCCGGCTTCGCGGTGGCGGTAGTCATGGCGTCCTATGGAGCGCCCTGGTGGCTCGCGGCGGCTGTCGGGCTGGCCGGCATGATCGGCTTTGGATTCGGGCTGGAGCGCGTGGTGCTCCGGCCGCTGATCGGGCGCCCAGTCGTGGCGGTCATTATGGCCACCATCGGACTCGCCGCCGTGCTGCGCGGCTTCGGACCGCTGGTATGGGGTGCGGAGACGCGGCCGCTGCCGCTGCCGATCAGCGACGAGCCCGTGGTGCTGGGGCCTTTGCTCATTCCGCCCATCCAGCTGGTGGGAGCGGCGGTCAGCCTGTTGTTCCTCGGCGGCTTCAGCTGGTTCTTCTTCCGCAGCCGCAAGGGCATCGCCATGCGAGCGGTGGCCGACGATCAGCAGGTGGCCATGGCGATGGGGATCAACGTGGAGCGCTACTTCGCTTTGGCCTGGGCCATGGCCGGCGTCGTCTCGGCGCTGGGCGGCATCGTGTGGGGGAACCTGCTCGGCGTCGACGTGCATCTGGCCCTGGTGGGGCTCAAAGTATTTCCGGTGGTGATCCTGGGCGGGCTCGACTCCATTCCCGGCGCCATCGTCGGTGGACTCATCGTCGGCATGGTGGAGAACGTGGCAGCCGGCTATGTCGACCCGCTGGTGGGGGGAGGCACCAAGGACTTCGCGCCGTACGTGCTGATGATCATCGCACTAATGTTCCGGCCCTACGGCATCTTCGGCAAGCGGATCATCGAGCGGGTATAGGGCATGAGCCTGCAAACCGGAATCAACCACAGAGACACAGAGGCACAGAGATTCCAACTCAGAGGAAGGGGAATCTGTCGAGGTCACTTGGTGTCCAGCAAGAGGGTGCGCAGGTTTCCTTGTAACAAGGTTCTGGCTCCTCTGTGTCTCTGTGCCTCTGTGGTAAAGCGGCTGGCGGATTTCAGATGATCCATCGCGAGTGCGGCGTGCTCAAGACCACGTACAAGGCCGACATGGCCCTGTATCCGCTGCCCATCGCGCGCAAGGCGGTGGCGGCGATCGCCGTCCTGTTCGTGTTGGTCGCTCCGCTCGTACTGGACCAGTACTATCTGTCCATCCTCAATCTCATCTTCATCGCGGTCGTCGGGGCGATCGGGCTCAACATCCTGGTGGGGTACACGGGGCAGATCTCGGTGGGCCACGGCGCGTTCATGTCGGTAGGCGCCTACACGGCGGCCAACTTCGCGGTACGCCTGGGGTTTCCGTTCTGGCTGTCGCTGCCGCTGGGCGGTCTGATGGCGGCTCTAGTCGGCGCCATCGTGGGCATCCCCTCGCTGCGCATCAAAGGGCTGTATCTCGCGATCGCCACGCTGGCCGCGCAGTTCATCATCGAGTGGGTAATCAACCATTTCACCTGGATCAGCGGGGGCGTCCAGGCTTCCATCGAGGTCCCGCGCCCGATGCTGTTCGGGCACGCGATCGCCAGCCAGCGCGAGATGTACTTTTTCCTCCTGGCGTTCGTCGTGCTCGCGATCATCGCCGCGCTGAATCTCGTGCGCAGCCGGATCGGCCGCGCGTTCATCGCCATTCGCGACCAGGACGTCGCGGCGCAGAGCATCGGCATCGACATCTTCCGCTACAAGCTGCTCGCGTTTGCCATCTCATCCTTCTACGCCGGCGTGACCGGCGTGCTCTACACCTATTACCTGGGCATCGCCAACTATGAGCAGTTCCAGATCGGCGTGTCCATCGACTATCTGGCCATGATCATCATCGGCGGCCTGGGCTCGATCCTGGGCTCGATCTTCGGCGCGATCTTCGTGACCCTCTTGCCGATCGCCATTCGCTGGATCATGGAGGCCTTCGGCGGCTTGCTGTTTTCTCAGGCGGCGGTGTACAACATCATCCCGAACCTGCGGCTGATCCTGTTCGGGCTGCTCATCATCTTCTTTCTGGTGGTAGAGCCGGAAGGCCTCAACCGGCTCTGGCGCAACATTCGAAACTACTTTCGCGTCTGGCCGTTCGCTTATTGAAGCGCCTGTTAGAGGAGGAGAACCATGAAGAGGAATCTGGCAATTGCGGCGCCCGCGGTCATGTTTGCCGGCGTGATGCTCGGGGTGTCGCTGCCGACGTGGGCACAGAAGGAGGTGGTCATCGGGCTGCAGTGCGACCGCACCGGAGCCACACAGACCGTAGGCGTGAACCTCTGCCCGGGGTACCACGACTACATCGACCTGGTGAACAGCAAAGGCGGCGTCGAGGGCTACCAGATCCGCGCCATCGAGATCGATCACGAGTACAAGGTGCCGCAGGCGATGGAGGCCTACGAGCGGCATAAGAAGGAAGGCGCCGTGCTGATCGGACTTTACGGCACGCCGCAGACGCAGGCGCTCAATCAGAAGCTGACCGAGGACAAGATTCCCGGGACCTCGCCCGGGTTCGGGATCTCGGCAGCGGCCGACGGGACCCACTACCCGTTCCTGTTCCCCATCGCCGCCACCTACTGGTCCCAGGCCACGGCGGCGGTCAAGTTCGTGAAGGACCAGCTCGGCGGAAATCTCAAGGGGAAGAAGATCGCCTATCTGTTCTACGACAACCCGGCGGGCCGCGAGCCGATACCGGTCCTCGAGGAGCTGTCGCGCGACGAAGGCTTCGAGCTGCGCACCTTCGCCGTGCCGCCGCCGGGCGTGGAGATGGGCGCCCAGGTGCTTGACATCGCCCAGCGCTACCGGGCCGATTTCGTCATCACCCATCTGTTCGGGCGCTCGCCTTCCGTGTCCATCAAGGAGTTGAAGCGCGTCGGCTATCCGTTGCGCAAAGTCGTAGCGTTCGTGTGGGGCTCGGCCGAGGCCGACATCGAGGCGGCCGGTGGCTTCGCCGTTGCCGAGGGTTACTACACCATGCAGTTCGCCGGCGTTGGCCCGGACTACCCTGTGCTCAACGAGATCCGCGAGATGTACAAGAAGGAGGGCAAGGAGCCGCCCAAGGAGATGGCCTCCACCGTGTACTACAACCGCGGGGTGCTCGTCGCTGCGGTCCACGTAGAGGCAATCCGCAACGCGCTGAAGGCCAAGGGCGGCCGGAAGATCACCGGCGCCGACGTCAAGGCCGGTATGGAAAAGGTCAGGGGCTTCACTCTCGGCGGATTGGTGCCGCCATTGGAGATTACCGCGTCCGACCACGAGGGCGGCGGCTGGGTGCAGATCTTTCAGGTCAAGGGCGGCAAGCTGGTGAAGGCCACGGAATGGTTCAAGGCCTATCCCGAAGTCGTGGCCATGCAGATCAAGGAGGCGGAAGCGAAGTAGCGGGGCCTCCCGCCATGCCGCGAGCCATGAACCCAGATGCCGCAGTCGATTAACCACAGAGGCACAGAGACACAGAGAGAACAAGACGCTGTGACGAGCATGATGGACCCCGCTGTTGAGCGCCGGCCGCCGTGGGGTAGTTCCGTATCCTGTTGTAAGTGAACCTCTGTGACTCTGTGTCTCTGTGGTGAAATGCAACTTCTAGAATCTCGACCACACTGCCTCTCCCGCGCCCCTCCCCGTGTGTGGGGAGGGGTGGGGGAAACCCGATGCTCAGTCTGAACAACATCGAGGTCATCTACGACAAAGTCATCCTGGTGCTCAAGGGCGTCTCGCTCAACGTGCGCGAGGGCGGCATCACCACGCTGCTGGGTGCCAATGGCGCCGGCAAGACGACGACGCTCAAGGCCATATCGGGGCTGCTGCGCACCGAGCGGGGCGAGATCCTCCAGGGTTCCGTCGAGCTCGCCGGCGAGCGCATCGATCGGCTGGCGCCCTTCGAGATGGTCGCCCGTGGAATCGTCCAGGTTTTCGAGGGACGGCGCGTCCTCGAGCATCTGACCACCGAGGAGAACCTGGTCGTCGGAGCCCACTCCCAGCGCGACCGCGCCGGTGTTCGCCTGGGCATCGAGCGCGTGTACGAGTACTTCCCGCGGCTGGCGGAGCGACGCACCGTGCAGGCTGGGTACCTGTCGGGCGGCGAGCAGCAGATGCTGGTGATTGGCCGCGCCCTCATGCCGAACCCGCGGGTGATACTGCTCGACGAGCCTTCCTTGGGACTGGCACCGATGCTGGTGGAGGAGATCTTCCGGATCGTGCAGCGGCTGAACCGCGAGCAGAGGCTGACCGTGCTCCTGGTGGAGCAGAACGCCACCCTTGCCCTGGCCATCGCCGACCACGGCTACGTGATGGAAAACGGCCGCATCGTCCTCGACGGCACTGCCGAGCAGCTACGCGACAACGCCGACATCAAGGAGTTTTACCTGGGACTGACCCAGCTCGGCGCCCGCAAGTCGTACCGCGACGTCAAGCACTACAAGCGCAGGAAACGGTGGCTGTCCTGAGAGGGTCTTCGCCTACCTCCCTCCGGCGACGTCGATGATCGCGGCCGTGGTGTAGGAGGCCTCGTCGGAGAGCAGCCACAGAATGGCGCTCGCCACCTCCTGCGGGCTCCCGCCTCGCTTGAGGGGCACCGAGGCTTTGACTCGATCCACGCGGTTCGGCTCCCCGCCGCTCGCATGCATCTCCGTATAGATGAACCCGGGGCGAACGGCATTCACCCGGATGCCTTCCTCCGCAACCTCGCGCGCGAGGCCGATGGTGAGCGTATCGAGCGCGCCCTTGGAAGCCGCGTAATCGATGTATTCCCCTGGAGAACCGAGGCGCGAAGCGGCCGAAGAGACGTTGACGATGGCGCCACCGCTGCCCCCGCGCTTGGTCGACATGCGCCGAACGGCTTCTCTGGCGCACAGGAACGACCCGATGACGTTGGTTGCGAAGATGCGGCCCAGGCGTCCCGCGTCCATTGTCTCCAGGCGCATCTGCTGCTCCACGATGCCGGCGTTGTTCACCAGCGCAGTCACCGTACCGAGCTCCTCGTCGACGGCGGTAAACATGGCCATCACCTCGGACTCGACTGCGACGTCAGCGGCAACGGCGATCGCCTTCGCTCCCGCGCGCTGGATCGTCTCCACAACCGCTTCGGCCGCTTTGCGCTGGGTCCGGTAGTTGACGCATACCGAATAGCCGCGTTGCCCCGCCAAACGCGCAGTCGCCGCGCCTATGCCGCGACTCGCGCCCGTAATGATCACCACCTCGGTCATCGTTGAGCATTTTCCCGATCGCTAGCCTGCAATCTAGACGAGTGATCCGGAAGACTCAAGCGGATCCTCCTTCACGGTGCAAGCGCGTTCGCGGTGAGGTGATCTGGCTGACGGCACGGGTTACGCTTGCTCCGAGCGGGACAGATTTTTGCTTGGATGCGCAACGACTTTGCCGCGTTGATCGATGGCGGCGCATCTACCCGCCGCCGGCGCGGTGCAGGCGGAGCTTGCGAGGCAATCGTGTTCAAAATGCTGGGCGGTTTCGTTGCGCTGTATGTCGCGTACGCGCTGAGCGTCGGGAAGGTTTACGCGAGACGCGGTATATGGGGAGTGACATGGACGCGCGTCCAGGAGCCGCTATGGTATTGGTCGACGATCGCGATCTATGGCGTCCTGTCCGCAGCGCTGATACTTGTGTTCTGACCGAGGCGGAATGTGGCGCGGAATACCGAAACTGACCCCGCAGACCCGACGCTGCTCCATAGCGTCCTGACGTCCGCGCGAACCTGGGCGATCGTTCTGGGGGTCGTGGGCTTCGTGTGCGGGTTCGTGGGGCCCATGGTGTTCTCGCCCGACGCGAATCAGGGCCCGCTGTTAGGGCTGTTCATCACCGGTCCCGGAGGCGCGCTGCTAGGAGCTTTCCTGGGGCTGATTGTCGGCGCCGTCCGTCCCCCCGCGCCGATCGCCAGAAAGGCGCTGGTCGTTATGACGGTCGCACTGGCCGCGGTCTGCCTGTATTTCAGCACGCCCCCTCCCCAGTATTATGCGAACGTGGTGGATGCGGAGGTCGTCGGCTGCGGAACGCCGGACACGGTCAGGGACAAGGCGATGGACTATTGGGATGACCAGGTGGCCAAGGTGACGTGGGCTCCACCCCGTGCAGGATGGAAACAGGACTTCGATCGAATGGTCGCGGCGTACCCCGGCGTCGTGCTCGACGTGCGCGTGCTGCGCGAAAGCAAGCTGTACGAGAACCGCAAGCCGTGGAACCGCGGGACCTTCATCGCACACCCGTGGGGAACAGGCGATGCTCCGACCCAGTATTTCGCGCGCTTCGCGGGTGGATCGTGCGAGAGCTATCCCAGCGGGCAGCGGGCGGTCTATGTCGGTACGGGTGAGAACGCCAAGCTGTGGCCTCCCGAAGTCCTGTCCAACTTCCTAGATCTGCAGGTCCTGGATCCCTTGCCGGCGCGGTTCCGCAGCGTCGTTCCGCAGTGAGCATGACCTCGCGCCACGCCCATCAGCCGATGACTCGCACGCGCAGCCACAGATAAACGGCTGAAATCGCCGGCGTGCCGAGAGTAACGGGTATGCCGATGCGCGCGTGGCGCTAGAGCCGCCGCAAAGCTGAGGTGCAGCGCATCTCCGCAACACTCCCCTGGGCTGGGCCCGGGTGACAGCCAACAAAGCCGGTTCTGCGTTGGCGGGTTCGGTTCCATGGTCAGGTCCGTGTAAGCAGTCTGGTTCATGCTTTTTGGACGCCTGCGAGGCCCCTCTCCAGCGACCTGAACCGATGAGTGAGTCCGGCAACATCGGCGCCTGGTTGACGTCGCTGGAACTCGGCCAGTACGCGCCGGTGTTTGTGCGGAGCGCCATCGACTTCGAGGTGCTCCGTGAGCTGAGCGATGGAGATCTCAAGGATCTCGGCATTCCGCTTGGACACCGCAAGAAGCTCCTCAAGGCGATCGCCGATCTGAATGGAAGGCATTCGGCCGCGGCGCCCGCCGCTCAACGAGTTCCAGCAGGCTTGCCGACTCGGGAATTCGTCAGCGCAGGAGCCGAGCGGCGCCAGCTCACGGTCATGTTCTGCGATCTGGTCGGCTCCACCGGGCTCGCCGAGCATCTTGACCCCGAGGAGCTGCGCGATCTCATGCAGGCGTATCAGCGCGCCTGTGGCGAAGTCGTCGCGCGCTATGACGGACACGTGGCGCAGTACCTGGGCGATGGGCTGATGATCTACTTCGGCTGGCCGGTGGCGCACGAAGACGATCCTGCGCGGGCGATTCGCGCCGGCCTGGAAGTCGTTGAGACCGTCTCCAAACTAAAGGCGTCGACACCGATTTGCGCACGGGTGGGCATTCATACAGGCGTCGTTGTCGTCGGGGAAACCGGGCATGGGGATGCCTCCGTTCCCAAAGCCGCGGTCGGCAACACGCCCAACATTGCGGCGCGACTGCAAGCGCTGGCGGAGCCGAGCTGCGTGGTCGTGAGCGAGCGGACCGGCTCCTTGGCTCGGGGACTGTTCGACTACACCGATCTGGGTGTGCATGCGCTCAAAGGCGTGGCCGAACCGGTTCGGCTGCTCCGTGTCGATGCTGCGCGAGCGATCGAAAGCCGCTTCGAGGCGGCCCGCGGCGGGGCTGCGCTGACTCCCTTGGTGGGGCGCGAGGAAGAGGTGGCGCTGCTGCTGCACCGCTGGCGGCAGGCTCGCGACGGTGAAGGACAACTCGTGTTGGTCGGCGGCGAGCCGGGCGTCGGCAAATCGCGGCTGACGCAGGTGCTGCGCGAACAGATCATAGGCGAGTCGTATACCGCCCTGCGCTACCAGTGCTCGCCCTATCACCTCAACTCCGCCCTGTATCCCATCATCGAACAGCTCGAGCGCGCAGCGGGGTTCGCGCGCGAGGACGGCCCCGAGCAGAAGCTGGACAAGATGGAGGCCGCGTTGGCGGGCAGTCCAGAGCAACGGGCCGAGTCTGCGCCGCTGCTTGCGGCCATGCTTGCGCTGCCCACCGAGCGTTATCCGCCGTTCAAGCTCTCGCCTCAGAAGCGGAAGGACCAGACCCTTGCGGCACTCGTCCGGCAGCTCGAAGCGCGCTGTCAGCGCCAGCCGCTGTTGATGGTGCTCGAGGACGCCCACTGGATCGACCCCACCAGCCAGGAATTGCTCGATATCGTCGCCAGGCGGCTGCCGGCGCTGCCCATCCTGCTGGTGATCACCTATCGGCCGGAGTACACGCCCCACTGGGCTGAACAAACGCATGTCACCGCATTGGGGCTGAGTCGCCTGGAACGACGTCAGGCAGCGGAGTTGGTAGCCAACCTGACCGGCGGCAAGCCCTTGCCACAAGAAGTGCTGGATCAGATTCTTGCCCGCACCGACGGAGTGCCGCTGTTTATCGAGGAGCTCACCAAGTCGGTGCTGGAGTCGCGGCTGCTGCGCGAGGAGAGCTCTCGTTACACCCTTCAGGCTCCTCTGCCTGCGCTGGCCATTCCCACCACGCTGCGCGACTCGCTGATCGCTCGGCTCGATCGACTGGGTCCGGTTCGCGAGCAGGCCCAGATCGGGGCATGCATCGGGCGCGAGTTCTCCTACAAGCTGCTGGCTGCACTCTCCCCGCTCGGGGGCGGGCAGCTCGAAGAAGCGCTGGAACAGCTCACCAGGACCGGGCTGGTATTTCGCCGCGGCACAGCTCCGGATGCGAGTTACACCTTCAAGCACGCGCTGGTGCAGGACGCCGCTTACGAGTCGCTGCTCAAGAGCAAGCGCGCTCAGCTCCACGCCCAGATCGCGCAGGCGTTGGAGGAGGATTTTTTCGATCAAGTCGAGAACGCACCTGAGCTGCTGGCCCACCATTACACCCAAGCGGGCAATCCGGCTGTGGCCGTCCCGCTGTGGCGCAAGGCTGGCGAGCTTGCCTGGGCACGAGTCGCCTTGCAAGAAGCCGTCGGCCACTTCCAAAAGGGGTTGGCCCTCCTCGAGCTGCTGCCCTCTTCGTCGGAGCGCGACAGACTCGAGCTGTCGATCCGGGAGCCGCTCAACGGCACGTGGACGGCGTTGCGGGGCTGGGCAGCGCCGGAAGTGGCTGCCAACGCCGAAGCCATCCTCGAGCTGGCCGAGGGGCAGGGTACACCCCGGAGTCTGCTGATTGGGCTGAGTGGGATGTACGTCGGCGCCCTCACCCAGGGCCGCATCGCGGAGTCGCTTGAATGGGCTCGGCGCATGCTGGCCCAACGCAACCAGGCGCAGGACATCGACTTACAGATCTCCGGACACTTTGCCGCCATGCATTCCCATTTCTGGCTTGGCCAACTGTTCGAAGCGCGCGAGCAGGGGAACCGGGTCCTCGCACTGTACGATCCGCAGCGCGCCGGACGCTGGATGCAGCTGTCCGGTCATGACTTGAGAACCGGCGTCGGTGTCTACTCGGCTCATCAGACCTGGATGCTCGGCTACCCCGACCTGGCGGTGCAGGTGAGCGAGGAGAAGGACGCGCATGCGCGCCGGCTGGGACATGCCTTCGACCTCGGCTGGGCGATGACCGTCGGTGCGGACATCTTCGACTACCGGCGTGAGCCCGAGCGGCTTCTGGAGCGCGCCATGGAGGCTGAGCGCCTGGCGCGCGAGCAGAGCATTCCCTTCCTCAGTCACGTGCTGGTTCCACAGCGTGTAGGCCTCGCGCGGCTGCGCAGCGGCCAGTTGTCGGAGGCGATCTCCCTGTTGCGCCGGGCTAACGAGAACTGGGTCAACCTCGGGGGTCACATCGCCATTCCTTATCTGAAGTCGGCTTTGGCGGAAGCGCTGGCGCTTCGGGGCGACCTCGATGCCGGCCTTCAATTGATTGACGAGTGCGTGGAGCAAATCGAACGACCAGGCTGGCAGGAGCGGGTACATCTGCCCGAGGTCCTGCGCCTCAAGGGCTGGATGCTGATGCGCCAAGGCAGAGGCGAGGAAGCCGAAGCGCGGTTGCGCGCTTCGATTGATTGGGCACGTCAGCAGCAAGCCAAGTCCTGGGAGCTTCGGAGCTCCACAACGCTTGCACAGCTGTTAGCCGAGCGCGGTCAGCGCGACGCGGCGCGCGAGCTGCTCGCTCCGGTCTACAACTGGTTCACCGAAGGCTTCGACACCCAGGATCTGAGGGAAGCCAAGGCGCTGTTGCAAGAGCTGGAGTAGATGATCCGGCCCCGAACGCGTTGAGCGATTAGGAGTCGTCTCATGGCCTCTCGCCGAAGCACCGATCCCATCCGCGCACGAGCCAAGAGCGAGCCCGGTGGCACCAAAAAACCGTCCGTAGGCGTCGAGCGGCTTTTACGAGTGTCCGTGGTCCTTCAGGAAGCGCTTTCTCTAGAAGAGCAACTGGCGCACGTGCTGGATGCCGCTCGAGAGGACGTCGGCGTCGACCGTCTGCTCGCTTGGGCCGCCGCGCCGGAAGGCGACCGGCTCATTTATGTGGCGAGTTCAGGTCTGTCCGAGGACGATCGGCTGTCTCTTGGCGAACGCACGGAGATCGCGCTTGCCAAGGCAGGTGCGATGGCCAACGTCTATCGCAGCAAGACGCCCCTCGTCGTCGACGAAACGCACCCGCTGGCCACGTACTCGCGGCTGAAGCCGCCGTACTCGAATATCAAAACGCTTCGCACCAAGAGCTTTGTCGTAGTCCCCATCATCGCGCGTGGCCGCCTGCTGGGCCTGCTCGTCGCTGACAACAAATACCGCCGAACCCCG
>DATJVW010000049.1:0-4115 GCA_035501675.1 Burkholderiales bacterium
GGCACGAGCGCCGTCTGCCAGTCGTGGCAGTGGATGATCTCCGGGCGTTTACCTGACTTGAGCATGAACTCAAGCGCCGCCCGGCTAAAGAACGCAAACCGCTCAACATCATCGGACGACCGATACAGGTGACCCCGATCGAAGAAGCTGTCGTGCGAGTGCGGCTCGATGAAGAAACACTTACGACCGTCGACGAGGCCGAAGAACACCGTGCAATGAATCGCGCCGCGATACCACGGCACCCACAGGTCCTCGTAGTCCAAGGTGAGCCCATAGATCCGGTCATACCGCAAGCAGTCGTACTTCGGCACGATCTCCACCGCATTCCCAGGCCACTCAAGCTCACGACTGAGCCCAAACACCACATCGCCAAGACCACCCGCCTGAGCAACCGGCGCGCACTCGCTCGCGACCATCACCCCAAACACGCGGCGCTTCCGAAGCGAATCATGCGGATCGCCCTACGGACGATCGGTCCGATCCCAGATCGCGAGCCCGAACAGGCAGACCCGCGGTCGCCTAACCTTGCGCTGTCGCAGGCGCCGGAGAAAAGTCGATTCACGCCGTTTCACCTGCCGCGCGTCATGGCAAGCGTCGGCACGCGCCCTCGCGAGCGCGTACCAGATCGGGAGGAAACATATCGTCGCACCGACGGCCGCCCCAACCGTAGTTTCCCCGGATCCTGCCGGGCGCAGCCTGGCGTCCGGACCGCGCATGTAGCAAACGATGGTCAAGCCGTCGCCAGCTCGCGCGCGGCGCGCAGCCAGTTCGCGACCTCATCGCCTCCGCCCTGTTCGAGCGAGATGAAGTAAGCGCGCTCACAGATCTGGTCGTAACTTGGTGGCCGCCTGTTTGTCCCCGGCGCGCTGACGCTCGCTCGCCGAGCGGCCGGCTTCGCTCGCGTGGCCGCCGGCGCCGTGGGCGCACGCTTTCCTGGCTTGGCGGGTTCGGCGGCTGTGGCCGCTGTCGCACGCTTCCCTGGCTGGGCGGGCTTGGCTGGTTCGGCGGCCGTGGCCGCTGTCGCACGCTTCCCTGGCGCGGCCGGCTTGGCGGGCTTCTGCGTCATCGCAATCCTCCGAGGTACTCGGTCGCCGTGGACATCGGCGACGATGCGTTGCTGATTTTCAACCGACGTGCCTGTGCTTGCACACCACCATTTATCCCGATCACGCGGTGCGGATGTCAAGCCCCGCCACCCGCGGCAACGCCGAACAACAACTGCGCCCACCGCGCACCGTGCCGAGCAAGCCGTGGCGCGCACCCAGGACGTGGACCATCCCGGGTTCGGCGGAGACCGGGTTTTGTGTGATCCACTGAGGACTGTAGTAGTGAGCGCGGACAGTAGTAGCGCCTGTGGGAATGTGGGCAACCCGCGGTCCGGTTGAAGTTCGATCACGCGAGCGGGGGTTGTCCAAGTCCTTGTGGGCAACCCTCGGCACGCTGGGGCTCTCGAGCCGGTTGGGCGGGTTGTCCATAAGGACGTCATTTCCATAGGCGGCCGTTGTTGCCGGCGCCAGCCGTCACGACACTCTTGGACGCGGCGACCGCGGGCGTTGCCGGCGGTCGCCGCTCGTGATGTGCAGGGTGGCTCAGACGCCGGCTGGGGCCGTCTGCGGCGCGTTGCGGCGGTGCGCATGCGCGTGCGCGATGGCTGAGCGCCGGCGTGTGCTGCCGGCACGGTCGTCGGGCTCGGGGTGCGCGTCGGTGGCGGGCTGAGCGAGCGCCCACTGGCGCTCGTGCTCGACCGGTGGGATGTCGCCCAGTGAGGAGTGCAGCCGCTGGTGGTTGTGAGCGCCGGGATAAACCGGCATGGAGATAGGAGATGAGAGTTCTCTACATCGAAGGAGTAGCGATCCACGGTGGCCCCGAGTCATGCGTTGGCGTTCGTGAGGGCGTCGGCGAAGCGTTGACAGGGGTCGCGCAGGCGGGGCTATTGAGCCGCGAAAAGTCCAGTTCGGGGTGCCGACGTCGTACAACTAGGCGGAAGGCGAGATCGTCGGTCGCGTTATGCGAGTGGCCGGCGGACCCTGCGCGGTCTGAGAACCCAGGCATGCGCGAAAGTCTCCATGCGCGAGAACCGGGAGGCCCGACGACCGCCCGTCAGTCGTTGATGATGCCCCGTCCTGGATGGTTCGCGGGGTGGCATATCGACAGCTGGGCGGGCCGCGAGGGGAAGGCCATGAGGCCGTAGCCCGAGATGAACGATCGTCGGGAGTCAGACAGCCGCGTAGTACCCGCGAAGCCGGTGAACAAGGCCGAGGAATCGGCGGCGGAGCTGGTGGAGGGAAGGCGGTTGGACAAGGGGAACACGAGCCAGCAAACCGCGTGCCGGACGCAGAGCCGGGATGTGAGCGCGTCAAGTGCGCTGGAGCGTGTGCGGCAGGTTGCCGCGAAGGACAGGGCCGCGAAGTTCACCGCGCTCCTGCACCACGTCGATGTCGATCGTCTCCGCGAGGCGTACAGGGCGTTGAGCCCGAAGGCGGCCGCCGGGGTCGACGGTGAGACGTGGGAGTCCTACGGGCAGAACCTGGAGGAGAACCTCAAGGATCTGCACGCCAGGGTTCAGCGAGGCGCGTACCGGGCCAAGCCGTCGCGCAGGGTGTACATACCGAAGGCCGACGGGCGGCTGCGGCCGCTCGGGATCGCCGCGCTGCAGGACAAGATCGTCCAGCGCGCCGTGGTCGAGGTGCTGAACGCCATCTACGAGACGGATTTCCTGGGATTCTCGTACGGGTTTCGCCCGGGTCGCGGGCCGCATGACGCGCTGGATGCGCTGGCGGTCGCGATCGAGGATCGCAAGGTGAACTGGGTGCTCGACCTGGATTTCCGGGACTTCTTCACGAGCTTGGATCACTCCTGGCTTCTGAAGTTTCTCGAGCATCGGATCGCGGATCAGCGGGTCCTGCGCCTGATCCAGAAATGGCTCAGGGCAGGCGTGATCGAGGATGGCCGGTGGACGGCCAGCGGGGAGGGCTCGCCCCAAGGGGCGACAGCCTCGCCGCTGCTGGCAAACGTCTACCTCCACTACGTCTTCGATCTATGGGTCCAGCAATGGCGGGGTCGGCACGCCCGCGGCGAGGTGATCGCCGTGAGGTACGCCGACGATGCCGTGCTGGGGTTTCAACATCACTCCGACGCCGAGCGCTTCAGGAGACACCTGGAGCGGCGCCTGACCAAGTTCGGCCTCGCGCTCAACACCGAGAAGACACGCTTGGTTCGCTTCGGACGGTACGCCGCCCAACAGCAGGCAGAGCGCGGTCTCGGGAAGCCCGAGACGTTCGACTTCCTCGGCTTCACGCACTACTGCGCGAAGCGCAGGGACGGGCACTTCGCGGTGCGGCGACGGACGATCAAGAAACGGATGGCGGCCAAGCTCAAGCAGGTCAAGGCCTCGCTGATGGCTCGCCGCCACTTGCCCATCGAGGAACAGGGACGCTGGCTCGGGTCGGTCGTGCGCGGGTATCTCGCGTACTACTCGGTACCGGGCAATATCCACCAGGCCAGCGCGTTTCGAAGACAGGTCATCCGGCACTGGCGACGAGCGCTTCGGCGTCGCAGCCAGAAGACCCGGCTGAACTGGCAGCGGATGCGTGCCCTCGCGGATCGTTACCTTCCTCGCGCCCGCTATACCCACCCCTGGCCTGACCAGCGCTTCGCCGCCAGAACCCAAGTCAGGAGCCCAGTGCGTTAGACGCGCACGCTGGGATCTGCGCGGGGGGCGTCGGGCAACCGGCGTCCCTACCGGTGCGCCTGGCATGACCAGCAGCTCGGGGGTGCGAGTCCCCCGTGGAGGAGATGACACCAACCACAAGCCAAGGGCAACTGCGTCGTCGTGAGGCGGGGTGGGAAGGAAGCCGGAGGCGAAGTCGCGACCCTAGGAACACATGGTCCGCTGCCGCTGGAGCGGTGGCGGGCTGCGCGTATGAGGCGAGGCGGTCCGGGCGAGCCGGCCGGTTACGGCAAAGCCTGTCGTTATCAAGGGGCCGTCGCGTAGACGCGGTGGGTGCGCGATGAAGGTTGCTGGCCTTACCCGGGGAGATCTCCACGGGTGTCCCAGATGCCCCGCCCTACGGGATCGCGGGGTGGTGCGGGACAGCGGTGCTCATGAGGGCGCT
>DATJVW010000050.1:0-2036 GCA_035501675.1 Burkholderiales bacterium
CGCGATGGAACCACCCATCTCCTTCGATTCGGAAGCGGTGCGCGATGAGAAGGCCAAGGTGCTGCACGCGATCCAGGTGCTGTCACCCGAGGCCGTTCTGACCCACGCGGTGCGCGGGCAGTACGGGCCGGGAACCCTAGATGGCAAGACAGAGCCCGGCTACCGCAGCGAGGCGCAGGTAAATCCCGAGTCCCCGACCGAGACCTTCGTCGCGGTCCAGCTTGCGATCGACAACTGGCGATGGGCCGGCGTGCCGTTTTACATCCGCACCGGCAAGCGGATGGCGAAGCGGGTCACCGAGATCGCGATCCAGTTCAAGCGCGCGCCCAAGCTGCTGTTCCAGGAAGCCGGCATCGACGAGATGTCGGCCAACATGGTCGTCATGCATATCCAGCCCGACGAGGGCATCTCGCTGCGCTTCAGCGCCAAGGTTCCAGGACCCACCGTGACGCTGGGCGCCGTCAACATGAGCTTCGAGTATTCGCAATACTTCGGCGCAGCGCCTGCGACCGGATACGAAACACTCCTGCTCGATTGCATGGTGGGCGATCCAACGCTGTTCCAGCGCGACGACATGGTGGAGGCGGGCTGGCGGGTGGTCGAGCCAATCCTCGATGTGTGGAGAGCACTCCCGCCGCGCGATTTTCCGAACTACGCGGGCGGCACCTGGGGACCCAAGGAGTCCGACCATCTCCTGGAGCGTGAGGGCCGTCACTGGCGTATTATCGGCTGAATGATCCTGGCCGGTGATATCGGCGGCACCAATGCGCGAATCGCGACATTTGCGGTGGCGGGCGGACGCCTCAAGCTCGGCATCGAGCACGTCTATCCCACCCACCAGTATCCGAATCTCGAAAGCGCGCTGCGCGAATTCCTGAAAGGCGGTATCGAGCAGCCGGCCGCCGCCTGTTTCGGAATCGCCGGACCGGTGCGCAACGGCCGCGCCGAGATGCCCAATCTCGGATGGGTGGTCGATGCCACTTCGTTGGCAAAGGAAGTCGGCATCGAACGCGTCGCGATCCTCAACGATCTCGAGGCCAACGCATACGGTGTCGCCTCGCTGGAGGACAGCGACTTCGTGGTTCTCAATGCGGGAGCAGAGGACGCGTCCGGCAACGCTGCCGTCGTCTCGGCAGGAACCGGGCTGGGGGAAGCAGGACTTTACTTCGATGGAAGAACCTGGCGGCCGTTCGCGTGCGAGGGCGGACACGCGGACTTTGCCCCGGCTGACGAGCTGCAGACCGAGATGGTCGTGTGGTTGCGCAAACAGTTCGGCCACGTGAGCTGGGAACGGGTGCTGTCAGGACAGGGCATCTTAAATATCTACCGCTTTCTGCGCGAGAGCGGCCGCGCCCAGGAAGAGCCGTGGCTGGTAGACGCGCTCAAGAGCGGCGACCCTGCTGCGACTATCGTCAAAGCTGCGATCGAGAAAAAGTCGGCTTTGTGCGAGATGACGCTGCAAATTTTCATATCCGCTTACGGAGCCGAAGCCGCCAACCTGGCGCTCAAGATCATGGCGACCGGCGGTATCTTCATCGGCGGCGGAATCGCACCTCGAATCCTGAGTCTCCTGACCGGCCCAGCGTTCATGAACGCCTTTGTACGCAAGGGGCGGATGGGCGAGTTGCTGGAGAGGATTCCGGTCAAGGTGATCCTCAACGACAGCACCGCGCTGATAGGTGCCGCGCGCGCGGCGGCGCTGTCGGCGGGATTGATCTGATTCGGTGCGTCGCAGCGCGGCGACGCGCCCGGCCCACAGCTAAAGAGGTTCTGCGGCGTCGAGATGGGCGCGGATAGTGGCAGGCGATATCGCTCCGCCGCTCAAACGACGCGCCGCCGTGAGGCGCAGCAGGTGAAACACGAACACCGCCAGCGCAAAGCCCGCCGTAACCACGCTCAGCGAGGCCAGCGCACCGGGGTCGGCCTCCGCCCCGCGCACGCAGGAATATGCGTAGGTCGCGGCGAAGACGGACAGCCCGATAGCGATGAGCGCGGAAATCATCACGTCCCGAATCGGCGACGAACCGGTATCTTTC
>DATJVW010000051.1:0-2025 GCA_035501675.1 Burkholderiales bacterium
CGCCACGCGCCGCTGCTTCCACTCCCAAGCTCCGACCGCGAAGGCGGCCAAGGCCAGGACCGCGGCGGCGATGAAGGACCAATGCAGCCCGCGCAGCAGCGCCTCAGCCGGAAGGGTGAGCAGCGCGTGGTGACGCCCACCGCCGGCGTCGCCCATCGCGACCAAAGAAAAGATCGATGCGATCACCGGCACACCCGTCGTTTGCCCCAAGGTGCGCATGAGCGACAGCAGCGCCGAAGCGATGCCGAGCTGATCGCGCGGCACCGCGTTGAGCACGCTGCTGTTGTTTGCCGCGTTGAACAACCCCATGCCGAGTCCAACCGGGGCGACGCGCAGCGCGAAGCCCAACGCGCTCACGTGCTCATCGATGCCCGCAAACAGCGCGCATCCGAATACCACCAGCAGCAGGCCGATCAGAGTGACGCCGCGCGCTCCCACGCGATCGGCCAATGCGCCACCCATCGGTGCCGTGACGCCGCCGACGATCGGTGCGACCGCCAGCAATAGGCCGACTTTCGCAGTGGGAAACCGGGCGATCACCTCGAGGAAAAATGGCTGCAGGAAACCCGTGCCCCCGAGCACCAGAAACACCAGGTAACCCATCAAGAGCCCCGTTGCGAACGGCTTGTTGCGAAACACGCGCAGATCAAGAATGGGGCTGGCAGCGTGCGCTTCGACGTACAGGAACGCAGCAAACCCGGCAACGGCGATCGCCAGCAGTGCGATCACGAGAGGTGTATCGAATCCATCGCGCTGACCCCAGGTAAGGCCGAGCGCCAGGCCTCCGAGCATGATGCAGGCGAGCAGCGTGCCAGGCCAATCCAAAGCGGCCGCGGCGGGACGTCCCGGGATCAACGGTACGAAGCGATAGACGACCCACATGGCCGCGAAGCCAACCGGAATGTTCACCAGAAACATCCAGCGCCATCCGGCTAGCTCGATGATGAACCCGCCTACCGAAGGTCCCAGCGCAACGCCGAGGAGCACGGCGGAACCGATCATGCCGAGCGCCCGCCCGCGCTCGGTGACGCCGAACATCTCGCCCACGATCGCCGCGCCGAGCGCGGAGACGAACACAGCCCCCAGCCCCTGCAGCGCGCGAAACGCGATCAGCCAGCCGGCCGATGGAGACAACCCGCAGAGCAGCGAGCCTAGAGTGAAGATGGCGAGGCCCGCGAGGTAGGCCTGCTTCTTCCCATGGATGTCGCCGATGCGCGCCGCCACCATCACCAGCGCAGTGGCGATCAGCAGATAAGCCAGCACGACCCACTGTACGGTGGAAAACGTTGTCTGGAACGCCGCGACCAACGTGGGGAGCGCCACGTTCACGATGCTGGCGTCCAGCGTGAACATGAACACGCCCAGGCACAGGCCGATCAGGCCGAGCCAGCGTTCGGGCAGCGGGCTGGGCTCGCCGGCGCTGGATGCCGCGGGAGGAGATTTGCTCAATGGAGAACTCTGTGTGTGGGCCGGCCGCGTTCTGGCTCCCGGCCGGTTGCTCGATGCGCGATGCTAACGGATGGGGTACGCGCGGGCAACCCGAGCGCGTTGTGCGGACGTAACAGCCTGCGGGTCTCTATAATTCATCTGTCAGATTCGGCTCGGGCAGTTGCCAAACGCTCGCGCGATGGGGAGAAGACATGGTTCGCTTTCTGAAGGCCGGCGTCAGCGCCGAGCAGGATGCCGCGGAGTCCGCGAAGGTGCGCGCAACCGTGGAAGGCATACTCGCCGACATCGACAAGCGCGGTGATGAGGCCGTGCGCGACTACTCGCGCAAGTTCGACAAGTGGGACCCCTCCGCGTTCCGTCTGTCGGCGGCCGAGATACGCGCCTGCGTGGAATCGATGCCTGCGCGCGATATCGACGACATCAAGTTTGCACAGACCCAGATCCGGAATTTCGCGCAGATACAGAAAGCGGCGCTGCGCGATGTCGAGGTCGAAACGCTCCCCGGAGTCGTGCTCGGCCACAAGAACATCCCGGTGAACAGCGTGGGCTGCTACGTGCCTGGCGGCAAATATCCGC
>DATJVW010000052.1:0-2515 GCA_035501675.1 Burkholderiales bacterium
AGCTTTTGCGCTGTGGCCTGCGCACGTTGTCGGTTGCTCCGGCAGCGCTCGCGTCGGTCAAGGCGGCTGTACGCCGGAGCTGATGACGTGGCCGGGAGGTCGACCGCGAAGCCTGATGCGCCCCTCGAGCGCGTTGCGGCCTACAAGCGCATTCTGCAGGAGGTGCTGGACAGCCGTCCTTCGGGCATGCGTCAGAGGCTGGCCGAGGCGCTGGAGAAGAATCGCAGCTTCATCTCGCTCATCTCGAATCCGGGCTATCCGACGCCGATCCCGGTACAGCATCTGGAGCGCATCTTCGAGATCTGCCACTTCTCGCCGCGGGAGCGCGAGCGCTTCCTGGCGGCGTATCGCGCAGCTCACCCGCGGCGCCTGCAGCTGCTCAAGGATGAGCATGAGCGCCAGCGCCAACTCACCGTGACCGTGCCGGACCTTGGCTCAGATGCGCGCAACCGGCGGCTGGAGACAATCATCAAGGAGTTCGCCGACAAGATGGCTCGCCTGCTGCGCGAGTCCTGATTACCGCGGGAGGACGCGATGAAGAAACTGATCAACGCCGTAGACGACATCCTGTACGAGAGCCTGAGCGGCTTCTGCGCGGCGCATGCCGAGATCGTGACCGCGGGCGAGGAGGGCAAGTATGTGCGCAGAGCGCGGCTCAAGCCGGGCAAAGTTGCTCTCGTCTCGGGTGGGGGTTCGGGGCACGAGCCGCTGCATGCCGGCTTCGTAGGGTTCGGCATGCTCGATGCCGCGTGCCCGGGCCAGGTGTTCACTTCACCCACGCCGGACCAGATGCTCGCGGCAGCCACGGCGGTTGACACCGGAGCGGGCGTCCTGTTCATCGTCAAGAACTACGAAGGCGACGTCATGAACTTCGACATGGCGCGCGAGATGTCGAACGGCAAAGTTGAAACGGTCATCACCAACGACGACGTGGCGGTGGACAACTCCACGTATTCGACCGGACGGCGCGGTGTGGCCGGGACGCTGATCGTCGAGAAGATCGTGGGCGCCGCTGCCGAACAGGGGCGCGATCTGGCGGCGTTGAAAGCCCTGGGCGAAACGGTCAACGCGCGCACGCGCTCGATGGGCGTTGCCCTCACGAGCTGCACGGTTCCGGCGGCAGGCAAGCCCACGTTCGCTATCGGCGAGGGTGAAATGGAAATGGGCGTGGGCATCCACGGCGAGCCCGGCCGGCGGCGCGTGCCCCTCAAGTCCGCCGACGAGATCGCCAAGGAAATGGGCGGGGCGATACTCAGCGACCTCGGGGTCCAGGCACGCGGCGAAGCGATTCTGCTGGTGAACGGCTTCGGCGGCACGCCGCTGATGGAGCTGTATCTCATGTACAACGCGGCTCACAAAGTCGTTTCGAGCGCGGGCGTGCGTGTCGCTCGCTCTCTCGTCGGAAACTACGTCACCTCACTCGAGATGGCCGGCTGCTCGATCACGGTGTGCATGCTGACCGACGAGCTGAAGCAGCTGTGGGACGCTCCCGTGCACACCGCCGCCCTCCGCTGGGGCATGTAGTCTCCCCCTCCCCTTGCGGGAGAGCGCATCACGTTCCCCTCTCCCCTTTGCGGGAGAAGGTAGGGTGAGGGGGAGCAAGAACCTTTCTCCCCTCCTCTCTGAGGAAGGGTGCCTGCGTAGCAGGCGGGGTGGTCAGAGCCGCTAGCGTTAGGGGGCGCAAACCACATTCCCTCTCCCCCCTGCGGGAGAGGGCTAGGGTGAGGGGGGGTCCGATCGCTTCAACCTGCGCCTCACCCTCTCGCCGATCATCCTCCCCACGATGTACCACCACAGCGTACCGAGCACGCCGTGCACAAAGAGCGGCCACCAGAAATTGGCGAAGTCGTGCAGCGGCCCGCCCGCAGCCGGCGGAGAGATCCACGTGACCGGCACCACCGCCAGGCTCACCGGGAAATCGAGGGCCAGCAGTATTCTCCAGTAGAATGTCCAATCCGCTGCTCCCGCGCCGAAAATCTGCGCGAGCGTGTACACCATGATGGCGATGTGGATCGCGGCCATAGTCAGGCCGGCGATCGAAAGCTTGGGCATGACACCGCTCGATTGTTGCGAAACGCTGCAGAGACCCGAGTTGCATCGGCAGCGGCCTTACCTTAGCGCAAAACTCCCGGCGTGAGTCCGCGCCACGGGAGCCGATGAACGACCCCAATCCCTACGACGCCCCCGGGACCCGCGTCGAGGATCGTCCTGATCCCGTAGATCAGCGTTTCCGCTGGAAGGCGGTGCTGCTGGGAGCGTTGACCGATCTCGGCGGCAGCGCCCTCGCCGGCATCGTGCTGGTCGTCATCTTCACCATCTGGTTCGGGCCTGGCGAGGGCCAAGCGCAGGAGATGCTGGATCAACTCGCCCGCTCCTGGCCGTTTCTCATGGTTTCGATGGTCGTCGGCGGCTGCTTCACTGTGCTCGGCGGCTACGTCGCAGGCCGCATCGCGCGGCACTCTTTCCTCAAGCACGCGGCCATAGCGGGCGCGCTGTCGCTCGTGCTCGGCATCCT
>DATJVW010000053.1:0-14755 GCA_035501675.1 Burkholderiales bacterium
TAGGGGACGTGCTGGACGGCTTGATGGCCTTTGCCGAGCGACATGTCAACGGTGCCCGCAGGCGAGTCAAACTTGGAGTACTCCAGCGCAGCGATGATTTGCTCGATGGTCGGTTCCTTGCCCTTGTTGGCGGCCTGTGCCTTCTCGTATGCAGCCTTCACGCCGAAAAACGCGGTGGCCATGTGGTACGAGGCATACACCGCAGTGATGCCATACTTGTCCTTGTAGGCCTTGGCGAACCATTTGTTCAACTGGTTCGGCGGTGCGAACGGACCGTTCGGCCCGCGCGCGCCGAGGATGGTGCCGTCGGGCAGATCCTTGCCGAGACGCTCGATCACGGTCTCGCCGGTGATCATGATGTTGGGCATCTGCGCCATCAGTCCGCGCGGCGCCGCCTGCAGGATGTAGGCTTCCAGATCTCCGCCCCAGAGCGAGTTCTGGATGATTTCGGCATTGCTTCCCAGCAACGCAGAGATCTCTGCGCCGTACTGGCCGGCGCCGAGCTTGGGCGTAACGTTGGTGGCGATCTGCGCCTGCGACTTCAAGATCTTCATCGCCTCGGTGAAGTCGGCCCACGCGTCCTGGCCCCAAGCGTAGTTCGGATTGATGCCGGAGAAAGTCTTCAGGTTGGGGAAATTCTCCGAGATATAGCGCGCCGCGGCCACGTTCTCCTGTGTGGCCATGGTGGTGGTGCGGAAGACGTACTTGTAGGTACCTTCTTCGAAGATACGGTTGGTCGCACAGTCGAACAGCACGGTGAACTTCTTCACCTCTTCGGCCACCGGCGCGACCGCCAGACAGTCGCCGCTGGAGATCACACCGATCACCAGATCGACGTTCTGCCGGTCGATCAGGTTGCGGTACTCCGTCACCACCTTGCTGGGACCGCCGGCCTCGTCCACGTAGATCAGCTCGATGGGCCGGCCGCCGAAGCCCTTATGACCGTAGCCGGGGACCTGCCCGCCTTGGTTGAGGGCGTCGGCAAGCAGATCGGCGGCGTTCTTCGCCGGTACGCCGAAGGGTCCGGCCGCCGGGCCGGATAGAAACGTGATGACGCCGACGCGCAGCGGCTCTTGTGCCAGCGCGGCGCCGGCCGAAAACAGGGCGAAAACGACGGCGAGCGCGCGCAAGCCGCACGACAACTGAGGCATAGGTCCTTCCTCCCGATGGTGACCGCAGCGATGTGTTTGGGGCCGGAGACCAGCACGTGCGCACTGACACATGGTGCGGCCCGACGGGCCCAGGGTCGTCCGGAGCGGCCCCGATTATAGCAACTAAACCGACCGCCAAATCCGCTAGAATGATGCCACTTTGACGGCATTTCCTGTCTTTGAAGCGTGGCCCGCAGGTGTGGTGCGGGCCCTTTCGCCTTCCTCGTTTTGAACATCCTGTCGCTCGAGACGTCCTCGGAATGGTGCTCCGCCGCCGTGTGGCTCGACGGCACGGTATTGGCCCGTGAGGAGCTCGCAGGCCAGCGGCACTCGGAGCTGATCTTGCCCACCATCGACGCGCTGCTGCGCGAGGCCGGCGTGGCGCTTTCGGCCTTCGATGCCATCGCCTTTGGCGCAGGGCCGGGCTCGTTCACCGGGCTGCGCATTGCCTGCGGAGTGGCCCAGGGGTTGGCCTTCGCCGCCGGTGCGCCGGTCGCGGCGGTCAGCACGCTGCTGGCGGTAGCTCACGCGTGCGGCGCGGAGCGCGTCGTGACCTGCCTCGACGCGCGCATGGGCGAGCTTTACTTCGCCGCGTTCCGGCGCGGCGCCGACCCCGGGTCCGACCGGCAATGGGCCATGGTGCATCCACCCCAGCTCTGCACAGCCGCTGCTGCGCCAGATCTGGGCCCCGGCGGCTGGGTCGGGGCCGGCAGCGGCTTCGTGGCTCACGGTGCGGCGCTGGCGCAGCGCTATGCCGGGCGCCTGAGCGAGACGCGTGCCGAGCTTCATCCGCATGCGCGGGACATCGCCGCGTTGGCCGCCGGGATGGTGCGCTCGGGATCGACGGTGGCGGCCGAGGAGGCACGACCGGTTTACTTGCGCGATCGCGTCGCGCTGACGCTGGAAGAGCGACGTGCCCTGAAGGCGTCACGCGGCGCGCAGGCCCAGCATCCATGAGCGCTGTGCTGTCGGCGGTGCCGGTGTTTCGACCCATGCGCGGCTCCGACCTGGACGCGGTGCTGGCGATCGAGCGGGCCATCTATACGCATCCGTGGACGCCGGGGAATTTTCGCGACTCGCTGCAAGCCGGTTACAGCTGCTGGGTCATCGAGTGCGGCGGCCATGTGGCCGGCTACGGCGTGCTCATGATCGGCGTGAGAGAGGCGCACCTACTGAACCTGAGCGTGGCCGCGGGCTGGCAGCGGCGCGGTCTGGGGCGCAGCCTGCTGCATCACTTCATCGACGTCGCGCGGGGCTGTGAGGCGCAGCACGTCTTCCTGGAAGTGCGTCCGTCGAATGTGGCCGCGCGTTGGCTGTACGCGGACACGGGCTTTCGCGAGCTGTACGTGCGACACGACTACTATCCTGCGGGTGCCGGCCGAGAGGATGCGATCCTCATGGCCCTGGACCTGTGATCATGTGAAGGGTGGCGCCTGGAGGGTAGTTAGTTAGGTTCTCTACGAATCACGAATCACGAACCACGAACCACGAGTCACGAACCACGCCCATGCAGAACAAGAGACGCGAACTTATCTTGCGCGAGCTCGGACTGCTTCCGCTGTGGATTCGGCGCGATCGCGCGCGGCCGCCGGCCGAGCAGATCGCCGCGGTCAAGCCAGACGCGATGCCGCCGGCCCCGGCCGCTGAACTCGAGCCCGAGACGGCCCGCAGCGCGCGCATCCTGCGCTTAGGCTGGGCTGAGCTCAAGCAGATGGTCAAGGCGTGCACGGATTGTCCACTGCATGCGGCGCGCAAGCAGAGCGTGTTCGGCGTGGGCGACGAGAAGGCCGACTGGCTGTTCATCGGGGAGGGCCCGGGCGCCGAGGAGGATGCGCGCGGCGAGCCGTTCGTGGGGCAAGCCGGGCGCCTGCTGGACAGCATGCTCGCGGCCATCGCGCTCAAGCGAGGCAATGACGTGTACATAGCTAACATCGTAAAATGCCGCCCTCCAGGCAATCGCGTGCCGGAGTCGTCGGAAGCGGGCCAATGCGAGCCATACCTGCTGCGCCAGATCCAGCTGATCGAACCGCGGCTGATCATCGCGCTGGGCAAGACCGCCGCCTCCAACCTGCTGCACACCGAGGCGAGCATCGGCAGCCTGCGCGGGCGGTTGCACGACTTTCGCGGCACGCCGCTGATCGTCACCTATCATCCCGCGTACCTGCTGCGCAACCTGGCCGACAAAGCGAAGGCCTGGGAGGACCTGTGTTTCGCGCGAGAAACGATGACCAGGTTGAAAGGCCAGCAGCCCGGCCTCACGTAAGCGCTGTTCCCCGTCCCTGCATGAGGAAAACACAAATGAAGAGATGGCTGATGGTCCTGTCCCTGCTCGGGGCCACGATGGGCCTGGGCGGTTGCGGTTACAACACGATCCAGGCTCAGGACGAGCAGATCAAGGCCGCTTGGAGCGAAGTCATCAATCAGTACCAGCGCCGCGCCGACCTCATTCCGAACCTGGTGAGCACGGTCAAGGGTTACGCGCAGCAGGAGCAGGACGTGCTGCTCGGCGTGACCAACGCCCGCGCCAAAGTGGGCAGCATCCAGGTGACGCCGGAGCTGGTCAACGATCCGCAGGCGTTCGCCAAGTTTCAGCAGGCCCAGGGGGAGCTCACCTCGGCCCTATCGCGGCTGCTGGTGGTGGCGGAGAACTATCCCCAGCTCAAGTCCGACCAGAACTTCCGCGACCTGCAGGCCCAGCTGGAAGGGACAGAGAACCGCATCACAGTCGCGCGCCAGCGCTACATCAAGACCGTGCAGGAGTACAACACGACCGTGCGGCAGTTTCCCGTCAATCTGACGGCTATGGTGTTCGGCTACAAGCCGAAGGCCAACTTCACCGTGGAGAACGAAGCGGCCATCGCCAAGCCGCCGACGGTGGACTTCAGCAAACCGGCTCCCGGCGGCAACGCACCGGGAGCCGCCCCGGCAGGGGGCCAGCCGGGGCCCGCTCCCAAGCAGTAGCCCATGACCGTCACCGCGGCCCTTCGTAGCGCAGGGCTGTCGCTGTGCTGCCTCGCCGTTTTGAGCACGGGCTGGGCGCAGGACTTGGTTCCGGTGCCGGCGCTGAAGGCGCGGGTCACTGACCTCACTCGAACCCTTACGTCGCAGCAGGGCGCGCAGCTCGAGCAGAAGCTCGCCGCTTTCGAAGCGCGCAAGGGCAGTCAAATCGCGGTGCTCATCGTCCCCACGACCCACCCCGAGGCCATCGAACCGTATTCGATTCGTGTGGCCGAGCAGTGGAAGCTGGGCCGCAAGGGCGTGGATGACGGGGCGCTGCTGCTGGTGGCCAAGGACGATCGTGCGCTGCGCATCGAGGTCGGTTACGGACTCGAGGGCGCACTGCCGGACGCGATCGCGAAACGCATCATCGAGGACGTCATCGTCCCGCGCTTCAGGTCGGGGGATTTCTACGGCGGGATCGACGCGGGTGTGGATGCGATGATCAAAGTGGTGGACGGCGAACCCCTGCCGCCGCCGGAAAAGCAGTGGCACGCTCCGGGGAGCCGCAGCAGCGACAACCTGGGTGCGCTCTTCATCGTTGGTATCATCCTGGTCGTCGTGGTGGGCAGCATACTGCGCGCCGTGATCGGGGACCTGCCGGCCGCCGGGCTGATCGGCGGGGTTGCCGGCGTCATCGCCTGGTTCCTGGTGAGCTCACTCGCGATGGCGGCCATCGCCGGCCTGCTCGCTTTCGTCTTCACGCTGATGCGCGGCGTGCCGGGCGCAGGGCGCGGCGGTTACGGAGGGTGGGGCGGCGGGGGATTCGGCGGCGGTGGCGGCTTCGGCGGCGGTGGTGGCGGCTTCGGGGGCGGCGGCGCGTCGGGCAGATGGTGAGCATGGACCTCAAGCGCGTGTTCCGGCACCTGTTCACGACGATGTGGAGCGTGCGCCGCGCATTCCCGGCATCCTCGCTGCGCGCGGTGGAGCGCGCAATCCGGGAAACAGAGGCGACACACGAGGGTCAGGTGCGCTTTGCGGTGGAGCACGCGCTGGACCTGCCTCAGCTGCTGGCGGGACGATCGGCGCGCGCGCGGGCGCTGGACGTATTCTCCCAGCTGCGCGTCTGGGACACGCAGCACAACAACGGGGTGCTGATCTATTTACTGCTGGCGGACCGGGACGTAGAGATCATCGCTGACCGCGGGGTTCACGCGCACGTCGGGCAAGGTTGGGAGCCGATCTGCCGCCGCATGGAGCAGCGCTTTGGCCGCGCCGAGTACGAGGCCGGGGTCGTCGAAGGGGTGCATGCGGTCGGGGAACACCTGCGGCGCCATTTCCCGGCGCGGCCCGCCGGCCGCAACGAGCTGCCGGACGAACCCGCGGTGCTTTGAAACCCGTGGAACCGAGCCACCTGCAGGATCTGATCCAGCAGTACGGTTACATCGCCGTGCTCGTGGGCGCGCTGCTTGAAGGCGAGACCGTCTTGGTCATGGCCGGCTTCGCCGCGCACGCGGGCTATCTGCACCTCGGGACGGTGATCGCCGTCGCGGTGCTGGGCGGTTTCGCAGGTGACCAGTTCTTCTTCCTGCTCGGGCGGTTTCGGGGTCGGCAGATCCTGGCACGGTTTCCGAGTCTGGAGGCGCGCTCGGCCCGCGTCACAGAGCTGGTGCGCCGCCACCAGAGCTGGCTCATCATCGGAGTGCGTTTCACGTACGGGCTGCGCGTGGCCGGGCCGCTGTTGCTCGGCATGTCGCACGTATCGCGGCTGCGCTTCGCGGCGCTCAACCTTGTGGGCGCAACGCTGTGGGCGACGTTGATCGGCGGCGCCGGTTTTCTGTTCGGCGAGGCCGTGGAGATGTTTCTGCACGACGCCAAGCGTTACGAGGCGCTGGCGCTGGGCGCGCTCCTGCTGGCGGGGACCGGAACCTGGATCTATCGACGCCACAGGCTGGTGGCTAGAGATAATAAGAGGCGAGCCGGTGGGGCAAGCTAGCGACGGCTCGAGCTCCTTTGCTCCCCGCCGCGTCCCTCGGCCGCGTTCAGTCTTGATCGTGTCCGTGTTTGCGCCACAACCAGAACATGCACGCGGCCACCATGAGGCCGAAAGCGACGATGATGGCATCGACGTTCATGCCGGAGCGGTCCATCGCCGCGTACGCGCCGTTCATCACGAGGATGCTGATGTTCTCGTTGAAGTTCTGTACGGCGATGGAGTGCCCGGCCCCCATCAGAAGATGGCCCCGATGCTGGAGCAGCGCGTTCATGGGCACCACGAAGAAGCCGCCCATGGCGCCCACTGCGATCATCGTTACCATGGCGAGGCGCCAGTCGCTGATCAGCGAAATGACCATCACGCCGAGGCCCATGAAAATTCCTACCGGAAGCACCCGCACCGAGTGGTTCAATGCCACGAACTTCGCCGCCAGCACCGAGCCGAGCGCCACGCCGATGGCGGTGACCGCTGTGAGTTGGGTGGCCTTGGACAATGTAAAGCCGAGCGCTGGCCCGGCCCATTCGAGCACCACCAGGCGCAGGCTCGCGGCCGCTCCCCAGAACAGTGTGGTAACCGCGAGCGACACTTGGCCCAGCGGGTCGCGCCACAGCAGGCTAAAGCAATGCCAGAAATCCTGCAGGATGTACAGCGGTGTCTTTCTGGGCAGTCTGTGATCGAGGGCGACGCGCGGGATGTACAGGTTCACCACGGCGGCTACGACGTACATCGCGAGCACGGCCAGGATGGCATATCCCGGACCGCTCGTGACCCAGCTGTGGTGGCGCAGGTGAGAGAAATGGGTCGCAGCAAAGTCGAAGAATTTGGCGCCCACCAGAAAACCGCCGAGGATCGCGCCGAGGATGATCGCGGCTACCGTCAGACCTTCCATCCAACCGTTGGCCCAGACCAGTTTGCCGTGCGGCAGGTACTCGGTCAGGATGCCGTATTTCGCGGGAGAGTACATCGCCGCACCCACGCCCACCAGACCGTAAGCCAGCAGCGGGTGCAGCCCGAACAGCATGGCCAGGCAACCGAGGATCTTGACCGCGTTGCTGATGAACATCACGCGTCCCTTCGGGATGGCATCCGCCAGCGGGCCGACGAACGGCGCGAGCGCGATGAACGAGAACACGAAGAACATCTGCAGCACGGGCGTCTGCCAGCTCGCCGCGTGCAGGTCCTTGAGCAGGGCGATGGCTGCGAACAGAAGGGCGTTGTCGGCGAGCGCGGAAAAAAACTGCGCCGCCAGGATCGTGTGGAAGCCGCGAGTCATCCAGGCTGTTGCTATTGTGACCTGTGCCTCGCGCGCGTGTTTTCGCCTGCGAGCACGGAGCCCTCCCCCGAGGGCCGCGACTTTATACCACGAAATGCAGGCATCTCCGAGACTGCGCCGCGCCTGCGCGCGCCCTGCAGATACGGGCGCAACCCGTTGTTCCTGCGGGTGCAGTGATGGGGCGGCCAATCCGGGCAACCATTCGGCTCTCGGCGCTGCGCAGCAATCTCGCGCTGGCACGGGGCGTAGCGCCGCAGGTGCGCCAGTTGGCGGTGATCAAGGCCAACGCGTACGGCCACGGGCTGCTGAGGGCGGCCGGGGCATTGCGGGACGCGGATGGGTTTGCGGTGGTCGATCTCGACGACGCCGTGCGGCTGCGCCAGGCCGGCCACAAACGACGCATCCTGCTGCTGGAGGGGTTCTTCGATCCGCTGGAACTGCCCTGTTTCTGCGAGGAAGCGCTGACCGCGGTGGTGCACAGCCCGGAACAGATCCGCATGTTGGAGCAGGCGCGGTTGGCCTCGAGCGTAGACGTGTTCCTCAAGGTGAACAGCGGGATGAACCGGCTCGGGCTGCCGGCCGACACGCTGCGCAGTGCATTGCACAGGCTGCAGGCGTCCGGCAACGTGGGTGAGATCACGTTCATGACGCACTTCGCCAATGCCGACGACGCCCGCGGGATCCAGTGGCAGCTGGAGGTCTTTCAGCGCGCAACCGCCGGTCTCGACCTGCCGGTGTCCACCGCGAACTCCGCGGCGCTGCTGCGCTACGCGGCTGCGACGCAAGGCTGGGCGCGACCCGGCATCATGCTCTATGGCGCCTCACCCTTCGCAGACCAAAGCGCAGCGGAACTGGGCCTCCTGCCGGCCATGACGCTCGAGAGCAACATCATCGCGGTGCAGAGCTTGGTGCCCGGCGACCGGGTGGGCTATGGCGGTGCGTTCACCGCCGACCATCGCATGCGCATCGGCGTGGTGGCCTGCGGCTACGCCGATGGCTATCCGCGCCACGCCGACTCCGGAACTCCGGTGCTGGTGAACGGGCGCCGCACGGGTACGGTGGGGCGCGTGTCCATGGACATGCTGTGCGCCGACCTTACGCACCTGCCCGACTCAGGCCTCGGTTCGCCCGTGGTGCTGTGGGGCGAAGGGATGCCTGTAGAGCAGGTGGCGGCCGCGGCCGGCACTGTCAGCTACGAATTGCTCTGCGCGCTGGCGCCGCGGGTGCCGACAGTCGAGGCGCAGTAGCGATGCGCAGGCCCAAGACCGCTTACAGCTGCAGCGAGTGCGGCGGCCAGACGTTGAAATGGCAGGGTCAGTGCCCGCACTGCGGCGCCTGGAACACGCTGGTCGAGACGATCGCGGAGAAAGCGACTACGCGCTACCAGGGTCTGGCGACATCCAGCCAGGTCCAGGCGCTTGACGAGGTGAGGGCCGCGGAAGAGCCGCGCCGGCAGACCGGCATCGCCGAGTTGGACCGGGTGCTTGGAGGGGGGTTGGTGCGAGGCGGCGTGGCGCTGCTCGGCGGCGACCCCGGCATCGGCAAGTCTACCTTGCTGTTGCAGGCCTTGAGTCGGTTGTCCGGTAGCTGCACCGCGCTGTATGTGAGCGGCGAGGAGAGCACGCAGCAGGTGGCTCTTCGCTCACGCCGCCTGGGTCTCGACAGCAACGGTCTCAAGGTGCTGGCCGAAATCCAGCTGGAGAAGATCCTCGTGGCCCTTGCCGCGCAAACGCCCGAAGTCACGGTGGTGGACTCGATCCAGACCGTTTACTCCGAGGCGCTGCAGTCCGCGCCCGGCAGCGTGGCGCAGGTTCGCGAGTGCGCCGCCCAGCTCACGCGCTTCGCCAAGACCTCGGGGACCTCGCTGTTGCTCGTGGGCCACGTGACCAAAGAGGGCGCGATCGCCGGGCCGCGCGTGCTGGAGCACATGGTGGACAGCGTCCTGTACTTCGAGGGCGACACACATTCGAGCTTCCGTCTGGTGCGTGCGATCAAGAACCGCTTCGGCGCGGTCAACGAACTGGGCGTGTTTGCCATGACCGACAAGGGACTGCGCGGCGTTGCCAATCCTTCCGCGCTGTTCCTGTCTCAGCACGATGGCGAGGTCGCCGGTTCCTGCGTGCTGGTGACCCAAGAGGGCACGCGCCCGCTGCTGGTCGAGATCCAGGCGCTGGTGGACCTGTCGCACGCGCCCAACCCGCGTAGGTTGACGGTGGGGTTGGAGCAGAACCGGCTGGCCATGTTGCTGGCGGTGCTGCACCGGCATGCGGGCGTGGCTGCGTTCGACCAGGACGTATTCGTGAACGCGGTGGGCGGGGTGAAGATCGACGAGCCGGCCGCCGATCTCGCCATCCTGCTGGCCATCGTGTCCTCGCTGCGCAGCACGCCGCTGCCGCCCAAGCTCGTCGTGTTCGGAGAGGTCGGACTGGCGGGCGAGGTGCGTGCGGTTCAGCGCGGGCAGGAGCGGCTACGCGAAGCGGCCAAGCTGGGATTCACGCAGGCGCTGATTCCGCGCGCGAACGCGCCCAAGGGGGTGATCGAAGGGATAGAGGTGATCGCGGTTGAGCGGGTGAAGGAGGCGGTGAAGGTCGTGATGCGTGACTCGTGATTCGTAACTCGTGACTCGTAACTCGTAACTGGGAACTATCCAGCAACGAGCCGTTTCGAATTGGTATTCACGAATCACGAATCACGAATCACGAATCACGAATCACGAGTCACGAGTCACGAATCAACGAGCCACGAATCACGAATCAACGAGCCACGCTAGCGGAAAATGAGAAGCGCCACGGCCCCCAGCAAAGCCGCGATGCTGACGATCCAGAGCCAGGCGTAGCTGCCGCCGCGGTTGGCGCGCGCGCCGCGCTTGCTCGCCTCCGTGGGCTTTTGCCAGGTCGCGGTGGTGGTGCCACCGTTGCCCCCACCCGCGCTCTGGCTCGGCACGGTGTCGGCGAAGCCGTGCAGCTCCTTGTCCATCCCCGTGATCGTGGCGAGGCGCATGGTGGCCTCGTACGAATCGAACGCCTTAGCGAGCATCAGCCCGGGCTTCTCCGCCACGCTGTCGGTCGCCTTCGCGCTCGGGGACTTTATCGTCCGTGCCTTGTCCTGACGCCGCGTGGCCGTGGGCGCGGGCGGCGGGCCCGGATCCTGGGCGGAGACCTTGGGTTGCCCCACGGCGCGGCCTTGCAACATCTCCTTGCATTGCTGAAGATCGGTGGCTAAGTCCTTAGCGCTTTGGTAGCGCTCCTCTACGTTCTTGGTGAGGGCCTTGGCCACGATCAGGTCCACGATCTCGGGCAGCTCGGAGTCGCGCAGGCTCGGTGCGGGCGCCGTAGAGTTGAGGATCTGGTACATGATGCCGTGAATGCTGTCGGCCTGGAACGGCGCTTGTCCCGTGAGCATCTCGTACAGCACCACGCCGAGCGAGAACAGATCGGAGCGGTGGTCCGCGCGCTTGCCGGCTACCTGCTCCGGCGACATGTACTTGGGCGAGCCCAGGATCATGCCGGTCATCGTCTTGACTTCGTTGGTGCGCATGCGGGCGATGCCGAAATCGGTGATCTTCACCAGTCCATCGCGCACCACCATGATGTTGGATGGCTTGATGTCGCGGTGGACGATGTGGCGTTCGTGGGCGTAGTTGAGGCCCTCGGCCACCTGTGAGGCCACGTCCAACGCTTGGACCATCGGCAGGGATTGCCCAGCCGAGAGGATGGCGCGCAACTCCTCGCCTTCGAGGAACTCCATCGCCATGTACGCGACGCGCTCGCTCTTGCCGATATCGTAGATGGTGACGATGTTGGGGTGGTTCAGGCCACCGGCCGCACGCGCTTCCTGATAAAAGCGCGCCTCGTACTCGGCCAGCTCGTCTTTGGGCAGGTTGAGGTTGATGGTCTTAATGGCCACCACGCGGTCGAGCGCCGGGTCGCGGGCTTTGTAGACCACCCCCATAGAACCCTGGCCAAGCTCGGCCAAGATCTCATAGCGGCCCAGCTTGGTGACGGGTTCTGAGGCGCTCACGACGGGGCGCTACTGCTTGGCGTGCATTTCCGCCTTGACGCTGCGGAACACCGGACCCCAGATCGGATGACCGGCCTCCTCGGTCTTCAGCTCCAGGTTGGGCTCGATTTCCAGGGCCTTCTTGAACTCCTCCCGACATTGCGCCAGTTGTCCGGAGATGCAGTCGATGAAGGCGAGGTACTTGTGCGCGCGCGCCTGCGAGTGCGTGGTGAGACCGGCGTCCAGCGCGCCCTGGATATTGCGCCCCGCGACCTTGTAGTTTCCGTCGTCGTACGCCCGGATTCCTTGGTCGAGCATGTTCTCGGCCTTGAACTTGGTGAGAGGGAATTCCTGAACGAGTTTGCTTTGGCAAGCACCGAGCACGAGCACGGCCACCAGCGCTAGCGCCCAGCGACTCAAGCGGAGCATGAGCCTTTCCTATCCTTCCTTGAACTTGTACTTAATTCTAATGGTTTGGTTGGGTTCAAGGTCGAAGGTCTCCAGGTAGGGCTTGAAGGCGCCGTTGCGGATCTCGATGCGGTAGCGACCCGGGGCCAACTCCAGCTCCGACAGCGGAGGGGCGACGCCGACAGACTTGCCGTCCACCACGACTTCGCCCCAGGGTGAGACGGCGAGCATGATCAGCGCCGTCGGGCCCGCTATCCCCTTGGCGTTGGTATGCGTCGAGGCCGGTGCAGGCTCCTCGGCCACTGGGGCTTTCGCGGGCAGCGCGGGAGCGGTCTTCGCTTCGGCGTGAACGGGCGGTGCGTCCAGAGCATGTGAGGTGGGCTTGCGAGCCTTCGGTGCCGCGCGGGACGGCTTGCGGGTGCCGCTGTCCCTCTGACCGGCGCCGCGCCGGGACGGCTTTACCGGTTCGGACGCGGCCGGCGGAGCGGGCGGTGCTGCTGCAACGACCTGGGGAGGGGCCACCGCCACCTCGGGTGGCGATGCGGTTACCACGACGGGGGGCGGCGGTTCGGGGAGCTCGACCTGCTTCGGAACCGAGGGTTTGGCTGGCTTCGCCGGAGACGTGTCGCCTGGCTCGCTCACATACGAAACCAGCGCGGCGGCCAGGGCGGTCACGGAGAGCACCGCCGCACCGTACGCCAGCGCGCGGTCGCCCAGCCACTTCTGGGCGGCGGCTCTGCTCGTCCCGACCTTGCTCTCGGCCAGGTCGATAGGGGTAGCGCGCTTGGCGGGGCGGGCTCGGTGGCGGCGCTGAGCGAGGTCGAGCGCGTCGCTGGCGGGAGCGGCGACCTCGTAGATCTCGTGCTCGCGAACGTGCTTGTCGGTGCGCGATCCCTGATAGGCGAAGAGACGTGCGTAGTCCTCGGCGCTGCGTGTCACCGTTTCGTAGTAGGAGCGCGACACCAGCACCTGGCCCGGGCGCGCGAAGCTCATCACGCGCTCGGCCACGTTGATGCCATCGCCGATGATGGTCGGCTGGCCGCTGACGTCGCGCACCAGGCGCACCGGCCCCAAGTTGACTCCCGTGCGCACCTCCACTTCGGCCTCGCGCTCGGGCGTCGACGCAAGAGCTTGAGACAGATTCATCGCCACCAGCAGTGCGTCCTCGGGGTCGCCTAGAAAGTTCACGGCGACGCCGTCTCCGGTATCGAGGATGATGCGATCGCCGACTGCGATGTCGCGCATCGCGTCCGAAACGCGGGCGTTGAACTGTTCCTTGACCTTGAGCTGCTCGGAGACCGGCTTCTTGGAATACTCGACGATATCCAGGAACAAGACGCTACAGACCAAGGTCCGGTTGGCTCGGTCGGGCGCGCCGCGGGACCTGCGGACGCGGCTGGCAGAGGCGTCTTCCTCGCGCCCCCGATCCGCATGCGGGGATGTTGCCAGCTTCTGCATCTCTACCGGCCGGGCTCAGGTTCAGAAATTTCAGGAAACTCAAATGGTTTCCGGTCAGTCCCATCAGCTTCCGCAGTCTGCGTTGGGCCGGCCGGGCGCAGCATTTTTCTCATCGAGTATCATGCACCTGCGTCTGACCGCCGATCATGCACAGTCAAGTCAAAACGGCTCGAGCAAGAACCACGCCCGACTGTCGAAACACCGACAGTCTTTGTGCACGACCGTTAACGGCGCGCCTACGCGGTCCCGGAGAAGCATCATGAAGCCCTTTGACGCCGGTCTGGATAAGAATGCCGCCAACTACGTGCCGCTCTCGCCTCTCTCGTTCCTGCGCCGCGCGGCCGAAGTCTATCCGGAGCGCATCGCGGTCGCCCACGGTGACAGGCTCGACACGTGGAGGCAGACCTATATCCGCTGCAGGCGCCTGGCCTCGGCACTGCGGGGCGCGGGAATCGCTCCAGGCGAGACCGTGGCGGTGATCGCACCGAATGTTCCGGCCATGTTCGAGGCCCACTATGGCATTCCCATGACCGGAGCCGTGATCAACGCGCTCAACACGCGGCTCGATCCGGGCTCGGTTGCTTTCATGCTGCAGCACGGCGAGGCCAAGGTCCTGCTCACCGACCGGGAGCTGTCGGGCATCGTCAGCAAAGCGCTTCACATGTTGGAAAAGCGGCCGTTGATCATCGACATCGACGACCCGCTGGCGAGCGGCGGGGAGTTGCTGGGGGACATGGAGTACGAGGATTTTCTCGCCACCGGCGACCCTGAGTTCGAGTGGAATCTGCCTGGCGACGAGTGGGATGCGATCGCACTCAATTACACGTCCGGGACCACCGGAAATCCCAAGGGCGTCGTGCTGCACCACCGCGGTGCCTACCTGAACGCGGTCAGCAACGCGGTGACCTGGGCTATGCCTCATTTCCCCGTCTACCTGTGGACGTTGCCGATGTTCCACTGCAACGGATGGTGCTTCCCTTGGACGCTGGCCCTGGTCGCAGGGACCAGCGTGTGCTTGCGGAAGGTGGACCCTGCGCTCGTCTTCGCGCTGATCCGGCAACATCGAGTGACCCACTTCTGCGGTGCCCCGGTGGTGCACAACATGCTGATCAACGCACCCGACGCGCTGCGCGGTACCTGGAGCCACGCTGTGCACGGCATGATCGCCGGTGCGGCCCCGCCTCAGGCCGTGATCGAGGGCGCGGAGCGCATCGGCGTCGATCTCACTCACGTCTACGGCCTCACCGAGGTTTACGGACCGGCCAGCGTGTGCGCGAAGCATCCGGAGTGGGGGGAGCTTGCAGTCGCGCAGCGTGCGGAGTTGAACGGGCGCCAGGGCGTGACCTATCCGCTGCAGGAGGCGATGGTGGTGGCCGACCCAGAAACGCTCCAACCGGTCCCGCGCGACGCGCAGACCATGGGCGAGATCCTGTTTCGCGGCAACATCACCATGAAGGGGTATCTGAAAAACGCCAAGGCCACGGAGGAAGCCTTCCACGGCGGCTGGTACCACACGGGAGACCTGGCGGTGGT
>DATJVW010000054.1:0-2782 GCA_035501675.1 Burkholderiales bacterium
GCGCCGCCAGGTATTGGTCGAGATACTCCACGGCGGCGCGGCGGCCGGAACGGCCTTCGACGCTCACGGCCTGCAGGAAGCGCTCAAGGCCTTCCTGGATCCAGGCATGCGGCGAGTGAAAGCGTGACGCCACCTGTACCGGCAACAGTAATTGCTGCAGAGTTGCGGTCGGCGCTTCGCGCAGCGGCGTAAACAACACGGCGCCGTTCTGCCAGGGATTGGCGTTGGGATCGGCGAGCTCGATGATGCGAGCGGGCTGATGGGGCTCAGCCAGCCAATCATGCAGCAGGGGATCGTTGGCCTCGGCGGCGAGGGCGTAGTCGCGAGCCAGTGATGTGTGGTCCCCGAGATACAGCAGGTCCACTGTTGGCCGGGCGAGCTCGACATATGCCGCGATGGCGAAGCTGGGGACAACTTCGCTGAGGCTGTCGAGTTGCAAGGAACCGGTGACCTCCCGCATCTTTCCGCTGCGTGTCGTTTCCTCGCGGGACTCGCCGCAACCGGCCCCCTGCAGATTGAACGCAATACAGAGCGGCTGCGGCGTGGAGGGTTCGGTAACGACGAGCTGGGCGTTGAACTCGCTGTGCTCGTGGCGCTGCTTCCAGCGCGCAATCGCGTCGAAGAGCGCGCTGCCGTCGCTGAGGCTCACCGCGTCAATGGCCACGGGATACCAGACGACGTAGCCCAAGCCCCGCACCGCAGTAAAGGAATCGCTGATCTGGTCCCAGTCGTTACGAACCGCCACTGCAGCAGGCACACCCGTGCGCGTCAGGCGGGTGGCGTTCTGCGCGATGGTGCCGCCATACTGCACGTCGAGGGTAACGGTTGCCGCCGGCGCCAGCTCCTGGGGGAGGGTGACAATCGCCTCCGACAGGCTGCCCGTGTGGTCAATGTCTGAGGTGTAGTTGTCGCCCAACCACTGCAGGGGCTCTCCGTTCAAGGCGATGCCATTCCAGGCAAGGGAAGACGAAACCTGGAGGGTCACCAGCTTCTGCGGCGTCTTCGCGGTATTGCGCAGCGTCAGCTTGCCGGTCACGGCGAGCACCTGGGCGTGGCGGTCTACCTGCGCTTCCAGTTGATAGCGGGTAATGGTGAAGGCCTCGCGCTCAAGGGCGCGAGCCGAACCCGGCACGAGCAGAAGCAACAGGAAAGCAACCCGGCGGGTCATCGCGAAGACTTGGCCCTTGGGCCGGCAGTTGCAACACGGCGCTGGCGTGCCAGCTCGTACATCACGATTCCGCCGGCTACGGAGACATTCAACGACGGTACATGGCCGAGCATGGGGATGGAGACCAGAAAGTCGCAGCGCCGCCGCACCAGATCGTGCAGGCCTTTTCCCTCGGCGCCGAGGACGATCGCGCAATGCATGTTGTAGTCGACTGCGTCATAGCTCTGCGTTCCGCGCTCGTCGAGGCCGACCGTCCAGACGTTGCGTTCCTTCAGCTCGTCGAGAGTGCGGGAAATGTTAGTGACGCGCGCAATCGGCAGGTGTTCGGAGGCGCCTGCGGAGGCCTTCACCGCGGTGCCGGTCAGGCCGGCGGCACGCCGCTCGGGAATGATGACGCCGTCGGCGCCCGCGCCATCGGCGGTGCGAATCAGAGCGCCGAGATTGTGAGGGTCCTCCACGCCGTCGAGGACGACCAGAAAACTGTACTCGGCGCGGCGCTGTTCCAGCAGGGTATCCACATCCGCGTACTGCTTGCTGCTGGTGACCGCGATGACCCCCTGATGGGTGTTGGTGTTGGCGGTGCGGTCCAACTGCTCGCGCGGCAGAAACCGGACCTGCACTCCGCTGGCGCGGCAGTCGTCGATGAGGCGCTGCATGCGCTGGTCGTGGCGCTCGCGCGCAATGCCGACGTATTCAAAGCTGCGCGCGCCCGATTTCAGGGCCTCGCTCACTGCATGGATGCCGTAGATGACGACCATGTGGAGTAAGTGTAACAAGGCTGTGGGCTGTCGGCCGTTAGCTCTCGACAGGCAGCTCTTGGCCGTTAACAACAACTGTTGATAAGTGCCCGCCGACAGGAAGTGGGCCTGCCGGGCCTATGAGCCGATAGCCGACGACCGACAGCCCGCCGCCAGCATTTATACTTTCCCGGGGAGAGTGCATGTCCTTATCCGCCATCATTGTGGATGATGAGCAACTGGCGCGCGAGGAGCTTGCCTACCTGTTGCGCGATTTTGACGTGGACGTGATCGCGCAGGGCAAGAACGGCGTGGAAGCGGTGAACCTTATCAAGGAGTTTTCACCCGAGCTGGTTTTTCTCGACGTGCAGATGCCCGGCCTGGACGGCTTTGGTGTCATCAAGAAGCTGCTGGACAAGAAGGTTCCGCTGCCACAGATTGTGTTTGCCACCGCCTTTGACCAGTACGCGGTCAAGGCCTTCGAGGTTAACGCGGTGGATTATCTGCTGAAGCCGTTCGACAAGAAACGGGTTGCCAGGGCGGTGGAGCGGGCGCGGCAGAACCTGGAGACGGCCGGCTCGCCCAGCGACCAAATCGGTGCCATTGTGAAGATGCTGGAACAACAGCAGCGGCCCGGGACGGCCAAAGTGCTGCTGAAATCCGCCGGGCGCCTGTTTCTGGTTGACCAGAAAGACATCTGCTATGCCTCCATCGAGGACGGGGTGATCACTGTGGTCGCAACCAGCATGGAAGGGCAGTCCAACTGCCGCACCCTGGAGGAGTTGCTGGACTCGCTGGATCCGAACATGTTCTGGCGCGCGCACCGCTCCTATCTGGTCAACATCAACCGCATCAAGGAAGTGGTTCCCTGGTTCAA
>DATJVW010000055.1:0-15174 GCA_035501675.1 Burkholderiales bacterium
CCGAACAGCTGTTCGGCTACGGCGCGGCGGAAGTGGTCGGCCGTTCCATTGATCCGCTTCTGCCGCCTGAGATGGCGGATCAGGAGAAGGCTGCGATCCGGCCGCGCATCATGGCCGGCGAAAAACTCGACAGCCGGGAGAGCGTGCGCCTGCGCAAGGGCGGTGAGCGCATAGACGTGTCGATGAGCGTGGCGCCTCTGCGCGACGCTGCCGGTGCCATCGTCGGCATTTCCACCATCACGCGCGACGTTACCGAGAAGAAGAGACGCGAGCAGCGGCTGCGGCTGCTGTCGGCCATCGTCGGCTCATCCAACGACGCGATCATGAGCTGGTCTGCGGGGGGAACGCTGCTCACCTGGAACGAGGGTGCGGAGGCGATGCTGGGCTACAGCGCCGAGGAGATGGTGGGCAACAGCGTGTCCCTACTGATGCCACCCGGTGACGCTGACTGGCAGGAGCTTACGCGGGCCGTGGCGGCAGGCGAAAAAATCCTCAACCAGGCGGCCGTGCGCAGGCACCGCGACGGTACGATGATCCAGTTGGCGGTGACCTGCTCGCCGGTGCGCGACGAGCGCGGCGAGGTGACCGCGATATCTTGCATCGCGCGCGACATCCGGCAACAGAAACTGCAAGAGCGACTGCTCGCTGAGGACCATCGGCGCTCGAAGCTGGCCCTCGAATCGGCCGGCCTGAGCCTGTGGGACTGGGATATCCCCGCCTCGCGCGTGCATCACGACGACGCTTTTGCCCGGCTGCTCGGCTACGCCCCTGGCGATATGCCGCGCAGCTCGCGGCCGTGGGAGGGGATGATTCACCCCGACGACGCGCGACGGCTGGCCGATCACATCGAATGCCACCTCGCCGGGCGCTGCGAGTTCTTCGAGCTCGAGTTTCGGGTGTGCAGCCGGGACGGAAAACGGTTGTGGATCGGCGCGCGTGGACGCGTCGTCGGACGCGACCGCAGCGGCGCTCCGTTGCGCATGATCGGAACCTGCCAGGACATCTCCCAGCGCAAGCGGGCGGAGCAGACGAGCCACATGCTGGCCGCTTTCCTCGACTCCTCCGATGACTCCATCGTCAGCCGCACGCTGGATGGAACGATCCTGTCCTGGAACCGGGGCGCCGAGCGCATCCTCGGCTACAGCGCAGCAGAGATGGTCGGCTGCAGCCACCTGCTGCTGATCCCGCCTGAGCGCAGAGACGAGGCCGCCCGCATCACCGAGCTGGTGCGCACGGGCGAGACGGTTTGCGACCTGGAAACGGTGCGCCGGCACAAGGCAGGGCACGAGGTGCACCTGGCCCTCACGGTAGCGCCTCTGCGCGACTCCGAAGGCCGTGTGATCGGAATCGCCTCACTTGGACGCGACATCACAAAGCGCATGCGCGCCGATTCCGCGCGCGGCCTGCTGGCGGCCGTGGTGGAGTCGTCCCAGGACGCGATCATCAGCCATGGCCTCGACGGCACTATCCTGTCCTGGAACCACGGCGCCGAGGAGATCTTCGGTTATACCGCCTCGGAGGTGATCGGCAACAGCTATCACCTGCTGGTTCCCGGCGAGTTCCCGGGTCAAATGCGGGAACGCTGCGTACGTATCGAGCGCGGTGATCGCATCGCGCCCTTCGAGACCGCCGCCCGGCGCAAGGACGGCAGCTCGGTGCTGGTGTCGGTGAGCGTGGCTGCGCTGCGCGACCAGGCGGGCCGCATCGCCGGGGTGGCGGCGGTGGCGCGCGATATCAGCACCCAAAAGCGGCTTGAGCTGCTGATGGAGCGCACGCAGGCCATCGGGCATGTGGGCGGCTGGGAGGTCGATTGCCGCTCCGGGCGGCTGTTCTGGACCGATGAGACCTACCGCATACACGATCTGAGCCCCGGCAGATACGTGCCGACCGTGGACAGCGCCGTCGGCTTTTTCGCGCAAGATGCGGTTCCGACCATCCACCGCGCGATGCAGCGGGCCATGGAGCTGGGTGAGCCGTTCGACGCCGAGCTTGCGCTGATCACCGCGCGCGGGCGCAGCGTTTGGGTGCGCGTGATCGGAGAGGCGCAGCGCGAAGACGGGCAAGTGACGCATGTCTATGGCACCCTGCAGGACATCACCGGCCGCCGTCAGGCCGAGGATGCCTTGCGCCAGCGCGAACGTCAGCTGGAGTCCATCCTGGACAATGTGGCCGAAGGCATGATCGTGCTGTCTGCAGCGGGCAGCATCGAGCGCTTCAACCGGCAGGCTCAGCACATGTTCGGCTATGGCGCGCAGGAGGTTCGCGGCCTGCACCTGAAGCAGATCACCATCGAGCTCGGCTACGAGGACCAGGGCACGGCGGGGGCCGCGGCCGATTGGATGCAGCGTCTCGTGGGCAGCCGCCGCGAAGTCACCGGGCGGCGCAAAGACGGCTCGATCTTCCCGCTCGAGCTGGCGGTGTCGGAGATCGTCATGAGCCCGGGCCCAAACCAGTTTACCGCCATCGCGCGCGACATCACCGAGCGCAAGTCGTGGGAGAGCCGCATCTACAGCCTGGCCTACTCCGACTCGCTGACCGGGCTGCCCAACCGGCTGTTGCTGCGCGACCGGCTCGAGCACGCCATCGCGGCCGCACAGCGCAACCGCACGCTGGTCGGGGTCCTGTTCTTCGACATCGATCATTTCAAGCCGATCAACGATTCTTACGGTCACCACGTCGGCGATCTGTTGCTGCGCGAGATCGCCGAGCGCGCGCGAAGCTGCGTGCGCGAGATCGACACGGTCTCGCGCCTGGGCGGCGACGAGTTCGTGGTCGTGCTACCGGAACTGCGCGAGGCGTTGGACGCCGCGGCCGTCGCGCGCAAGATCCTGGCGGCGATGGGACAAGCCTTCCGGATCGACGGCCACGAATTCACCATCACACAGACGCTGGGGATCAGCATTTATCCGCAGGACGGGCCGGACGCCGATACGCTGCTGCGCAACGCCGACTCCGCGATGTATCACGCCAAAGAAAGCGGCAAGAACTGCTTCCTGTTTTTCAACCCTGGAACACCTTGACCGTGATTCGTGACTCGTGACGCGTGGCTCGCACGCCGGTTTGCTCCGCCGGGTGCCAGAAACGAATCGGGAACCACGTGTTACGCATCACGAACCAAAGCGTCTTGACCGCCGCGGCCCGCCTCTCTATGCTCGCCGCCAATCCATACCGCGCCCCCGCGGGCATCCACACGTCTCATGGGTGAAGCATTCCTCTATCTCGCGTCGAGCTTCTGGTACGGCGCAGTGCATGCCGCCACGCCGGGCCACGGCAAAACTATAGCCGCGGCCTACATCGTGGGCGCGCGTGGCAAGCCGGTCGACGCCTGGATACTGGGTATCTTCGTCACGCTGTCTCACACCAGCGGAATCGTGCTCGTGGGCGTGCTCGCTTCGATCGGCCTGCCGGGATTCATGCCGCAGCGCCTGGAAGCCTGGATGGCGATGGCTACCGGCGTCCTGGTGATCGTCATCGGGGCATGGACGCTGTGGACCCAGCGCAGCCTCCTGCGAGCGGCAAAGGGAACACCCGTTGGCTCCGCACACGACCAGGCTCATGCGCACGCGCAGGATGCGGCACAGATGCACTACCGTCGCGTGGAGACGGATCGAGTCGATGCTCATTCGCTCCTGGCGGGCGCTCACCACCACAGCCACCCTCATGACCCTGATCACCCGCACGGGCACGATCACGACCATCACGCCGAATCCGGCTTCCATACACACGGCTGGGGCTTCAGCCACACCCATGACCTCACCCTGGTGACGAGCAGGCGCCCAAGCCTGTGGCTGCTGCTCGGGCTGGGTGTAGCCGGCGGGCTCGTGCCAGACCCGATCGCGCTGGGGATCCTTTTGAACCTGCTCGCGCAGAGCAAGGTGATGCTGGGCCTGGGCACCGTTCTGGTGTTCAGTCTCGGCTTTGCTTCGGTGCTGGTGATCGTGGGTGTTGTCGCGGCCAGGGTCGGCCCGAAGATCCTCGATTGGCTGTCCGGCGTCTGGGCGGCGCGCCTGCAGATCGGCACATCTTTGCTCATCGTCCTCGTGGGCTTGGTGCTGACGATCAACGCCTGGCGGATGCTGGGCAGGCTGTGATCCGCAGCGTGGTTCGTGGCTCGTGATGCGTGGTTCGGGAACCACCATTGATGCTATGTCAGTAGGTTTCCTGCAAAGTCAGCCACGAGCCACGAATCACGCTAGCGCGCCGCGGACGCCGGGATCATTCCCACGAAGCCGGCAATGTCCGCGTACCAGATGTTGCCGGTGGCATCGGCCGCCAGCGTATAGGGCCGCGCGTTGTCGCGCGGCAGTTGGAAGAGCTCCATCCTGCCGTCGCGCAGCCGGCCCACTCCCCCTCCGCGCAGGACCCCGAACCAGACCGCGCCGTCTGGCGCAACGACAAGGCCCGAGGGTGCCGCCTTGCCTTCGGGCAGCGGATATTCAGTGAACTTCCCATCGACGAAGTGTGCCACCTTGTTGCCACGAAACTCGACGATCCAGACACCGCCCTTCGGATCAACCGCCACGTCCGTGGGTGAGGCCCCTGGCGTGGGCAAGTCGTACTGCGTCATCTCGCCGGAAGGCGCGATGCGGATGAGCTGATTGGCCGACTGCAGCGTCGCCCAGACGGTGCCGTCCGCTGCCACAGCCACTCCGTAAGGCCCGCCGCGCACGGACTGGACATCGTGACGTTGCAGCACGCCGTCCTTGAGCCGCGTGATGCTGTACGCGGTGGACTCCGCGAACCACACGGCGCCGTCTGGCGCGACTGCCAGTCGCGCCAGACGTGCGATGGGTGTACCCAGCGGGAAGGACTGCAGCTCACCGGCCGCGGTGATGCGCGATACCGCGATGGCCGCCGGATCGGTGACCCACGCAGTGCCGCTGGCATCCACGCCCAGTCCGATCGGCTCAACGTTGCGCCCTTTCTTCGACACACGCTGCACGCGGCCGTCGCGGACGAGTCCAATGCCTTCACCGAAATCGATGGTGAACCAGACGCTGCCGTCCGGAGCCACCGCTACGGCGGTGGGAATGTCTGTCGACACCAGCATCGGATACTCGACAGACGCGATGCGTCGCGGCCAGAGCTTCCAAGCGAGCGCCGCACCCGCGAGGATGAGAACCAGCGCAACGACGAGAGGCAGGGCGAGGCGCGCTCTCATGCTGAGGGTGTTCTGGTCGTAGGGGGTGCCGCTGCAGCGCTGGCAGAGCGCAACAGCCGTCGCACGGCGTATGTTCCCGCTACACCGAGCAGAATCAAGAACGCCGCGCCGCCCGCCAGACTCATGGGGTCGACCTGCGACAGCAAGTTGCTCCCCTCCACCGCCCGCCGCCAGATCTCGTCATAGGGCGTCAGCGAAAAGCCGGCGTAGAGCGTAGCCGGGTCGCCCGGGTCGCGCGGGTCGCGCACCAGCGGGCCGGACTCGAGATGCACTGGCAGGTTGCCTTCCATCAAGGCCCAGCTACCACCCGCGTCGGTGCTGCGGTACACGCCGCGATGGGTGGTGAGCACGATGATCGTCCCGTCGGCGGAGGCCGCGACCCCGCGCACCCGGGTGCCGGGCTGGGGCAAAGGTTGCCCATGGGCTCGCCAAGTCTGGGCCGCATCGTCGCTCAGATATACGCGATCGGCTCCGGCTGCCCATAGCCGCGCGGCAGCGGGGTCAACGCTGATGGTCTCGATCTTCCCGTCCGGGAGCCCTACGTTGCGCGGTTGCCAGCTCTCCCCCGCGTCCACGCTGGTGAACACCCGGCCCTCGATCACCCCGACTAACAACTCGGCCGGTTGCTGCACCACCGCAATCGCGGTCAAGCGCGCGTCGGGTTCGCCCTGTCGTACCCAAGTCTGCCCGTGATCGTCACTGCGATATAACCCTCGTGCGCCGGTCAAGTAGAGGCGTCCGGCGAGGGCGCCCGCGACGATAGCCCGTGACGGCAAAGCCGAGGTGGGAAGATCGACGCTCTTCCACGGCCCGCCCGCCTCGCTGCGGAACACCCCCGCCGCGGTTGCGGCCAGCACAATCTTGTCTGACGGATCGAAGGCAAGCGCCATCGTGGGACCGAGGAAGACGGACGCGGGCTCCTGAGACCAGTCGCGACCACCGTTGCTCGAACGCAGCAGTCGAGTGTCGGTGGCGTACAGGATATGGTTCGGATTGGTCGGGTCGATCGCGAGAGCGACGGCGCCGCCGATGAACAGCCCCGCGTCGATGGGTGTCCAGGTGGCGCCGCCGTCGCGGCTGCGGAACGTCCCGCCCCACGCGCTCGGATCATGGGCCGGCGCAGGCCCCGCGGCCAACGCAACAGCAAGCCCTGCGAGAATGGCAACACGCATGGAAGAATCGCCAAACACGGAAAAAAACGAGGAGCCCGGTGGACCCGGACTCCTCGCCTCAAGCAGCTTACAGCTTACGAACCGGTGCGATCAGGGCTTACGCGACTTCTCGCCCGAAGCCAGCGCGATTTCGGCCATGCGCGAGCCGTTGATGCCGACCCAGGAGTTCTTAGTAAGCGGATACTTGTCCGTGTAGGACAGAGGCTCGTGCGCCGAGACGCAGTTCTGGTAGCCACCGGTGATCTTGTAGCACATCTCGTAGGCCAGGAACTGCTGGACCGTGTCGGTCTGCTGCGGGTTGGCGATCATCCAGTCGCGGATGCCCTCCCACGAGGAAAACGCGTCCGAGCCGAACAACAACTTGCCGATGCTGGTGGGCACCTCGAGCAGCTGCGAGCCCGCGGTGTGCGCCCGGAAGGCAGGGTGGATCTTCACGCCGGGAATGACTTCCATCTCGCCGTCCACGATCACTGCCTTGCCCGAAAGCACCTTACCGTAGATCTCGTCCAGGGTCTTGGGCGGGTAGCCACAGGCAGGCGTGCGCATACAGCCACCGGGCGAGGTGTTGACCGCACTGATATGCGCATTCGGGTAGTTCAGCGCCCACTCGATGCCCTTCAACTCCTCGCGCTGGATGTATAACACCGCATTCGGGAAGTCCATCAGCTGACCGGCGTGATCCCAGTGACCATGGCCTACGACGATCTTGGTCACATCGCTGGCGTTGAACCCGAGCATCTTGAGCTGATCGGGCAGCGGCGCCGCATGCTCAGTGCCGGTCATCTTGAAGTAATCCTGCTGCTTCCAGCCGGAGTCGTACAGGATCAGTTCCTTGCCGCACTTGATTACCCCGACGTTGACCGGCAGGTCCACCGTGTTGATGCTGTTGTTCGGGCTCTTGCTGCCGGGCACGTACGCGCGGTCGGGCATGAAGGCCCCGAACGGCACGTTCATGAAGCGGCTGCTCTCCACCAGCCATACCGAACAGTTCTGCGCTTGCGCGGTCGTGGCGCTCAGCGCCCCGAACCCCGCCAGCGCGATTGTCGCTACTGCTCCTACCAGCCTTTTCATCTTCTACCCCCCATCAGTTGTTGTGACACGTCCAACACTGCTGCTCTCTGTTGATCCGCGCGCGTGGCGCGAGCCCTCAGTTCGTTGCTATGCCGTCAGTTCGGCCGGTACTCTCCGGGCCATAAAGCATCGCCTACCCGCAGCGAGTCCTCGTCGGCGGCGTAGCTCATCTTCTGCGCATTCATCAGATGCTCATCGCTGCCGTCGCGCGCAACCTTCACCATCTCCACGGAGGCGTCCTCGTAGAGCTTGAGCGCACCGAGGTATCGCTCATGCTGCTTCTCGAGGGAAGGCGGAACCTTGAGTTGGCTGGCCTGCGAGCGCGCGTCGCGGAAGACTTTGGTCAGCGGCACGACTTTGTTCTTGACCGCGGTCCGATCGATGTCCCCCAGCTTGTAGGACAGGCCGGCAAACACCATCTGCACGGCGCTGCTCTTGGCCTGCTGATGAATGGGCCACAACGCAGCCGCGTAGTTCTCCTCCTCGGGCGACAGCGCAGGGCGCTCGGGATGACCGGCGAATGCGCCGCCTGCAGTTGCTACGCTCGATACGGGTCCAGCCGCGCGACGCCCTTCGCGCACCATGGCCAGGGCCGCGACCGCGCCGAGCCCGACCAGCAAGATGCCCATCGCGATCTGTTTGAGCCCGAGCCGCGGTGAGCTGCGCGTTGTGGAAGCGAGTACAGACATCGATTGAAATCTAAGCCTTCCTGCTAGCACAGTCAACGTTGCAGTGCGCCAAGGGAAAGCGTTGCCTTTCCGAGGCTTATCCTACGGATTGGGCAATGTTCCTACGCGCTCGGCGGCTATGACGGCGACCAAGACGGATTGCCGGTGAAGAGGCCCTGCACGACCCCGATCCGGTACGCCAGATAGAGGCCCAAGCCGAGGCTGAGGAGCCCGGCCGCAAGACGCATCCACAAGTTCAGATGCGGCAACCTTTGCAGGCTATAGGCAAACGGCAGAGCGATGGCGGTGGTGATCAGCATCATGCCGGCGATGGTCCCCACGCCGAACAGCAGCAAGTACAGCAGTGCCCACAGGGGCTCGCGGATCTGCGCGAGGATCAGCAGGGCTATCGCGGCTGATCCTGCCATCCCATGCACCACACCGATCGCCAGCGGCCGCACCGCCTGGTAGGCGGCCACTCCAGACAAGCGCCGGTCGAGCCAGGCCTGCGGTGTGGCGCTCTCGGGGTGCCCGTGGTCATCCGCCGCGTGGCCGTGAACATGGACGTGCACGTAATCGCCGTGCACGTGGGGGTGCAGGTGTGCCCCCGCCTGTGAACCAGGGTGCGCGTGGCCCGGAAAGCGGCCATCCGGAGCCGCGAACACATTCTCGCGCACCCACCGGCTCACGCCCTGCAGCGTATATACGCCGAGCGCAATCAGCATGAGCGCAACGGCGAACTCCATTCCCAGCCCCAGACGCGGGGGAATGACGAGGCTGAACAAGATGATCGCGCCACCCACGAGGAACACGGTCACCGTGTGGCCTACCCCCCAGAGCGCGCCGATGGACGCCGCACTCTTCACGTTTCCCTGGCGCGACACGATGGTGCTGATCGCGATGACGTGATCCGCATCGGTGGCGTGCAGCATCCCCAGCAGAAAACCCACCACGACGATGGGCAAAGAATTCACTCGTGGCGCTCCTCGACCCTGTTCCGACTATCGTACGTTTTTGCAAATTGTAGGACGCTACCCTGCAACAGCGCGCGTCGTCAAGGCAGATCTTGATGCGACGCCCGTCTCGCCAGCGGGCGTCAGGTCGGTTCCAGGCGCCGCCTGATCCAGGGCGCGCGCCGGACCGCGACATCGAGCAGATAGGAGAACAACGCCGCGGCGGCAAGCCACGGCCATAGAGCCCGCCGCGTCTGGCCGCGGTCGCTGCCGGGATCGAAAATCTCGGCGCTGCTCGGTGCGAGCTTCCCGCCGGTCTGTTCAGCCAACGCGCGCAACAGCGCGACATTGGGCAGCGCGCTGCGGTATTCGTCCGGGTAGGAAAAATAGAGGCGCTGGATCCCGGCCCTGCGCGCTGCTTCCTGCGTGATGCCGCCGCCGGATTCGAGCTCGAAGGTGAAAGGCTGCGGGCCAGCGCTGCCCAGCGCGATCGTTCCCGCGTACGCGCCGGGCGCCCTCTGGCGCAGGTGCAGCGCTCCAACGGCATTCCCAGGGTGCCGCACGCGTAGGATCGGTGCAAGACCATTGCGCCAGCTCCCGTCAGGGCTCATCACGTCCAGCGTGATGTGCGCATCGCTCGCTTCTCGCGTCACCCTCAAGCGCAGAGCCTCGCTGGTGTCCCGCCGAAGAATATCTCGCACCACCTGCCCCCAGAATGTCCCGTAGCCCTCCCACAGCAGCCAATCGACGGCCCAGCGATTCTTGACGTCGGACGCGAACACCATGGTTCGTCCCAGCCCGTATTGCCAGCGCACCAGAAGCGGCGCACCAGAAGGGGATGCCAGCAGCACCTCGGCATCCGCGCGCGCCTTGGTGCTGGCGAAGCCTCGTAGCATCGGCGCCCGGGCGAAGTCGATGCCGCGCAGGGCTTCGAGTCTGCGCTTGACCACCGGACGGACCGGCTCCTCGATGAGGGTCGTGCGCGAGGCGTCTTGCGCGTCGTGCACGAAAATCTGCGGCACGGAACCCGGGTCCTCCGCGTAGTAGGCGCGGCCCTTGCCCCAGCGCGCGATGTCCGACATCAGCTCGCGGTTGGCGTCGGCGCCGACGGCAACGGTGGAGACGCTGATGTGTGCTTCCACCATGCGTTTGAGCAGGCGCTCGAAATCGCCCGGCGCGGTATCCCCGTCGGACAGCAGTATCACGTGGCGGCTCTTGGGTTCGGCCCTCTCGAGCCAGCGAAACGCCGTTGCCAGCGCCGGATAGATGCTGGTCTGGCCGCTGGCCTGGATGTGGTCGATGAGGTCCTCTGCGCGGCGCCGGCTGCGCACGGGCTGCAACGGCACGGTATCGTGCGGTCGCGAGTCGAAGGCGATGACGCCGAACTGGTGCTGCTCCTCCAGCATCGCCAGCACCGCCCGGGTAGCCGCCTTCGCCAGCTCCATGCTGCGCCCCTTCATGCTATAGGAGCGATCCAGGCAAACCACCAGCGCCAGGTCCTTGCGCTTCTCCTGCGCCTTGAACTCGACCGGCAGGAGCCGCTCGAGCGCGGTTTCCGAGAACCCCGACTGCCCGTACGTGGTCTCGCCACCGGCGTACAGCAGTCCGCCGCCCTGGTCGCGTACGTAGCTCTCCAGCGCCCGCATGTGCGCGTCGTCCAGAGCGCTGCGCGGCACATCGCTCAGGATCACGGCCTGGTAGCGGGACAGCTCGCTCACACTCAGGGGCAAACCTGGACCCGGCGTTACCGTGACGTCCACGCCCTCGCGGGTCAGAGCCTCTCGGAGATACCCGGCGTTCTCGGTCTGCCCTTCGGCGTACAACACCTGCGCGCGTGGCGCCACCCAGGCGGTCACGGTCAGGCGGTCGTTCTCGGGCACCGCGTCGCCCTCCGCTTTGACCTCGGCGGTGATGTCCACTGCGCCGCTCTGCCGAACCCGCGTGTGGAACACGAACTGGCTCACGCCGGGTGCCAGCTGGGTAGCGCGGCGGCCCAATTCACCGGCCCCGCCGTACAGGCGCAGCGTCGCGCGTGCGCTGCTCTCGCTCACCACGCGCACCGTTACCGGAACCGGTTCGTCGCGCCTGATGTCGGGGGGGAGGTCTATCGCTTCGATCCATGCATCGCGCCGCGCCTGCGACGGCGCGGGGAAGGCGTACACGCGGACGCGTTGCGCCTGCAGGCGTGGCAGCACGCGCCATAGGTCGCCCAGCGTGGCGTTGCCGTCGGTCATGAGCACGAGGCGGTCGATACGGTCCGGGTCGAATCCGAGCAGCGCTTCGTCCAATGCGAGCTCGATGTTGGTTGCGCCCTGCTGGAGCGCGGTGGCGGCACCCGAGTCGGAAGTGACCGCTACCTGGGGCACTTGGTCGAGGTCACGGACCGATATCGGCCGCTGCGCGAACACGACGTAACGCGCCAAGGCCGGCGCGTGCTCGCGGTTGGCGCGCCCGATCCATTCCAGCGCAGACTGTACAAACCCGGGTGCAACGCTGCGCGAGACATCCAACACGTAGACCACCGAGATGTCGCGCGAACCCGCTCGCCATATCGGTTGCATGAGGGCCAAGACCAGCAGCAAGAAGGTCAGCGCGCGCAGCGCGCTCGCCACGGCAATGTGTCGCGGTCCGAGGTTCGTGCTCGAACGCCGTCCCAGCCACCAGATCGACGCGAGCAGCAGGAGCAGCGGCAGGGGCCAAAGCGCCTCGAACGTGAGCATGTGTGCGTGACTCGTGATTCGTGACTCGTGATTCGTGACTCGTGACTCGTGATTCGTGATTCGTGATTCGTGATTCGTGATTCGTGATTCGTAAGAGTCTAGTTCACGGCTTCGCCTCTGCCTCGCTCACACCGTCAACCGCCGGTTGTAGGTCCACCACTCCAGCACCACGAGCAGCGCGGCGACGAGCAGCAGGGCGAGCCACGGCGTGATCGGCCAGGGCCGAGGCTGCAAGCCGGGCACGGCCTGCTGCGGTGGCAGGCGGCTCGCGTTGATCGCCGTGACGGACGGGTCCGCAACGTTCACCGCCACGCGCACGCGGCGGTCCCGCGCGATGGCCGTATACAGCCCCGGCCGTTCCAACTCGGCGAACGTGGCACCGAGCATCTCACGGGTCGCGACTCCATGCCCTTGCAGATCGACGACCTTTGCACCCGTCACAGGCAGCCTCACTTGGGCGGGACCGGACTTCAGTGCGAGCGGCTCTCCCGTCATCCAGTCCACGACATTGCTCAGAAATACCGGGAGACCAGGCTGCAACGGCAAGTTCGAGTCTCCTAGCGAGAAGGCGACCTCCACCCAGCGCGGGCCGGAGGCCGAGGCGAGGATCAGCGGCCGTCTGCTCGCGTCGGTGGCGAGCACTTGCGTCTGCGTGCCGGCGCGGATCGCGAGCGCGTGCTCAACGAACACGTCGCGCAACGACAGGCCCTCGGTTACGGGGTGGCCGCGCACCCACGCCGCTACCGCGGTCGCTCCCAGGTCACCCTCCAAAGCGGGCAGCCAATCTGCTGGCGGGGGGCGAAACAGCAGCGCAGGGACGCCGGGCAGGCGCGCAGGCGCGTAGCGGTCAAACACCCAGACGTCGATCCCGCTGCGCGCATTCATTCGCCGTGCCGGCACGATGCGCACCTGTGTGCGGGGCAGGAGGCGCAACGAACGTTCGAGAAAGGAATCGCCCGCCGTGACCAGCCCGACGCGGACCACCTTGCTCGTTGGCAGATACGCGTACGCGACGTCGTCGGCCGCGAAAGCGTCGTACTGTGAGCCGACCGAAGCCTGCAGCGGCCCGCTTTCGAAGGCGGAGACGTCCAATGTCTCGCTCGCTACCGCCCCGCCGGGGATGTCCAGCACGCGGACGATCGGGGCGTGGCCCGCACCCGCCACTTGCAACTCGACCCGCTTCGCCCCCAGTGAGGCGTTGAGCACCTCGACGAACGCCTGGTGCCGACGCGCATCGCGCGGTACCGCTCGGACGTCGAACGCGGTGATGCCTACGTTGTCTGCGGCCTGGAACACCGACAGAATCTCTACGCCCTGCGGGACCGGCACAGCAGCAACGCCGTCTGTCACGAACACTGCGCGCGCGTCGGCGCCATCCGCCCGCAAGACGCCCGGAAATACAGGCTCGCCCCCGGGCACTACGCGCAGGCGGTCAAGCGTCTCCAGTGCCGCCTCAGGCTCCTCGAACCGCGGCGATGCGATGGTCCGCTGCGTATCGGCCACGAGGTAGCGGCTGCCAGCGGCACCCGCGCGGACGATATCGCGCGCCCGCTCTTGAGCATGTTCCCAGCGCATCTTGCCATCCGAGGTCAGGGTGGCGAGCGTCGCTGAGTTGTCGAGCACCAGTACCACGCGCGCGGCCGCCCCGCCGAACGCATCCGGCTCGGGGCGGGTGAGTGCCAGCGCCATGGCCAGCGCGATGGCCGCGGCCAGCAGCAGCGAGATCCACCAGCGCAGGCGGTCCGGCGTGCGGTCGCGGCTGCGCAGTACGCGCCGCCAGACCAAAGTCGAGGCCACGACGAGCCGTCGCGGCGAGGGCTTGAGCAGAAAGAGCAACACCACCGCCAACGCAACGGCCGCCAGCAGGGCGAGCTGGGGCAGCGCCCAAAGGTTCATCGCGGCGGCCTCGGCTGCGAGCTCATCGCAGCAACCCCTGTTGACGCAACAGCTTCAGAGTGAGGTGCTCGAGCGGGACCTCGGTCAGCGCCTGAAGATAGGCCCAGCCGTACTTGCGGCAATAAGCCTCGATGTCGTGCTCATTCCGCTGGAACGCTTCACGATAGGCTGCGAGCAGACTCGGCGTGAGATCCAGCTCGCTGGCCACGCCGTCCTCCGCGTCGACCAGCACCACCTCTTCCGGCAGCCGAGGCTCACGCTCTTCGGGACTGATGACATGGATCACTGCCGTTTCATGGCGCAAGCGGCGTAGCAACGCAAAGCCCGGCTCGATCCCGTCCGGGTCGAGAAAATCGGAGATCAACAACACCAAGCCGCGCGTGCGCGGCAAGCTGAAGAAGCGCCGCAACGCCGAGTGCAAGCCGGTCTGACCGCCGGGTCGGATACTCTCCAGAAAACGGAACGCCTGAGGCGCTTGACTCTTGCCGCGGCGCGCAGGCAGCGCCTGCACTGCTGCGTCGGCGAACGACACGAGATTGACCCGGTCATGGCTCAGCAGCGCCACATAGCACAGCGCCGCGGCAAGCTTGCGCGCGCAGTCGAACTTGCCGGGTGTTCCGAAGTCCATGGACCGGCTGGCATCGACAAACAAATAGACGGGCAGGTCGGCTTCTTCCTCGAACAGCTTGAGGATGAGCCGGTCCATGCGCAGGTAGGCGCTCCAGTCGATGTTGCGGATGTCGTCGCCGGCGCTATACGGGCGGAAATCGGTGAATACCATCCCGCTGCCCACGCGGCGCGAGCGATGTGCGCCCTTCAGCTGCCCATACACCGGGCGGCGCATGACGAGCGACAGGACCTCGAGCTTGTGCAGGAAGCTCTCGTCTAGCAGAGCGCCGGGATTCGCCAAGTTGTGCAGCCTGGAGGAGGACGTGCGCGGACCAGCTAGCCGGACGGGCCCGGCATCCTGTGGAGGATGTCCTCGAGGATGAGGTCCGGGTCTACCCCCTCGGCCTCGGCATCGAAGTTGAGCAGGAGGCGGTGGCGCAATGCGTTGATGGTCACCGCGCGGATATCCTCGGCCGCCACGTACAGGCGATCGTTGATCAGCGCGTTCACCTTCGCGCCCAGAATCAACGCCTGTGTGCCGCGCGGACTGGCGCCGAAGCGCACGAAGCGCTTGGTCATGTCCGAAGCCAGCTCGCTCTCGGGGTGCGTCGCGAGCGTCATCCGGATCGCGTAGTCCTGCATCGGGCCGGCCACCGGGATCGAGCGCACGGTATCGCGCATCTCCAGGATCTGGCCCTGGCCAAGCACTCGCTCGACTTGCGGCTCGTGCGTCTTGGTCGTGCGCTCCAGGATATCGTTCAGCTCCACCGCGCTGGGAAAGCCGAGCTTGAGCTTGAAGAAGAAACGGTCCAGCTGGGCCTCGGGCAGCAGGTAGGTGCCTTCCATCTCGAGCGGGTTCATGGTGGCCAGCACGAAGAAGGGCTGCTGCAGCGGATGGGTCTGGCCCCCGGCGGACACGCTATT
>DATJVW010000056.1:0-2974 GCA_035501675.1 Burkholderiales bacterium
CAGCAGCGATTCGAGGGCGCCCGCCTGCTCACCGGCTTCTACAAGATTGACATACAGGTCATCGAAGTACAGGGGGTGCTTCCCGAGCGCTTCATGCAGCGAGGTACCCCCCTCGACATCAGCCTTGACATCGAGAACGAGCTTCTGCATGGCCGGCTTGTCGCTACCGTTTCCGACGATCTCGAATGCCTGCACCAGCGGAATACCTGCAGCGAGCATGGTGGCCAGCTGCCGGCTGAACACTGCGATATCGCCGGGATTGACCTTGCCGCCTCTGAGGCTCTGACGCTGTTTGCGGATCCGCGACGGGGCGACGCCCTGGCGACGCAGCTCGGCGCGCAGCGACTGTTCATCCGGAGCAAGACTCTTGCCCTTGATGCGTGCGCCGCGCTTATCGCGTCCCTCCCAGACGAAGGATACTTCACGCTTGCCTGGCTTTGCTGTTGCGATCGCTGCGGGAGCCATGGTTCACTTCCGTCCTGCGTCACTCGACCGTGACGCTGTTGACTTCCTCGAGACTCGTAAGCCCGTTCTTCACTTTTTCCAGCCCGGCACGCCGCAGGTCCCACACGCCTTCCTTGGCTGCCTGCGCGCCGATGTCTACAGCGCTGCCCGCGGCGAGAATGATACGCGCGATCGCTTCGGTCACGGGCAGGACCTGGTAGATGCCGGTGCGACCCTTGTAACCGCCGTTGCAGTTGGCGCATCCCTTGGGACCGAAGATCTTCAGCCCGTGAGCCACGTCGATCTCGCTAAAGCCCTCACGTAGCAATGCTTCCTTGGGAACTTCTATCACCTGCTTGCAGGTGTTACACAGCCGCCTCGCCAGGCGCTGGGCAATGATGAGACTCACAGAAGTCGCAATGGCGTAGGGCTTCACGCCCATGTCCACCATACGGGTGAGCGTCTGCGGCGCGTCGTTGGTATGGAGCGTGGAAAGCACCAAGTGCCCCGTCTGCGCCGCCTTGATGGCGATCTCGGCCGTCTCCAGATCGCGGATCTCACCGACCATGATGACGTCGGGATCCTGACGCAGGAAGGCGCGCATCGCGGTAGCGAAGGTCAGTCCCACCTTGGGATTGACGTTGACCTGATTGACTCCAGGGAGATTGATCTCAGCCGGGTCCTCGGCGGTCGAGATATTCGTATCTTCGCGGTTCAGGATATTGAGCCCGGTGTACAGCGACACCGTCTTGCCGCTGCCCGTCGGGCCCGTGACGAGGATCATGCCCTGTGGCTTGGCCAGGTGCTTGAGGTAGATCTCTTTCTGAAAGGCCTCGTAGCCGAGCGAATCGATGCCGAGCATGGCCTGCGCTGGATCGAGGATACGCAGCACGATCTTCTCGCCGAAGAGCGTCGGGCAGGTGCTCACGCGGAAGTCGATCGCGCGATTCTTGGACAGCTTCATCTTGATGCGCCCGTCCTGCGGGACGCGCCGTTCGGCGATGTCCAGGCGCGACATCACCTTGAGGCGAGCGGACAGTTTCGGTGCCAGCTGCACCGGCGGCTGCGCAATCTCCTTGAGGTAACCGTCCATGCGCAGACGCACGCGGTAGACTTTCTCGAACGGCTCAAAATGGATGTCGGACGCGCCGCGACGGATCGCGTCGAGCATCACCTTGTTGACGAAGCGCACGATCGGCGCATCCTCAACGTCATCCCGCCCGACCTTGTCGTCGAGCTCCTCCTCCGCCCCGCCGACTTCCAGGGACTCGAGATCGACGTCGGCTTCGTCCGAGAGCACCGACATCTGGTTGTCGACCTGCTCGAGCGCTTTATCGATCGACCTCTGGAGCTTGTCGTCCTCGACGACGATCGCCTCGATGCCGAGGCTCGTAGCGAACTTGACCTCGTCGATCGCATGGAGATTGGTCGGATCGGCAACCGCGAGAAACAACCGCTTGCCGCGGCGGAAGAGAGGGAGAACGCGGTGCTTGGCAAGCAGCTTGTCCGAGACCAGGCGCACCGCCTCGAGGTCCAGGTTCACGGCATCGAGATCGAAGAGCGGGACGCCGAACTCATTGGACGCGGCCACCGCGATGTCGCGTGCGCTGGCCGCGCCGCTCGACACGAGCTGCGTGACAACGCTCGTCCTGCGCTCGCGCGCCGAATTGACGGCCTCGAGCATGGCCGCCTCTTCGACGACGCCGTCCTGCACGAGGCGCTGCGGCAGACCGCCGAGGCCGCCACGCGCGGACCCCAGCGCTAAAGAGGCGTTGTCATTCATGAACTTATGGTGAGCAACCTAAGCCGGGCACTCGAAGTTTACCCGGACAGGGACAGCGATGCGCAAATGTAAAATCCCAGTGAATTCTGAATGACGGAGCCGCCGGAGCGGCGGGGTACGCGTCACAATTGGGCAGGGGCAAACGCAAAAAGAAAGCCCCGGCACGAGGCCGGGGCTCGAAGGACTTCCGGACTAAGTCTCAGAAGTCGATTACTTGCACTGCGTCGGAGCGTACTTGGCAAGCAGAGTGCCAGGTGCGCCCACCGGCAGTGTAAGGTTGGTCGCCGTCGTGTTCGTGGCCGACGCACAGGACCAGTCCACGTTGCCGACCGCGGCGCCCGCACCGTTCGCGAGCACCGCCTTGGACACCGAGGGCGTCATGGTGATGATGTTGGCACCCGCCGCCACCTGAGTGATTCCGAGCGGGTCATAGACGATCGTGATCATGCCGGGGGCCCCGCCCAACGTTCCAGCGCAGCTGCCAGCGGCGGCGGCACCAGTACCGTCGGCGATGCCGACGCAGAGCACGTACTTGGTCGGCACGAACGGTCCGGCCGCCCAACCCGTCGCAGCGGCCGTCACGCCGGTGAGGCCGTTCGACTGGAACCCCTCGGCCACGGTGGTCTTCGCCGCCGAAGCCAGGTTCAAGCCTTCAGTCACCTTCGAACGAACCGTATAGTCCTGGTACGCCGGGATCGCGATCGCGGCAAGAATGCCGATGATCGCGACCACGATCATCAACTCGAT
>DATJVW010000057.1:0-31420 GCA_035501675.1 Burkholderiales bacterium
GTCAGAGCCAGCTGCTCCGGCAGCGCCAAAACCCGCTCCCGCGCCCGCAGCTTGGCCGTTCCCGGTTTCTGGTAACCGGCCGAACTAAGCTTTAGCTTCCAGGATGCTCGCGGGAGGTCTGCATCCGTGAGGATACCAGTAACCTCCGCGGGCTTTGTCCTTCAGGGGCCGCAGTAAGCCCCGAACCGGGGCAGGGCGAGTCCGGCGCGCGGTTTGATCGAGTCGATGGTCCACCCGCCGGTCGAGCGACTGTAGCTGAGTCTGGCTTGCGGTGGTGTTTTGAGGCTGCGCGTTCAGCCACGCGGCAGCGCTGTTTCGCCTGCCCCGCCTTCGCCGGCGCTCGGTCATCGCCAGCGAGATCCTTTTGCGCTCCTGCCCCTGTCGTGCTACATCGATCCACCGGTGCGCCGGGTTAGAGTGCAGCCTCACGCCATCGGGTGCGATACGACGCCATGACAGTACATGCTCCGAGTCGCCGCGCCGCCCTCCTCTACGTGGCGTTCGGGTTGGCTCTATGGTGGGTCGCAACAGTGCCGGGCGGGGCAGCCGGCTCCGCTGCCGCACGGACCGAACCGGTCATGGAAGTGACGGCGGACGGCAGTTTCGACGACGTAAAGCAGCAGCTGTTGCTGGCGATCGAGAATCGCGGTCTGGTCGTGAACCACGAATCCAAGGTGGGCGAGATGCTCGAACGCACAGGCAAGGATCTGGGCGTCGTCGATAAGATTTACACGCGCGCCGAAGTGTTGGAATTTTGCAGCGCGACGCTGTCGCGGCAGGTCATGCAGGCCGATCCGCGGCTGTTGGCGTTCTGTCCATTCGGGATTGCGATCTACATGCTGCCGGGCGACGCGGGTAAGGTGCATCTGGTGTATCGCCGCCCGCGACCGGAGGGCAGTGGCCCCGCGGCAGAGGCTCTTGAGCGGGTTGATCGGCTCCTGCGCGAGATCGTGCAGGAAGCCAGTCAGTAGCCAGGCGCGCGCGTCAGCAGTTCGGCTGTGGTGTCATCCGCAGGTAAGGCAAGCGCAAGCTTGCCACGTCGGTCTCCTTGAATGAGTCACATGTCGGGCCGCCCCGTCGCCCGGCAAAAGCTTGGTAGCATTGCGTGGGGCATGACGGATCAAAAGGAGCTTCCTTTTGCTCATGCCATCCGGTTCTAAGAGGCCCGTCAATGGAACGCAAGAAAGTCAACTCCAGCCAGATCCGCTCGGTGGGTTACGATCCCGGCTCCCAGACCCTGGAAGTGGAGCTGACCGACGGCAGCATATGGCAGTACGCCAAGGTCCCCACCGAGGTGCACCGCCGGCTCATGGCTGCGCCCTCAATGGTCAGCTACTACCGCGACAATCTGGAGGACGAATACAGCCGCCGGCGCATCAAGTAGATCCGGCTTGAGACGGGCTGGTGCCGAGAAAGAGCAGCTTCGAAATCGCGTCTGGGCATCCTGCCTGTTCAGTCCACCCTTAGCACTCCGGCTCACCGGGAGCGGGGCGGGGGTCGGGATCGAATCCGAAGCGCGCGGGCACCTCCGCCGAGCGAATGTGTGCTAAGCACAGCGTCAGTTCGCCTAGCCTCAGCCGCGCCACGCCGGGCTCAGCACTCGGTGGGTCAGCCAGCAGCCGCTCGATCACCACGTCGTCCAGCGGCTCGCCCGAAGATCCGCATAGCGACCCCAGCAGCCCCGGAAGATCCAGGTCGTGAACCACGCCCACCCCCAGCTCCGTCTCGACCAAGACGGCGCCGGCGTCATCCAGCCAGGCAGCGCGAGGCATCCCGGCCGGCGCACCGGTGTGCGCAGTCAAGCCCACTCCGCCGCCCTCCAGCGGGCGTGTGCGGTACACATAAGGCACGTACTCCAGCGCCACGAAGACGCGCTGAGGACCGTTCTGGAAGAACCAGCGCCCCATGGCGTCACAGGCATAGTTGCGGCCGATAAAGCCGGTCAACGCCGCATTGGCGATGCGCTCGCCCTTGATCGACCAGTGGCCGCGTCGGCCGAGGTTGAGCCAGCCGTAGACCGCAGGGACATCGGGCCACTTGCGAGCGGCGCGAAGGACAATCTCGTCCATGTGAGCATTATAGGCAGCGGCGTCGCCCGACCGCGACGCTGTTGCCTTCCCGGCTCGTGACGGCGAAGAGTAGTAGGATGTGCGCTGTGCCCAGGGACGCCGTGGTCCACGCCGCATGAAACGCTACGCTCAGCTCGTGTCCAGCCTGTTGCTCGCCGCTGGCATGTGGGCGGGCGCAGCAGCGCTCATGGCGGCGCAAAATGAATTGTCGCAGGAAGACTGGGCATCGATTCGCACGGTCATCGCGTCCCAGCTCGACGCGTTCAGGCGCGATGACGCAGACGCCGCCTTCTCCTTCGCGTCGCCGGCCATCCAGCAGCAGTTCCACACGCCCGGCGAGTTCATGCACATGGTGCGCACCGGCTACAGCGCCGTGTACCGGCCGCGGACCGTCCGGTTTCTGGAGCACTTCGTGCTGTCGGAGCAGCCGGTGCAACCGCTGGAAATCGTGACGCCCGACAATTTGCTGGTGGTGGCCTTCTACGTCATGGAACAGCAGCCGGACGGAAGCTGGAAGATCGCCGGCTGCGCGCTCGAGGCCACCTCGGCGAGCTCGGTCTGATGGCGCTTATCTTTTACTACGGGTCCGGCTCGCCCTATGCATGGCGCGTCTGGCTCGCCCTGGAGCACAAGCGGGTCGCCTATGACCACAAGACGCTGTCCTTCTCGGCGGGCGACTTGCGCAAGCCCGAGTACTTGGCCATCAACCCTCGGCACAGGGTGCCGGCTGTCGTGGACGATGGCTTCGCCCTGTATGAGTCGGTGGCGATCGTCGAATACCTGGACGAAAAGTACCCGGGTCCGAAGCTGTTCCCGGGCGACGCTCGGCAGCGCGCCCTGGTCAGGCGCATGGTTCAAGAGGCAGACCAATACTACGCGGTCGCAATGGAGAAGCTGGTCGACCAGGTGCTGTTCACGCCGCAGGACAAGTGGGATCCGGACAAGATCGATGAGGGCCGGCAGGGTTTGACGCGGGAGCTGGCGCAGTGGGAAAGCCTGATCCGGGGCCACTACCTCGCGGGCGAGCTGTCTGCGGCGGACTTCACGCTCTATCCGCTCATCGCGCTCACGCTGCGGATGGAGAAGAAAAAGCCGGACCTCGCCCTGAGCGGTGCCATCGGGCCCACGGTCGCCGCATGGATCAAGCGCATAGAGGCGCTGCCCTATTTCCAGAAGACCTGGCCGCCTCATTGGAAGTGAGGCCGCCAGCCGCTGCCAGCGACGCGTAACTCGCACAAGAGGACTCCCCCACTGAAGCTCCTGCTCGGCTGCATTGCCGACGACTTCACCGGTGCGACCGACCTGGCCAACACGCTGGTCAAGGCCGGGATGCGCACCATCCAGCTGCTGGGCGTGCCCGAGGCGGGCCTGGACGTCCCGCAGGCGGACTGCATCATCATCGCGCTCAAGTCGCGCAGCAATCCGGTGGAGGAGGCGGTGCGGATGTCGGTCGCGGCCCTGGATTGGCTCCGCGGCCATGGGGCGCGGCAATACTACTTCAAGTACTGCTCCACGTTCGACTCCACCGACGCGGGCAACATCGGGCCGGTCGCCGATGCGCTGCTGGATGCGCTGGGCGCAGGTCTCACCGTGTTCAACCCGGCATTTCCCACCAACAAGCGCACGGTCTACAAGGGCTACCTGTTCGTCGGCGACGAGCTGCTGTCCGAGTCCGGCATGCGTCACCACCCGCTCACGCCCATGACCGACCCGTCTCTGGTGAGGGTGCTGCAGCGGCAGACGAGGCACAAGGTGGGGCTGGTTCAATACACCACAGTGGTCAACGGCTCCCGCGCCGTACGTGAGGCGCTCGACGGGCTCGGTCGGAGCGGCATTCGCCACGTCATCCTCGACGCGATCACCGACGAGCACTTGGTGTCGCTGGGCGAAGCCTGCGCCCACCTCACGCTGGTCACCGGAGGCTCGGGTATGGCGATGGGATTGCCAGCCAACTTCGTGCGCGCCGGCTTGCTCAAGGCCGGCCAGCGCTACGAACTGCCAAAGGTCGCCGGTCCGACCGCAGTGCTGGCCGGAAGCTGCTCGGTTGCGACCCAGGGGCAGGTGGCCGAGATGAAGAGGGATCACCAGGCCTTCGGCATCGATCCGCTGGCCATCGCCGCCGGCCGCGACCAAGCACAGGAGGCGCTGGCCTGGGCCGATACGCGGCTTGGCGACAAACCGGTCCTCATCTATTCGACCGTCGCGCCGGAGCAGGTGAGCGCCGCACAGAACAAGATCGGCCGCGACGAGGCAGGTGCCATGATCGAGCGCACGCTGGGCCGGATCGCGCAGGGCCTCGTCGCCAAGGGCGTAAGGCGCCTGGTGGTGGCGGGCGGGGAGACCTCGGGCGCGGTCGTGAGCGCGCTTGGCGTGCACGGACTGTTGATCGGGCCGGAGATCGACCCCGGCGTGCCCTGGACCTTCAGCATCGGCGATCCGCGGCTCGCGCTGGCATTGAAATCCGGCAACTTCGGTGCGCCGGATTTCTTCACCAAAGCATTCAGGGTCCAGCCTTAGAACCGTTAACCATCCGGCCATGGTCGAATCGAAACTGCGCGAAGAGATCTGCTGGTTCGGAAAGTCGATGTACGACCGCGGGCTGACGGCCGGGAGCTCGGGCAACATCAGCGCGCGAGTCGATGGTGGCTTTCTGATGACCCCCACGAACTCGTGTCTCGGGCGGCTCGATCCCGCGACGCTGTCCAAGGTGGACAACAGCGGGAACGCCATCTCCGGCGGCAAGCCCACCAAGGAGGCGTTCCTTCATCTATCCATGTATGCGGAACGGCCCGGCGCGGGCGCCATCGTGCACCTCCACTCCACCCACTCGGTGGCGGTATCCGTGCTCGCCGATACCGACCCCTCGAATCCGATCCCACCCATCACCGCCTACTACGTGATGAAGATCGGCAGGCTTGCTCTGCTGCCCTACTACCCACCCGGCGACGTTACCCTGGCCAATGCGGTGCGCGAGGTGGCGCGCAGCCATCATGCCGTCCTGCTCAGCAATCACGGACCCGTGGTGGCCGGCAAGGATCTCGAGACGGCGGTCTACGCCACGGAGGAGCTGGAGGAGACGGCCAAACTGCACCTGCTTCTGCGTGGGCACCCGGCGAAGTTCCTAAGCGCCGAGCAGGTGGCCGATCTGCAGCGCAAGTATCCGTCATAAACCGGCGCCCACAGACGGCCTGGCAAGGGGTAATATTCGCTGAATCCAACTTCGGAGCTGAGCCGTGGAACATCAAAACCCCCACCCATGCGTTGCCGTTCGTGGACTCTGCTGCGTCGCGGCCGCCCTGCTGCTGGTCGCTGCGGCCGGGTGCGCATCCAAGGGCGCGGCCGGCAAGCCCAAGGTCGCCGCTTCCGAGATCAAGGTCTACCAGACGCCGGACCTATTGCAAAGCCAGTACACCCTCATCGAGCATGTGTGGATCGACTCGTGGCGCATCAACATCACCTCCTTCCCGACCTTCAGGTCCGAGGCCGACGGCATGGATGCCATGAAGCGCGTCGCCTCCGATGCCGGCGCCGATGCCCTGATCAACGCCATCTGCCTGGACGGGCGCTCGAAGCCCTCCAGCAAACCCGAGCTGTACTGCTACGCCGACGCCATCCGCGTGAACTGATCTGCGCACCGCGCGTGGTGCGGGCTTGACGAGCCTGTCTTGCGTGCGCGGCGCAGCGCTCTTTGCTCGCAGCCCTGCGCCTATGCAGCGGCGAGCGAAATCGACAGCGTGTTAGAATCGCCCCGTTTTTCAGCGCGGAGGAGCAACCATGAAGAAATACGCTGCGGCTGTCCTGCTGGGTGGTATGGCGCTGGGTGCTGGCGTGGTGGCGTTAGCGCAGATGAAACCCGAGGATGCGATCAAGTACCGGCAGTCTGCAATGTTTCTTGTCGGCCAAAACTTCGGACCGCTGGCCGCCATGGCGCAAGGCAAGTTACCCTACGACAAGGAAGCGGCGATCAAGCACGCAGACATCGTCGCCTTCGTGAGTAAGTTGCCGCTTCAAGGGTTCCAGCCCGGGACCGACACAGGCGGCAACACCAAGGCCAAGCCCGAGATCTGGGAGAACATGGACGACTTCAAGGGCAAGCTCGAAAAGATGCAACAGGAGACCGCGAAGCTGGCCGAGGTCGCCCAGAGCGGAGACTTCAACGCGCTCAAGGCCCAGGTCGGTGACACCGGCAAAGCCTGCAAGGCCTGCCACGACAAGTACCGCAACAAGTAGCGGTCTGCGATTTTCAATTGGGCGCCACGCGCGATGGCGCGTGGCTTCGCCTTCCCTTTATCTCACCAGGAAGTAGACCCCACCCGCGCACAGCGCTAGGAGCAGCGCCGCGAGCCACAGCGGCGCTGCTCGCGACGCAGGAACATCGTGTGCCCGGGGCAGGTGTTTGCGCCCGGTGAACAGGGGCAGGATGAGGTTCTCGCGCTTGCCCCACAGATAATAGAAGGCGGCGGCGACGTGCAGCGCGATCAGCACCGCCAGCACGTAGAAGTTGACCTCATGGATCTCGCTCAGAAGGTCGCTGGTGCGCTTGGACACCCAGTCGTAGAGAGGTCCTTCGGTCATGATGTCATCGTTGGCGAATAGCCCGGTTCCCGCTTGCAGCAGCAGGCACAGGAGCAGCGCCACGATCATCCAACCTCCCAGAGGATTATGGCCTGCGTAGAAGGCAGGCTGTCCCCGCCTGAGCGCCCTCGCATACTCGATCGCGTGCCTCGGGCGGCGCACAAAATCGGAGAACCGCGCATGGGTGCTGCCGAACAAACCCCACAGCACGCGGAACAGTACGAGCGTCAGGATGGTGAACCCCGACAGCTCATGGATCCGCATGGCGTTGCCCCCGATCTGCGCCGTCGTGAAGGACACGATGATCAGGGCGACGAGCGACCAGTGAAAAACGCGCACGGGAATGTCCCACACGCGTACGCTGCGGGGCGCGCTCTGGCGCTCTGATCTGGCATCGCCCGGCATTGTGGTGTCCTCCCGTGTGCCTTAACGGCGGAGTATAACCACGAGGATGCGGTTGCGGACAACACGGCCGTGGTCTATAAGACGGGAACAGCACAGGAGGGAATGACCATGCGGTTGGCGATGACCTCTTCGGAAAAACTGGATGGCGGCGTTGGCGTGCGGGCGCGCACCGGGCTGTGGCCCGTTGTAGCCGCCATTGCCCTCGGATTCGCCGTCCTCTACGTCGTAGGCTTCGCCGGTCCCGCGGCCATCCACGACGCGGCCCACGATACCCGCCATAGTCTGAATTTCCCGTGCCATTGACGGTTTTGCGCGAGCGCGCACCGTCGTTGCGCGGGTTGTTGTTGCCTGCCCTGATCGCCGGCCTGGCAGCGGGCGCGGTCGCCTGGTGTTTGCAACAGCTGTTCTTGGTTCCGCTGATTCTTCGGGCCGAAGCACTGGAGAGCGCAGCGCAAGCCCATGCAGCAGCGGGAGCAGGCGTCGAGCGAGCCGCGTATTCGCTTCTCTTCACCTGCGTCGGTGCGTGCGGGTTCGCCCTGCTTCTGGCGGGTTCCTGCGCGCTGCGGGGTGAGGTGAGCTGGCGCCGGGGCTTGCTCTGGGGGCTCGCCGGTTTCTTGAGCTTCTCTCTCGCACCCGCGCTCGGCTTAGCGCCGGAGTTGCCGGGAGCGCATGCCGCCGACCTCGTCGCTCGTCAGCTTTGGTGGATCACTGCGGCACTGGCGACCGCGGCGGGCTTGGCGTGCATCGTGTTCCCGAGGTCGATGGCGCTGAAACTGCTCGGCATCGCACTGATCGCGCTGCCGCACCTGATCGGAGCACCGCGGGGGGTCCACTCGGACGATGTCGTGCCGCCGGACCTGGCCCGCGCTTTCGTCGCAGGCTCTCTGGCGGTGTCCGCGATGATGTGGTTGATCCTGGGGGGCCTCACTCCTGCGCTCATGAGGCGCTATCTCCGGCAAACCGTCTGAAGCCTCCGCGGCGTCCCGCCCGGCTACAGCCTGATGCTTGTTACAGCCCGGCCGGGCTGTCGGCCCACGGGGCGTGGGCCGCGGACGGGTGCGGTGGTTCGACATCGGCCGTGACTTCCAGCGCCTCCAGCAGCAGCTCCGGATCGTTGCGCGCGAGTGCAGCAGCGTCGCACAGCATCTGGCGCCAGAGCCGCGCCCGGGGCTGACCGTGGAACAGGCCCAGCATGTGGCGCGCGATAGCCCGCAGCGAGGTGCCCAGGACCCGTTCGCTGCGTGCGTACTCGTGCATCGCTCGGACCACCCGAGCGCGCGTCGGCGGCGGCGAGTGACCGTGGAGGTAACCGTCGGCCCGCGCGAGAGCATAGGGGTCATGGTAAGCCGCACGCCCCAGCATCACGCCGTCGACGTGGCCGAGGTGCTGCTCGATCTGCGGGCAGCTCCCGATGCCACCGTTGATCACGATGGTGAGCTCCGGGAACTCCCGCTTCAGTCGGTAGACCTCGGCGTAGCGCAGCGGCGGGATCTCGCGGTTGTCCTTCGGGCTCAGGCCCTTCAGCACCGCGTTGCGCGCGTGCACGATGAACGTCCGGCAGCCGGCGCGCGCGAGCGCCTGCACGAAGCGGTGCGCGAAGTCGTAGTCCTCGATGCGATCGATTCCGAGGCGGTGTTTGATCGTGACTGGGACGCCGACCGCGGCCTGCATCGCCTTCACGCAGTCAGCCACCAGCTCGGGTTCACGCATGAGGCAGGCGCCGAACGCGCCATGCTGCACGCGCTCGGAAGGACACCCGCAGTTGAGGTTGATCTCGTCGTAGCCCCACCGCTCACCCAAGCGCGCGCAGTCGGCCAGCTCGGCCGGGTCGCTGCCGCCGAGCTGCAGCGCGATCGGATGCTCTTCCGGGTGGAAGCGCAAGTGCCGCTCCACGTTGCCGTGTATCAGTGCGCCGGTGGTGATCATCTCCGTGTACACGACCGCACGCCGCGACAGCTGGCGGAAAAAATACCGGCAATGCCGGTCCGACCAATCCATCATGGGTGCGGTGCACAGGCGGTGGGTATGCACGTCCGTGGTCACTGCCTCAGCTTTGGGGCGTCGTCCCTGACTCACGCTCCGGCGTGTCTGCTCGGAGCGGGCGCGACGCCATTGCAAGCTCAGGAATGCCCCAATACCGGATGCGGCTCATAGGGTTCGGCCAGCGCCTTCAGCTCCTCGTCGCCGAGCTTGATCTCGAGCGCTTTCACCGCGTCCTCGAGATGGGTCATCTTGCTCGCGCCGATAATCGGAGCGGAGACACCGGGTTGCTGCAGCAGCCAGGCGAGGGCGATTTGGGCGTTCGACGCGCCGCGCTTTTTCGCGATCTCGGTCACGCGCTGCACCACCGTGAAGTCGGAGTCGCGGTAATACATCTGATGAGCGAAGTCATCGCTCTTCGCGCGCTTGGTTTCACCCTTGTCCTCCCTGCGCCGGTTGCCGGTGACGAAGCCGCGCGCCAGCGGGCTCCACGGGATCAGCCCTACGCCCTGGTCGCGGCACAGCGGGTTCATCTCCCGCTCCTCCTCGCGGTACACCAAATTGTAGTGGTTCTGCATGGTGACGAAGCGCTCGTAGCCGCGCAGGTCCGCCGTGTACAGCATCTTGGCGAACTGCCAGGCGTACATGGAAGAGGCGCCGATGTATAGGGCCTTGCCGGACTTCACCACATCGCTCAGCGCGTCCAGCGTCTCCTCGATCGGCGTGTTCTTGTCGAAGCGGTGAATCTGGTACAGGTCCACGTAGTCCAGCTGCAGGCGGCGGAGACTGTCGTCGATGGCGTGCATGATGTGCTTGCGCGACAGTCCGCGCTGGTTGGGATCGTCGCCCATCGGGCTGTTCACTTTGGTGGCGACCACGACTTTGTCGCGCTGGACCCCGAACTCCTTGAGGGCCTTGCCCAGAACCACTTCGCTCTCGCCCAGCGAGTACACGTCGGCGGTATCGTAGAAATTGATACCCGAATCGAGCGCCTTGCGGATGAAGGGCTTGGCCTGATCGTAGTCCAGGACCCAGTCGCGCCACTTGGGCGAGCCATAGGTCATGCAACCGAGGCAGATGCGCGAGACTTTGAGCCCGGTCGAGCCCAGATTGACGTACTGCATGTGAACTCCTCCTGGTACGCGGGAAACGCTTAGTTTAGCCGGAGGTGAAGCACACGCGCCACGCGCCGTTCGAGACGGACGTGCGCTGCAGGGCCGGGCCTACTGCGACAAGATCCAGTCGATCAGCGCGTTGACCTGCTCGTCGGTGAGATGGGTCCGCGGCCGCATGGCGAAGCGCTCTCCCCAGTGCCCGCGGCTTCCGGCACGGATGATCCCGGGCAATTGGGCGCGCGTATCGGGGTCGAGGCGATACCTCTCGGCCAACGCGCGGAACGATGGGCCGATGTATGCGTAGCTCATCGTGTGACACTCGAAGCATCCCTTCTCGCCGGCCAATGCATAGCCGCGGGCGACCTCGTCTTCCGCGTTGGCCGAGAGGGCCGACAGAGCTGCGCCGAAGGCCAGCAAATAGATCCGTGTGTTCATGTGAGGCACTGGCTCATGCGTGTGGCAGATGCGTGAGGCAGCGTGCAGTCGCGCCGGTGGACGTGCTACGGGCAGTGTAGGGGCTCGGAGCCGCGTCCGCAACGGAGCCAGACAAGCGGCGAAACGCGGAAGAGAGCGGTTGGGCGCTCAGGCTCGAGCGCCGGGGGAGCAAATCCCGCCGGGGCGAAACCCCGAGCGGGTCAGGCTACGATCTGGAAATTGACGCGCTTAACTCATTCGTCAAAGGAATCTGACCAACGGCGCTGTGGCGCGTCGGTTTCCTCGAGGACCGAGGCGTAGGCGTACTCGACCCATCGCGAGGCGTCGTCTTCCTCGCCTTCCAGAAAACGTCGCTCGTACTCGGCCACCTCCTGCATCAGCGCTTCCAGACGCGCCCAGACGCGTTCCGTGTGCTTCTGGTGCATCTCCTTGGCCAACAAGGCCTTGGCGTTTTGATAATCCCGCTCGTTCAGGATGGGCCGCGCTTGCTTCATCTCTATGCCGACGTCGTCTCTGCTACCCATGACCGCTCTCCATCAACATCCCGCCTGGATCAACGCAATGTTCAGGCCAGAGCGTGGGCTGTTAACGAAATGTCAGCCGCGACTCGCGACCGATCGACACCAAGCTTGCGCGCGCCGAGCGCGCTGCTGGGCACAAGCATGCCGGGTGCGCGGCCTCTGCGGGCGCCGCGCTCGGACTCGCCCGAAGCGTTTCACCGCTGCGTCGATCGACTTGGATTTCTCGACAAAGCGAGTCGTGCGGCGCTCGACGTAGTCGAGCCGCAGGCTTACGCAGCGCCACCGAAAAACGAAAGGGCGCATCGAATGGATGCGCCCTATCGGGGAGCGTGCCGTGCAGAGCGCTATCCGCCTGTCACCTGCTGTTTCTGCTCACCGAGCCCATCGATGCCCAGACGCATGCTGTCGCCGGGCTTGAGGAACACCGGGGTCGGCTTGACGCCCAATCCGACGCCGGGCGGCGTGCCAGTCGTCACGACGTCGCCGGGCAGCAGCGACATGCACTGCGAAATGTACGATACCAGCTTCTTGACCCCGAAGATCATGGTGCTGGTATTGCCGGTCTGCATACGCTTGCCGTTGACATCGAGCCACATGGCAAGCGCCTGCGGATCACGGATCTCGTCCGTGGTCACCAGCCACGGGCCGAGCGGTGCGAAGGTATCGAAACCTTTGCCCTTGTCCCAGGTGGGCCCGCGCTCCAGCTGCCATTCCCGCTCCGACACATCGTTGCAGATCAGATACCCGGCCACATAGCCGAGCGCATCGGCCTCGCTCACGCTCTGCGCTTTCTTGCCGATCACGAATGCGAGCTCCACTTCCCAGTCGCCCTTCTTCGAGCCCTTCGGCAGGATCACCGCATCGCTGGGACCGCAGATCGCCGACGTCGCCTTCATGAAGATGATGGGCTCGGAGGGGAGCGCCTGGTTGGCCTCTTTAGCGTGGTCCGAATAGTTCAACCCGATCGCGACCAGCTTGCTCGGGGTGGCCACCGGCGGGCCCAGACGCGGGTTGCCGGGCACCTTGGGCAGCCCGTCCACTTTCAGGCCGCGCAGCTTGGCGAGGCCCTCTGGGGAGAGCGCGCTGCCATCGATGTCGGCGACCACGCCGGACAGATCGCGAATGGCGCCCTGAGCGTCCAGCATCCCGGGCTTCTCCTTGCCTGCGTCACCGTAACGTACCAGTCTCATGTCTTCTCCTTCCGGTTATTTCCGCCCCACGGTCAAAGCGATACACCGCCGTCGTTGATCACCGTCTGGCCGGTCATGAACACCGACTCATCGCTGCCGAGGTAGACGCACAGATCGGCGATCTCCTCGGCCGTGCCCAACCGTCCCATGGGCTGGCGGGCGATGAAATCCGCTCGGGCCTTCACCGGGTCGGCAAAGGCATTGATGCGATCTCCCAGGCTAGGGGTGTCGATGGTGCCGGGGCACACGGCGTTGCAACGAATCCCGCGCTTGACGTAGTCGATCGCGATGGACTTGGTGAGGCCGATCACGGCGGCCTTGCTCGCGCCGTACACGAAGCGGTTGGGGATGCCCTTGATGCTGCCCGCCACCGACGCGATGTTGACGATCGAACCGCCGCCGTTATCCAACATGCGCGGCAGAAGCGCCTGGATCAGCAGGTACATGGAGCGCACGTTGAGATTGAAGGAGAAGTCCCAGTCCTTCATGCTGCAGTCGAGAACGGTGCCGTGGTGCACGAACCCGGCGCAGTTGACCAGCACATTGGGTGTGGCGACCTCTTTTGCCAGAGACGCGATGGCAGCCGGGTCGGTTACGTCGAGCCTGCGGACTTTGATACCCGGCGTGGAAGCGATCTCGCCCAGCCTCTCGGTGTTGATGTCGGTGGCGATCACCGCCGCGCCCTCGCGCGCGTAGGCCAACGCGGTGGCGCGGCCAATGCCCTGGGCCGCTGCGGTCACCAACGCGGTCTTGCCTTGCAGTCTGCCGCTCACGTCGCTCATCTCCGTCTTTCAGCCGGCCTCCCGCCGACGCGGTCGGCCGCTAGTATGCCATAGGGCACCATCGCCGTCGGCTCAGCGCTGGCGCCCGCTTCGGCATTTTTCCGACCGTTGCCGCTAAATCCGCAATTCAGTTAGACTGCCTTTCGGAATAAAACAAGACTTGAGGAGGAGACCGGAGTGGCATCGTCCACGATCCGCTCTTGCAGCGCACAATCAGAACGAGAGCGCGCTCGCTTCCGGCTGCACCCTGCGTAGGCACCGCCCATGGCCTCTGTCCAGTTGAAGGGTGTGCGCAAAGCGTTCGGCCGCGTCGAAGTCGTCCACGGTGTCGACATCTCCATCGGCGATGGCGAGTTCGTGGTGCTCGTGGGTCCCTCCGGCTGCGGCAAATCGACCCTGCTGCGCATGGTCGCCGGCCTCGAGGAGATCACCAGCGGCGAGATCCGGATCGGAGACAAAGTCGTCAACAACATCCCGCCCAAGGCCCGCGATATCGCGATGGTGTTTCAGAACTACGCGCTGTATCCGCACATGACCGTGTTCGACAACATGGCCTTCAGCATGAAGCTGGCGGGCAGGAGCCGGGAGGAGATGCGGCAACGGGTCGACGTGGCGGCCAAGATCCTCGGCCTGACCGAGTACCTCGAGCGCTATCCGCGTCAGCTTTCGGGCGGTCAGCGCCAGCGTGTGGCCATGGGCCGCGCCATCGTGCGCGATCCGCAGGTGTTCCTGTTCGATGAGCCGCTGTCGAACCTGGACGCCAAACTGAGAGTGCAGATGCGCACCGAGATCAAGGAGCTGCACCTGCGGCTCAAGACCACCTCGGTGTACGTGACGCATGATCAGATCGAAGCCATGACCATGGCCGACACGATCGTGGTGATGAACGGCGGCAACGTGGAGCAGATCGGCTCCCCTCTGGAGCTGTACGACGATCCGGCGAATTTGTTCGTCGCCGGCTTCATCGGCTCGCCTGCCATGAACTTCTTGCCCGGTCGCTTTGCGCCCGGTAACGCGTCCGCGGTGAAGCTGTCGAACGGCAGCGAGTTGCCGGCGCCGGCGTGCCGCGAGGTGGACGGGCGCGACGTGACGCTCGGTGTGCGCCCGGAGCACTTCGTGATCAACGAGGGCGGGGTACCCGCAGAGGTGATCGTGGTGGAGCCTACCGGCGCCGATACGCAAGTCTACTGCCGGCTTTCCGACACCGAAGTGACCGTCGTCTCGCGCGAGCGTCACATTTTCAAGCCCGGCGAAGCCATCCGGCTGCAGCCGGTACCCGCGAAGACCTACCTGTTCGACCCCGCGAGCGGCAAACGGCTGGCCTAGACCGCGCCCAGATCAAAGGACCATATGAAGACCCATACGCGCCGCGATTTTCTCAAGACGACGGGAGGCATCGCCGCATCGGCAGCGCTCGGGCAGTCCCTTCTGGCGCGTGACGCGTCGGCTCAGCAATTGTCGTTGAAGCCCGAGCCCGGAGCCGCGCTGCGCGTGCTGCGCTGGAAGCGCTTCGTGCAGGGCGACGAAGACCAATGGCTGGCAAACAGCAAACGATTTACCGAGACCACCGGTATCGCGGTCACGGTGGAAAGCGAGAACTGGGAGGACCTGCGGCCCAAGGCGGCCGTGGCCGCGAATGTCGGGAGCGGGCCGGACATCATCATCGGCACGAACGACGATGCGCACCTGTACCCCGACAAGCTCACAGATGTCTCCGATGTGGCCGAATACCTCGGCAAGAAATACGACGGCTGGTATGACCTCGCCCGCCAGTACGGCACCAGCGGTGGCCGCTGGATCGGTATCCCCATGGGCGCGGGGGCAAGCGCAATCGTGTACCGCGCGAGCCAGGTCAAAGCCGCGGGGTTCAACGGCATCCCGCGTGACACCGAAGGCTTTCTCAGACTGTGCCAGGCGCTCAAGGCGAAAGGCACGCCGCCCGGCATGGCGCTGGGTCACGCCACCGGCGACGCGAACATCTGGTGTCACTGGTTGCTCTGGTCGCACGGCGGCAGGCTCGTGGACGAGAGCAGTCGGGTAGCGATCAACTCCAAGGAAACCGAGGCGGCGCTCGAGTATGCGAAGAAGCTGTACGAGACCTTCGCGCCGGGCACGTTGTCGTGGCTGGATCCCAGCAACAACAAGGCGTTCCTCGCGGGAGAGATCAGTTTGACGGCGAACGGCGTGTCCATTTACTACGCGGCCAAGAACTCCGCCGATCCCAAGGTCAAGGCGATGGCCGACGATATCTTTCACGCCAACATGCCGATCGGGCCGATCGGCCGGCCCACGGAGATGGGACTCGCCTTCACCGCCGTGCTGTTCAAGTACAGCAAATATCCGCAGGCGGCCAAAGAGTATTTGAGGTTCATGTGGGAGAAGGAGCAATACGAGGCGTGGATGGAGGCCTCGCTGGGATTCGTGACCCAACCGCTGCGCTACTACGAGTCGAGCCCGGTGTGGAAGTCGGACCCCAAGCGCTTTGCGTACCGCGACGCGGTCAAACTGATGCTGCCCAACGGCTGGCCAGGGAAGCTCGGCGCGGCTTCCGCGGCGGCGATGGCGGACTTTGCCGTCGTAGACATGATCGCTCAGGCCGCCACCGGCTCGGCTTCCGTGCAGGACGCGATCCGCATGGCCGAGCGTCGCGCCAAACGGTTTTACGGCTAGCGCTCCGCTGCGGGGGCCTGCCATGAACGCACCGCAGACGCAGTTCGTGCCCGGGACGGCTCAGCCGCCAGGGGCGCCGTCGTTCGTCGGCAGGCTGTTCGACAACCGTCACTTCCTGGGGCTGCTGTTCATGCTGCCGGCGGGCGCGTTGCTATTGCTGTTCCTGACTTATCCCCTGGGCCTGGGCGTGTTTCTCGGCTTCACCGACGCCAAGGTGGGCCGGCCGGGTGAGTGGATCGGCATCGAGAACTATCAGTGGCTGGTCACCGACAGTGTCTTCAGGCTGTCGGTCTGGAACACTTTCCTCTACACCGGCATCGCCAGCGTGGCCAAGTTCGCGCTCGGCCTGTGGCTCGCGCTGCTGCTCAACGAGCACATCCCGTTCAAGGCCTCCATCCGGGCCATCGTCCTGTTGCCTTTTATCGTTCCCACGGTCCTGTCGGCGATCGCCTTCTGGTGGATCTACGATGCCCAGTTCGGGATCGTGAGCTGGATGCTGCAGCGGCTCGGGATCATACATACCTACATCGATTTTCTGGGCCAACCCGTCCTGGCGCGCATGTCCGTCATCATCGCCAACGTCTGGCGCGGTGTGCCGTTCATCGCCATCTCGCTGCTGGCCGGGCTGCAGACCATCTCGCCCTCGCTCTACGAGGCCGCTGCCATCGACGGCGCCACCCCGTTTCAGAAGTTCTGGACCGTGACGCTGCCCATGCTCTCGCCCATCATCGCCGTGGTGATGACGTTCTCCGTGCTGTTCACCTTCACCGACTTCCAGCTCATCTGGGTGCTGACGCGCGGAGGTCCGATCAACGCCACGCACTTGATGGCGACGCTGTCGTTCCAGCGCGCGATACCGGGGGGAGCATTGGGCGAGGGCGCGGCCATCGCAACGGCCATGATCCCGTTCCTGCTGGCTGCGATCCTGTTCAGCTACTTCGGCTTGCAGCGCAGGCGTTGGCAGCAGGGCACGAAGGACTAAGTGACAGTAAAAGCATGAAAGACACCGAGCAAACCGCTGGCATGGCCTACCTGGTGTCGCTGCCGCGCAAGGTGGTGACGGTGTACATCCCGCTCGGCGTGTTTCTGGTCGTGCTGCTGTTTCCGTTCTACTGGATGGCGGTGACGTCGATCAAGCCGAATGCCGAGCTGCTGTCCACCGAGGGCAACCCGTTCTGGGTCAAGCACCCGACGTTCGAACACTTCAGCAAGCTCCTTTTCCACACCGCCTATCCGAGCTGGATGTGGAACACGATCCTGGTATCGGTCGTCGCCACCTTCGGGTCGCTGGCGGCGAGCGTGTTCGCCGCTTACGCCATCGAGCGGCTGCGCTTCCAGGGCTCGCGCCAGACCGGCCTGGCCATTTTCCTCGCCTACCTGATTCCGCCCAGCATCCTGTTCATCCCGCTCGCCACCATGGTGTTCAAGTTCGGCATCTTCGACTCCAAGCTGGCGCTGATCCTCACCTACCCCACGTTCCTGATCCCCTTCTGTACCTGGCTGCTGATGGGTTATTTCAGGACCATCCCGTACGAGCTGGAGGAGTGCGCGTTGATCGACGGCGCCACACGCTGGCAGATCCTGGTCAAGATCGTCCTGCCCCTGGCCGTGCCCGGGCTGATCTCCGCCGGGATCTTCGCCTTTACCCTCTCCTGGAACGAGTTCATCTACGCGCTCACCTTCATCTCGTCCTCGGAGAACAAGACCGTGCCGGTGGGCGTGATCACCGAGCTGGTAGAGGGCGACGTGTATCACTGGGGCGCGCTGATGGCCGGTGCGCTGCTGGGCTCGCTGCCGGTCGCTGTGATGTATTCGTTCTTCGTGGAATATTACGTGGCCGGCATGACCGGCGCGGTGAAAGAATGAAGTAGTGGGGGAGGAGACCCCCAGGCGGCGGCGCCCTGCGCTCGACCGGGACCCAAGAATCCCGGCGACGCAGGGCGCTCGACCCCTGCGCGGCCCCCTTCATGGACTCCCTGCAGGTTGAGCGCGAGGCGGGCATGGCTGAGGACAAGAAGCGGTATCGGAGCTACGAGTGGTTCGGGAGACCGGACCGCAACAGCATGGTGCACCGGTCCTGGATGAAGAACCAGGGCCTGCCACACCATCTCTTCGACGGGCGCCCGGTCATCGGGATCTGCAACACCTACTCCGAGGTCACGCCTTGTAACGCGCATTTCCGCGAGATCGCCGAGCGCGTGAAGCGCGGCGTACTCGAAGCGGGCGGATTCCCGCTCGAGTTTCCGGTCATGTCGCTGGGCGAGCCGGTCATGCGACCCACGGCGATGCTGTTCCGCAACCTCGCTTCCATGGACGTGGAAGAATCGATCCGGGCCAACCCCTTTGACGGCGTGGTGCTGCTCACCGGCTGCGACAAGACTACGCCGGCGCTGGTGATGGGCGCCGCGAGCTGCGACCTGCCGGCTGTCGTCGTTTCGGGCGGTCCGATGCTCAACGGCCGCTGGCGCGGGCAGACGGTGGGCTCGGGCACCCACGTGTGGAAGTTCGACGAAATGTTGAAGACGGGCGAGATGACCATGGACGATCTGATGGACGCCGAAGCGTGCATGTCGCGCTCCGCCGGCCATTGCATGACCATGGGCACCGCTTCGACCATGGCCTCCATGGTCGAAGCGCTGGGTCTGGCGCTACCCACCAACGCGGCCATCCCGGCTGTCGACTCGCGCAGGTATGTTCTGGCCCATATGGCTGGACGGCGCATCGTCGAGATGGTCAAAGAGGATCTCAGGATGTCGAAGATCCTCACCAAGCAAGCTTTCGAGAACGCCATCCGCACCAATGGCGCCATCGGCGGCTCGACCAATGCGGTGGTGCACCTGCTTGCGATCGCAGGCCGGATCGGCGTTGACCTGCGGCTCTCCGACTGGGATCGGCTCGGTCGAGAAGTGCCCTGCCTGGTGAACCTCATGCCCTCCGGCGAGTACCTGATGGAGGACTTCTACTACGCAGGCGGGCTGCCGGTGGTGCTGCGCGAGCTGGGCGCGGCCAACATGCTGCACAAGAACGCGCTCACGGTGAACGGCAAGACCGTCTGGGACAACGTCAAGGACGCGGTAAACTACGACCACAAGGTCGTCTTCTCCATCGACAAGCCGTTCAAGCCGCTGGGCGGCATCGCCGTGCTCACCGGCAACTTGGCCCCGACCGGGGCCGTGATCAAACCGTCGGCGGCCACACCCAAGCTGATGAAGCATCGCGGGCGGGCCGTGGTGTTCGAGACGATCGAGGATTACCACGAGCGCGTGGACGATCCGAAGCTCGACATCGACGAGAACTGCGTGATGGTGCTCAAGAATTGCGGCCCGCGGGGCTACCCCGGCTTCGCCGAGGTGGGCAACATGGCGTTGCCGCAGAAGGTCCTCAAGAAAGGCATCACCGACATGGTTCGCGTCTCCGACGCGCGCATGAGCGGCACGGCATATGGCACGGTGGTGCTGCACACCTCACCGGAGGCTGCGGTAGGCGGCCCGCTGGCGCTGGTGAAGAACGGCGATATGATCGAGCTCGACGTGGACAGGCGTCGTTTGCATCTCGACGCGTCCGACGCCGAGCTGGAGAAGCGGCGCAGGGAATGGAAAGCGCCGCCGCCTCACGATGTGCGCGGCTATGTCAGGTTGTACTGTGACCATGTGAACCAGGCCGACAAGGGTGTCGACATGGACTTCCTGGTAGGCGGGAGCGGGGCTTCCATCCCCAGGGAATCTCATTGAGAGAAGCCCCTGTCTGTCTGGCTGCCGGCGGGAAATGCTCTAAAATGACGTTCTTGGCGGTGGCCGGCAGCTAACCCGGGCCCGTCACATCGAGGAGGTTCCCATGCTGCAGACTGCAGACCTGATCATCAAGCTCAATCCGAACGACGATGTCGTGATCGCAAGGGTCGAGCTTCCGGCGGGGACCGAACTGATCAAAGAGGGCGTCCGTGTCGCGGTCAACGTTCCCGCCGGCCACAAAGTCGCCATCCGCGACGTGGCCCAAGGCCAGCCGGTCCACCGCTACAACCAGATCATCGGTTTCGCCACCCGTCCGATCCGCGCCGGCGAGCACGTTCACGTGCACAACCTGGCGATGGGCGACTTCCAGCGCGACTACGCATTTTGTCAGGACTACAAGCCGACGCAGTTCCTTTCCAACCCGGCCACGTTCATGGGCATCTGTCGCCCGGACGGCCGAGTGGCTACGCGCAACTATGTCGGGGTCGTGAGCAGTGTGAACTGCTCGGCGCATGTGTGCCGCATGATCGCCGATCACTTCAAGGGCGAAGCGCTAGCACACTATCCCAATGTGGACGGCGTCGTGCCGATCCATCACAAGACCGGCTGCGGCATGGGATCGACGGGCGAGCCGGTGGATGTTTTGCGTCGCGTGCTGGCGGGCTATGCCACGCATGTCAACATGCACTCGACGCTCATGGTGGGCCTGGGCTGCGAAGCCAACCAGATCAACGATCTGCTCGCGGCGCAGGGGCTCAAGCGCACCGAGCAGCTGCAGACCATGACCATCCAAGAGACCGGCGGTACGCGCAAGACGGTGCAGGAAGGCATCGCGCGCATCAAGGAATTGCTGCCGGAAGCGAACAAAGTCAAACGTGAGCCAGCGCCCGTGAGCCACCTGACCCTGGGCCTGCAATGCGGCGGGTCGGACGGCTATTCCGGCATCTCGGCGAACCCGGCGCTGGGCGCGGCAGTTGACCTGCTGGTGCGTCACGGCGGCACCGCGATCCTGTCCGAGACGCCTTAGATCTACGGCGCCGAGCACCTGCTCACCCGCCGCGCGGTGAGCCGGGAGGTCGGGGAAAAGCTGATCGAGCGAATCAAGTGGTGGGAGGGGTACACCGCTCGGCTGGGCGGCGAGATGAACAACAACCCCTCGCCGGGCAACAAGGCGGGCGGCCTGACAACCATCCTGGAGAAATCCCTGGGCGCGGCGACCAAGGGCGGCACCACCGCGCTGATGGCGGTCTACGAGTACGCGCAGCGCGTTACCGCCAACGGCTTCGTGTTCATGGACACACCGGGCTACGATCCGGTGTCCGCCACGGGCCAGGTGGCGGGTGGCGCGAACATGATCTGCTTTACTACGGGCCGCGGCTCCGCTTACGGGTGCAAGCCGTCGCCTTCGCTCAAGCTTGCCACGAACAGCGCCCTCTTCGAGCGCCAGGAAGAGGACATGGACATCAACTGCGGCGTGATCGTTGACGGCAAAGCCAGCATTCAGGAAGTGGGCCAGCAGTTCTTCGAGATGATCGTCAAGACCGCTTCGGGGCAGCCGTCCAAGAGCGAGATCTTCGGCTACGGCGAGGACGAGTTCGCGCCCTGGGTGCTGGGCCCGACGATGTAGCGCCCGACATGAGCGAAGACTACTCCAAGGACCTGTTCGAGTTCTTCCAGAAGATGTGGAATCCCACGTCGTTCCCGATCCCCGGCATGTTCACGCCGACGATGGACGTCGGCGAGGTCGAGAAGAAGATCGCCGAGCTGCATTCGGTCGAGAACTGGCTGAAGATGAACTTGGCCTTCCTGCAGATGACGATCAAGACCTTGGAGATGCAGAAGTCCGCGCTGCAGACCATCCAGGAATCCGCCAAGGCGAACCAGAGCCCGCCCAAGCCGTAAGATCGACCAGGTGCAGGATTGCTAGGGGCCTTACGCCGCCTGCGCCAGCTCCTGCGTCTGCAGCGTCCGCTCCGCCTCGAGCGTGACGGCTACTGCGTGCACCGTCGACGCGATGCGCACCGCCGCCTGAATCTGCTCCGGCGTCGTCCCCGCATCGCGCAGCACCTTCTCGTGCGCCGTGATGCAGCGCCCGCAGGCATTGATCGCCGATACCGCCAGGCACCACAGCTCGAAGTCCTGGCGTGAAGCGCCGGGATTGGCGATGACGTTCATGCGCAGCCTTGCCGGCAGCCTGCTGTAATCCTCCCTGTCGGCCAGGTGCAGAAACCGGTAGTAGACGTTGTTCATCCCCATGATGGCGGCCGCCGCTTTCACGGCATTGAACGTCGCGGTGTCCAGCTTGGGAGCGAACTCGGCCACCACCGCCTCGATCACCGCGGGGTTGCGCGAGGCGATGGCAGTGGCGATGAAGGTCCCGGCTTTCTGGGCTTCGGTCAGAACCGTCTCGTTCGCCAGGTTTCCCAGGTTGAGCTTGAGATCCTTGGCGTAGTCGGGCAGTTTGTCTTTGAGTGCTTGAATCGACATTGCGAATCTCCTAAGACTCGCGAATCACGGGTCAACGAATGGCGAGCCACGAATCACGAGCCACGAACCACGAATTCATGCGGCCTTCAGGAACTCGTCGCCCTTCTGCCAGTTGCAAGGGCAAAGTTCGTCGGTCTGGAGGGCATCCAACACGCGCAGCACCTCTTCGGGATTGCGGCCCACGCTCATGTCGTTGACCGACACGAAGCGGATTACACCCTCCGGGTCGACGATGAAGGTTGCGCGTAGCGCAACGCCTGCCTGTTTGTCGAGTACGCCGAACTCCCGGGACAGGTCGCGCTTGATGTCGGACAGCATGGGGAAGGGCAGGTCCTTCAGGTCAGCGTGCGAACGGCGCCATGCAAGGTGAACGAACTCGCTATCGGTGGATACGCCGTAAATCACCGCATCCCGGTCGTTGAACTCGGCGTGGAGCTTGCCGAAGGCCGCGATCTCGGTCGGGCAAACGAAGGTGAAGTCCTTGGGCCAGAAGAAAATGATCTTCCATTTCCCGGTGTTCGACGAGTTGTCGATGGTGGTGAAGGCCTTGTCCTGCTCGGTGCACACCACCGCTTGCAGATTGAAGGCCGGAACACGGTCGCCTACGGTCAGCATGGATTTGCTCCTCTGTCTAAAGTTGGTCGCCACGAAGCCTCAGATGGGCGCACTTTGCGGCATCGCAACCGATCGATCCAATGATGTTTTTCGTTTAGACTGATCGAACGATCCGATCACCGCAACGATGAGCTCCAGCGCCTTGCCGTCCCTGCGCCAGCTGCGTTATCTGGTCGAGCTTGCCGACCGCCTCAACTTTCGCCTGGCCGCTGAGGCAAGCTTCGTGACGCAGTCCACGCTGTCGGCTGGCATCAAGGAGCTGGAGAGCCTGCTTGGCGTGCAGCTGGTGGAGCGCGACACACGCGTGGTGCGCATCACCCCGGTTGGTGCGGAAGTGGTGGCCCGCGCCCGTCACCTTCTAGCCGCCGCCCAGGATCTGGTGTCGACTGCAAAGAGCGCCGCCGAGCCGCTCACTGGACTGGTCGGCCTGGGCGCCATCCCCACGATCGCTCCGTTCCTGCTGCCACGACTGTTGCCCGCGCTGCGCCGCCGTTATCCGGCGCTGCAGCTGTATCTGCGCGAGGACCTCACCGAGCGGCTGCTGGAGCGGCTGCGCGCCGGTAAGCTGGACATGGCTCTGATCGCTCTGCCCTTTGACACGGGTGAGCTCTTGGTACGCGAGCTGTTCAAGGACGAGTTCTGGTTCGTTGCGCGCGAGGACGATTCCCGCGCGCAAGACAAGGCGGTGGCGGTGAAGGCACTCGACCCGGGCCAGATTCTGCTCCTGGAAGAGGGCCATTGCCTGCGCGACCACGCTATCGCGGCCTGCGGCAACCGCCGCCCTAACGCCGAGTCGCGCATCGAGGCGACCAGCCTGAACACGCTGATTCAGATGGTCGAAGGCGGCCTGGGGATCACGTTGTTGCCGGAGATAGCGCTCAAGGCCGGCATACTCAAAGGCACCACGCTGATCGCTCGCCCGTTTGCACCCCACGTCCCCTCGCGCCGGATCGCATTGGTCGCACGGTCCGGGAGCGCGCGGCGCGGTGACTTCGAGCTGTTGGCGGATTTCGTGATCGAGCACGAACGCAGGCTGCGTGCTGCCCGCGTGCCGTCGCGGCACGCGGCGGTTGAGAGGTCGGCTTGAAGCCCGAGTCGGTCGAGCGCCTGGCTCCGGCGGCGCCGCAGCCGGCAGCCGTGCTGCAGCGGCTGCGACACCTGTCGATCCTGTGGGATTTCGTCGCGCCCTACCGCGTGCGGATCGCGGGCGCGGCGATCGCGCTCATCGCGGCGGCGGCCAGCTTCCTGGTGATCGGACAGGGACTCAGGCGAGTGGTCGACATGGGCTTCGCGCAGGGAAATCCGAACGCGCTCAACGCGGCCCTGTTCGCGCTGCTGGGGGTGATCGCGGTGATGGCCGGTGCCACGTACGTCCGCTTCTATCTCGTCTCCTGGCTTGGGGAGCGCGTGGTCGCGGACATCCGGCGGGCAGTGTTCTCGCATCTGCTGGAGCTCTCCCCAGGCTTCTTCGAGCAAGCGCGCACCGGCGAGGTGATCTCCCGGCTGACCGCGGATACCGCCTTGCTCGAGCAAGTCGTGGGCACGAGCGTGTCGATGGCAGCACGCAACACGCTGCTCGGACTCGGCAGCCTGGTCATGCTGGCGCTCACCAGCTGGAAGCTGACGGCGCTCGTGCTGTTGATGGTGCCCGTCGTGGTTGCTCCCATCGTGCTGTTCGGCCGGCGCGTTCGACGGCTGTCGCGCGCCAGCCAGGACCGCGTTGCCGATCTCGGCGCTTATGTGGATGAGACGCTGCACGAGATCCGCACGGTGCAGGCCTACGGCCACGAAGCCGAGGATCGCAGGCTATTCGGCCAGCGCCTGGCGGCGGCATTCGAAACGGCGCTGCGCCGCATCCGGCAGCGGGCAGCGCTCGCGGCCGCGGTGATCATGCTGGTCTCCGGTGGCGTCGGGATCATCTTCTGGATCGGCGGCCACGACGTTCTCGCGGGGCGTCTCACCGCCGGCGATTTGTCGGCCTTCGTGTTCTACGCCGTCGTAGTGGCGGGCTCGGTTGGCGCGCTGAGCGAAGTCGTCGGCGATCTGCAGCGCGGCGCAGGCGCGGCCGAGCGGCTCATCGAGATCCTGACGACTCAACAACAAGTCACCGCGCCCGCGTCGCCCTTGGTGCTGCCCGAGCCGCCGCGCGGCACAGTAGAGTTGGACGCGGTTACGTTCTTCTACCCCACGCGACTCAGCCAGCCCGCGCTGGAGCAGTTCTCGATCGGCGTGCGGCGTGGAGAGAAGCTCGCGCTGGTCGGCCCGTCCGGCGCAGGCAAGACCACGGTATTCCAATTGCTGATGCGCTTTTACGATCCCAGCGCGGGCGCGGTGCGCCTCGACGGCGTGGACCTCAGGCTGGTTGAGCCGGCTGCGGCGCGCCGGCGCATCGCGCTGGTGGCGCAGGAGCCAGCCATCTTCGCCGCCAGCGTGCGTGACAACGTGCGCTATGGGCGTCCCGATGCGAGCGAGGAACAGATCCGGCTCGCCTGCGATGCCGCTTTCGCCACCGAGTTCATCGAGCGCCTTCCCGGCGCATACGACGCAGACCTGGGAGAGCGCGGTGTTCGGCTTTCCGGCGGCGAGCGCCAGCGCGTGGCCATCGCACGGGCGATCCTGTCCGACCGGCCGATCCTGCTGCTGGACGAGGCCACCAGCGCGCTCGACTCGGAGAGCGAGCGCATGGTGCAGGCCGCCTTGGAGCGCCTCATGCAGAACCGCACGACGCTGATCATCGCGCACCGGCTTGCGACAGTTCGGCGCGTGGACAGCATCGCCGTCATCGATCGCGGCCGCTTGGTGGGACTGGGCAGCCACGAGGAACTGCTCGCCGGCAACTCACTATACACGCGCCTGGCCGCGCTGCAATTCGGCCTCTAGCCTCTGCGCGTCCGCCCGCAACGGATGACGCAGCCACATTCAGCGCGGGGCTGCCACGCGAATTCACCATGCTGTTGCATTCGCGCCCGCTGTGGGCTTGCCCCTTGCTTTTTTTCCGTCATCCAGCTGCTCCACCGTCGCACGGCGGGTGACACCCGGAGTGCGTCCGCAACACGCCACACCACACTGCGAAGACATGTCCACAGGCGAAGCCACAGCGCAGAGCACACCGCTATCAGGGCGGGACGCAGCGGAGCTCAGCGCCCGGGCCGGTAGCGGCGAAGTCCTGGCCGAGCAGGTCCGGTTGCTGCACGACAACGTGCCCCTCTCCCAGCTTGTCGCGCTGATCAACTCGGGCATCCTCGCTTTTGTCCAGTGGACGCAGGTGCAGCACATCACACTGGCGCTGTGGCTACTGTGCATCGGTGCGGTGTCGCTGGCTCGCCTGTCGCAAGCGTACGCGTTCCAGCGCGCGCGACCGTCAGACGAAGCTATCGGCCGCTGGCGCAACTCGTTCCTGCTCGGCGCGCTCGCCTCCGGTGTCTTGTGGGGCGCGGCTGGCGTGCTGCTCTTCCCGGAGCAGTCCTTCCCGCACCAGGTGTTCACCTCGCTCGTCGTAGCGGGGATGACCGCGGGCTCGGTCGCCACGCTCTCGCCCGTCCTGCTCGCATTCGTCCTCTTCGCGCTGCCCGCCGTCGCCCCCATCATCGTACAGCTGCTTCTGCACGGGGGCGAGATCTACTTCTCCATGAGCGTCATGGCCATACTGTATGGACTGGCCATGATCGCGATCGCCAAGCATGTGAACACCACGCTGCGCACCAGCCTGAGCCTGAGCCTGAGCAACAGCCAGTTGATCGCGGTTCTTATGGAGTCCAAGACGCGCACCGAAGCCCTGAACGCAAGCCTCGAAACAGAGGTCGCAGAGGGCCGGCAGAAGGAGCTGGCGCTGCGGCAAAGCGAAGCCATGTTGGCCGAGGCCCAGAATATGGCCCACCTCGGATCCTGGACGTACGACCCATCCACGCGCGCGGCGGTCTGGTCGGCTGAGACGTACCGCATCTACGGAACCCACGAAGGCAGTCCGATCCCCTCCTGTCGAGAGCTGCTCGCGCGCATCCATCGTCAGGACCGCTCGCGCATACAGGCCTTGATGCTGCGCGCAGCGCAGCGCGGCGAGTCCTACGAGACGGAGTTCCGCGTTCTCACACCGGCTCGGGAAGTGCACTGGATCCACGCGCTGTGCCGGCCCGAGCCGGCCACCGACGGAAGCGGACATCAATTGCGCGGCACCGTGCTGGACATCACCGAACGCAAGAGCCAGCAGCTGCAGCTGGAAGGCGAGCGGCGGGTGCTGGAGGCGATTGCGAAGGGCTCGCCCCTGCCGGAGGTTCTCGATCTGCTCTGCCGCGTGGTGGAAGAGCAGTCCGGCTGGACCCTGTGTGCGGTGCACCTGCTGGACCAAGACAGCGGTCACTTGGAGCTCGCGGCGGCACCCAGCCTCGTGCCCGAGCTTCGCAATGCCATTGCCCGCGTGCCGGTCGGTCCGCTCGCGGGATCGTGCGGTGCTGCGGCCTGGCGTAGCCAGCAGGTGATCGTCTCCGATCTCGCGGCCGATCCCTTGTGGCAGGAGTTGCGAAACACGACCCGGTCGAACGGATTGCGCGCATGCTGGTCGCTGCCGGTACTGGGGGGGCTGAACCCGGTTCTCGGGACCTTCACGGTGTTCATCCGCGAACCGCGCGATCCCTCGCCGGCCGATACGGCCCTCACAGCGCGCGTTGCCAACATCGCCAAGATCGCCATCGAGCGTCACGAGGCCGAACAGCGCATCCGCCAGCTGGCACACTACGACGGGCTGACGGGGCTGCCCAACCGTGCCCAGTTCAACCAGGTGCTGGATCATGCCTTGAGCCGCGCGCAGCGCGCAGGGACGTCGGTGGCGCTGCTCTTCGTGGACGTGGATCGCTTCAAGAACATCAACGACACGCTGGGCCACGATGCGGGCGACCGCATGCTCAGGGAAGTGGCGTCGCGCCTGCGCCAGTGCCTGCGCACCAGCGACGTGGTGGCCCGCTTCGGCGGCGACGAGTTCATCGTGATGCTGGAGGACCTGCCCGACGGCGAGCATGCCGCCAGCGTCGCCGACAAAGTGCTGGAGGCGATCGCCCAGCCACTGGCCCTGGGCGATCGGGAGCTGCACGTCACCGCCAGCATCGGCATCAGCACCTATCCGGCCGACGGTGGTGATCTGCACGCCCTGCAAAAGCACGCCGATATCGCCATGTACCGGGCGAAAGAGCAGGGCCGCAACAGCTGGCGCTACTACTCTCCCCAGGCCGACACTCACAGCCTGGAGCGGCTGACGCTGGAGACTCAGCTGCGCCGCGCGCTGGACCGCGGCGAGCTGGTCCTGCACTACCAGCCGAAGCAGGACATCGCCACCGGGCGCGTCACCGGCGTGGAAGCGCTGCTGAGATGGCAGCATCCCGACCACGGCCTGATCCCGCCGAGGGACTTCATTCCGCTAGCGGAGGAAACCGGCCTCATCGTTCCGATGGGCGAGTGGGTGTTGCGCAAGGCCTGCGAGGATGCAACGCGGCTGCCGCGCCCCTCGGGCGGGGAACCCATCCGCGTAGCGGTGAACCTGTCCGCGCGCCAGTTCTCCAACGACCGCCTGATCGACCTGGTGTCCGAGACGCTGCGCGAGTTCGGTCTTCAGGCCTCGTTGCTCGAGGTGGAGGTCACCGAAAGCCTGGTGATGCACAACGCGGAGCACACCGCGCGCCTGCTCGCGCGGCTCAAGCAGGCGGGTGTGCACGTGGCGATGGACGACTTCGGCACCGGCTATTCGTCGCTGGCCTACCTCAAGCGCTTCCCCATCGACACCATCAAAATAGACCGCTCGTTCATTCAAGGGCTGCCCGGGGACACCGACGACGCGACGCTGACCCAGGCCATCATCGCCATGGCGCACAGCCTGCGGCTCAAAACCGTAGCCGAAGGCGTGGAGACGCTGCAGCAGTTGGAATTCTTGCGCAGATACGGCTGCGATGAGATCCAGGGTTACTACTTCAGCCAACCGTTGGCCATCGCGGCGCTTCTGGACATGCTGCGCGAGCATCGCGCGAGACCGCCGGCCCAGGCAGCGGTGCGCGTGCCCTCCATCGCAGTGTGGCCGTGAGCCGGTCCGCACGGTCGGTTCGTGCCTAGAGCCCCCCGCGGGCTCAGAGCCTAGTCTCGAGAAAAGGCCCCGGTGACCGGCTCGGCGTCCGCCATCCGGTAGAAGAGTCCGCCGGCATCGTTGTCGAGCACGGCAAAGGTCCCGGCGACTGTGACGGGTTCGAGCGAATACTTGACCGGCGTCTTGCAGAACACCTCCACCGTTTCGTCGGGTCCGGCCGGGACGCAGAATGCGCACCCTGGCGGCTTCGTGCTCAGCAAAAAATGCTTCTGACTTGCGCCCAGCTGGAGCGGAGTGATGTAGCCGCGCAGCTTCACCTCTTTGCCGTCCAGGGCATGGATGCCCTCGCCGAATTGAAGCGTAGGCTTTCCATCGCGTTGAACGAAGCTCACCTTGCTCAAGGTGTACCAGGGCACAACGCCTGCCGCCTCAAGCTGGCCGGCCGTGTGATCGGACTTTTGTGGCCGGGAACCGATGAACGTGGTCGCCAATATGCCGAGCGCGGCTCCGATCCCCAGACAACCTAGGTAGAACCATTCGCGCACCGTCACCTTCTTCGTCACCTTCAACTTCTTTACTCCTCTTACCCTCGACCGAACCGCCGCGTTCGCGCCGGATCAGCGCCGCTGCCGCCATGAGGGCTCAGCCGGTCGCGGTTCGCGACTCGCGCAACGCAGTTCAGGTCCACCTAGGGCTCCAAGACCGCGTCGGTGAGCCGGTACCAGAGGCCGGTCGGATCGTCGCGCAACACGGTCAGCCTCCCGGAGATGATAATGGGTTCCATGTTGAACGCGATAGGCTTCTTGCAGAGCACCTCGATCAGCGAATCCGGCCCGCCGGGCATGCAGAACGGACAACTCGGCACGTTGGCAGAGAGCAGGAACCGCTTCTGCTTCATGCCGGGTTCAAGCGGCATCATGAATCCTTGAAGTTTAACCTCTTTGCTGTCCAGCGCGGTGATCTGCGCGCTGAACTTGGGCACGATCCGGTTGTTCTGCTTGACTTCCTCGACTTGCGCGAGGGTCTTCCACGACAGCAGGCCTTTCGGCTCGGTCGGTGACCGAGACGCGTCTGCGGAAGAAGCAGGTGCGTCCGCCGTGGGCGCCTGGTCTGCGGGAGTCGGGTTCGCTGCGAGCGCCGGGGGCGCAACCAGGGCCAAAAGGGTGGCCCAAATCAATCGTCGCATACTCTACCTCCGTGCGAGAACTTCACCGATATCGGTCCGATAGGCGAGAACGGCCGGTAGCAGGGCAGACAGTAACCCGACCGCGAGCGCCGCTACGACGAGCGCGAGTTCACCGGGCGCAAGCGCCCAACCCGTGATGTAAACACGCTGTGAGGCGTGCAGCCACGCCCCGAGCACCTCGGTGAGCACATGCCCGAGCACCAAGCCCAGCACCACGCCCGCGGACGCCAGGATCAACCCTTCGATGAGAATTGCCGCAAACAGTTTGCCGCGCGACGCGCCGAGACTCCTCATCACGGCGAGATCGTAGCTGCGCTCGCGCAGCGCGTTGTACAGGGCGATGAAGACCGACAAGCCGGCACACAGGATCAGGATGAGTGCGAAGGCCTGTACAGTTTGGACGCCGACGCCTACCAGATTGAGCAGCCGGGCCGACTCGAACGCGGGCGAGGCAGCTTGCAAGGCGGATTGACTGTTGACTTGGCGCGGGAGCATCGCCGCCGCCATAGGCGAGGCATATTGCACGAGCAGCGCGGTCAGCTCCTGGGGCTGGAGGTGCTTGGGTTTACTCGGATCAGCACTACTCTTTTCGTCTTCGTCTTCGTCCTCCTCATGCGGCCCCTGGCCGTGGATCTCCCAAACGCTTTCTACGCTTGTGAGCACCAGGCGATCCAGCACGCTTCCGCTCGGCGCCAAAATGCCAACGATGGTGTAGGGCGAGTGCTCGTGCTTCTCACCGCCTTCCACCAGGCCGTGGCTGCCCACGAACTTCTCACCTACGTTGAGCCGGGCATGCGCGGCCACTTCACTGCCCAACACCGCTTCGTACGGCTTCTCCCACAACCGGCCTTTGGCCGCTTTGCCATCGTAGAGGGAAACGTAGTCGTGATCGGTTCCGACAATGCGAAACCCCTCGTAGCTGTCGCCCAGCGCCAAAGGCACACTAGCTTTGATGAGAGGATTGGTCTTGAGCTTCTCGGCATCGGCGAGCGAAATGTTACCGGTGGGTATGTCCACGTGGTAGACGGAAGAAAGGATCAGTTGCAGCGGGCTGCCCTTGGCGCCCACCACCAGGTCGATCCCTCTCGAATCACGCTCCAGCCGCTGCTCGAGCTGGTGAGTAAACAGCAGCAGCACGACGATGGTCGCAACGCCCAGCCCGAGCAGCAGCACATTGAGCCCTGCATTGAGCGCCCTCGCGCGGATGTAGGCCAGGGACAAGCGCAGTAGATTCACGGGTTGACGCCCAAGGTGATCTGGTGCTCGAACCGATCCCTGATGCGCCGGTCGTGGGTCGCGATCACCAGAGTTGCGTTACACGAACGAGCCTGTGCGAGTAGAACGTCCAAGGCAGCAGCCGCATTCGCATCGTCCAGATTGGAAGTGGGCTCATCGGCCAGGATGAGCTGCGGCTTGTTCACCACGGCCCGGGCCACGGCGGCTCGCTGAGACTGACCGAAGCTGAGCGCATGCGGCCGGCTGTTCGCCTTGTCCGCGAGGCCGAGGTTTGCAAGCAGAAGACGAGCACCACGACTGTCCTGCCTGGTGCCAGCTAGATACTGCGCCAGAAGGAGGTTCCCCAGCACGGTCAGGCT
>DATJVW010000058.1:0-3430 GCA_035501675.1 Burkholderiales bacterium
GGGGTCTGCGGTGAGCCAGAGGACCTGGCAGTTTGATCACCTGAGCCGCTGGCTCGATCGTGAGGGGCTTCGCCTTGATCAGCTGACGCCGGCGCGCCAGGAGCAGTTCCTCGCGGCCCGGCGCGCGGCTGGGTACCGGACGTGGGTGTCGGCGCGGAGCTTGAGGGTGCCGCTTGCGTATCTGCGTGAGGTCGCGCCGATGCCTGTGCCGGTGCCGGACGGGCCGCTTGAGCGGCTGCTTGAGGACTACCGCCGGTACCTGAGGTGCGAGCGTGGGCTAGTGCCGAGCACAAGGCGCGATTACGAACACGTCGCGCGACTGTTTTTGGCCGAGCGCGAGCGGAATAGTGGGCTCGGGCTGGAACGTCTGAGCGCAGCCGATGTGAGCGTGTTCTTGGCGCGCGAGTGCCCCAGGCGCAGCATCGCGTCGGCCCAGCAGTTGGTGACCGGGTTGCGGGCACTATTGCGCTACCTGCACGTGGCGGGCGTGATCGAGTTGCCGCTGCGGTGGGCCGTGCCGGCGGTCGCCGATCGGCGGGGACTCTTGCTGCCGCGCGGGCTGGAACCGGGGGCGGTCGTCAAGCTACTGGCCAGCTGCGATCGTCGCAGCCTCACCGGCCGACGTGACTATGCGATCTTGCTGTTGCTGGCGCGTCTGGGGCTGCGCGCCGGCGAGGTCGCGGCGATACGCCTTGAAGATCTCGACTGGCGCGGCGGCGAGCTGCTCGTTCGCGGGAAGGGGAACCAACACGAGCGGCTTCCTCTGCCCGTCGATGTCGGCACGGCGCTGGTCGCATATCTACGCTGGAGGCCGCGAAGCGATTGTCGAGCGGTGTTCCTGTGCGTGCGCGCGCCGCTGGGCCCGGTCAGCGCCGGTGTGGTTTCGCAGATCGTGCGGGCCGCGTGCACCCGTGCGGGCCTTGAACGAGTCGGTGCCCACCGGCTGCGGCATACCGCCGCGACCGCGATGCTGCGGGCAGGGTCGTCTTTGCCGGAGATCGCCCAGGTACTTCGCCACCAGCGGCTTGACACGACCGCCCGATACAGCAGAGTCGATCATCAGGCGTTGCGCGCGTTGGCCCGGCCATGGCCAGGGAGCGCGAGATGAGCCCGCTACGAGCGGCGCTGCGCGACTATCTGCGAATCCGCCGCAGCCTTGGCTTCAAGCTCGAGTCCGATGAACGGCTGCTGGAAGACTTCATCGGCTTTCTGGAACAGGCCAGCGTCACTCGGATCACCACCGAGCAGGCGCTGCGCTGGGCGAAGTTACCCCGGAACGCGCGCCCGTACCAGTGGCGCAAGCGCCTTGGGGTCGTGCGCCTGTTCGCCCGCTACCTTGCGACGATCGACCCTGGTACGGAAATCCCGTCAACGGATCTGTTGCCCGCGACTCGACAGCGGCTGGCGCCATATATCTACTCGCAGGCCGAGATCGCTGCGCTGATAAGCCAGGCGCGGGCGCTCAGACCGCCATCGCGCGCGGCGACGTTCGAGACGTTGATCGGGCTGCTTGCCGTGACAGGCCTCAGGCTCGGCGAGGCGCTCGCCCTCGATCGCAAACACGTCGATCTCGACGACGGGGCGCTGCGTGTCTGCGGCAAGCAGGGAAAGCAGCGCGAGGTGCCGCTGCACCACAGCGTGGTCGAGGCGCTGGGCAGATACTCCGAGGTGCGTGACCGCTGCTGGCCGAAGCCCAGCACGGCCGCGTTCTTCCTTTCCAGGCTCGGCGTGCGGCTCACTGTCGCGGCGGTCCATAACACGTTCCCCGAGCTGATCCGCGAGGCCGGCCTCGAAGGGCGTGGACATCGCGTACGCCCCCGGCCACACGACCTCAGACACACTTTTGCCGTATCCACGTTGCTTGACTGGCATCGCGCCGGCGTCGAGGTCGACCGCGAGCTACCACTGCTGACGACCTATCTCGGCCACCAGGACCCAGCGAATACCTACTGGTATCTGCAAGCCACGCCCGAGCTGCTCACCCTAGTCGCGAAGCGGCTGGATGGCCTCGGAGAACGGCCATGAGCGCGCTCGCCCCGACACTTGAGGCTTTTTTTCGCAGCGTCTGATAGCCCAGAGAGACGCGAGTCCCCGCACTGTCGCCGCGTATCGCGACACCTGGCTGCTGCTGCTCGGCTTCGCCTCCAAACAGACCGGCAAGCAGCCGTGCCAGCTGGACATCGCAGATCTCGACGCAACACTGATCGGCGTCTTCCTCGATCACCTCGAAGCCGAGCGGGGTAACAGCCCACGCACGCGCAATGCGCGGCTGGCGGCGATCCACTCCTTCTACAGGTTCGCATCATTGAGGCACCCAGAACACGTGCAGACGATCGCGCGTGTAATAGAGATCCCGCCGAAGCGCCTCAACCGCCCGCTGATCTCCTACCTCGACGAACACGAGATCAAGGCGTTGCTTGCGGCGCCGGACCGCTCCAGCTGGCTCGGCCGGCGCGATCACGCGCTGCTGCTGGTGGCGATCCAAACCGGCCTGCGAGTCTGCGAGCTCACCACGCTGCGCAACCGCGACATCAGCCTCGGCGCCGGCGCTCATGCCCGGCTCACGGGCAAAGGCCGCAAGGAGCGTTGCGCGATGTTCACCTCCGAAACTGTCGCGGTGTTGCGCGTATGGTGCCGCGAACGCAAAGGCGAGCCTGACGATCCTCTGTTTCCGACGCGACGCGGAGGCCCGCTCACCGCGAAGGCTGTAGCGTGGCTGATTGATAAACACACCACCATTGCGGCGGCCGCTTGCCCATCGTTGGCGAGCAAACGCGTTACCCCGCACGTGCTTCGCCATACCACCGCGATGCTGCTGCGAGCCCAGAACATCGACATCCACACGATCGCGTTGTGGCTGGGTCATGAGAGCACCAAGTCCACCGAGCCCTACCTGCACGCCGACAACAAGCTCAAGCAGCGAGCCATCGAACGCATCGCCCCCACCGGCACGCGGCCCGGCAGATACCGACCCTCCGACAGAGTCATGGCATTCCTGGAAGCGCTGTGATTATCCGCAGTAGCTCACAGCACCAGACGGCTGACAACGGCGTCCTTGCAATGCAATTCGTGAACCCACGACCCATCCACTACGGATAATCGTCTACTGGAGATAGGCCGCATTATCAGAAGCTTCTGATAATGCGGCGTAGGCGAACAGCGACCGGATCGCGGTCAGCCGCAGATTGCGGGTCCTCGGATTGTTGCCGCGGGTGGTTTCGAGATGTTCCAAGAACGCGGCGATCGTATCGACGTCGAGATCGTTCCAGTCCAGGGTGGCCGGCAGTTTGCCCGTCTGCTGCTCAACGAACTGGAACAGCAGCTTCAACGAGTCCCGGTAGGACGTGATGGTGCGTGGGCTGACGTGACGGTGTTTGACCAGCCGTTCGGTGAAGAATCCCTGCAAAGTGGGGGCGACCGGGCTCATCGT
>DATJVW010000059.1:0-2649 GCA_035501675.1 Burkholderiales bacterium
GCAGCTTGAGGTGATTTGACATCTCCCCCCGCAGGGCGATGCCGAAGGGCCCCTACCCCTTCATCTTCTGCACAGCACCGCATCAAAGAGATCTCCTACGGCGACTCCCTTCCGCGTTCGTGGCACACTTGAATAAGCCTCTGGGTGTTTGTTAGCGGTCGCCAAAGGCAAGTTCTTCTGGATCTTCACAAGCGGGCGCGTGAAGCGTTTCCTGAATATCGACGCACTATTGCAGAGCGGAAGTTGTCAGGAGGCCGTGAGGGTTATGCAAAACTCTCTTTGAAGAAGAGAAAGGCCGCCGTGACCACGTACGACCGCTACACACTTCCAGTCGAGCCGGGCACATGGGATGTTCCAGCCGCAGGCGCGGCCAGGTTCACCTGGGAGTACGACGACGGCCGTGACCTGTTGCTCGCGTTATACCAGAAGGGCAAGGACAAGCAGTGGGACGCCCAGAAGCGCATCAACTGGGACACCGAGGTGGACCCGGTCAACGCGGCGGGGGTTCCAGACGAGTTCAACCTGCTGTTCGGATCTCCCATCTGGGACAAGATGACCAAGGCGCAGCGCGAGGAGTACGGCCGTCATTACGGTTCCTGGCTGTTCAGCCAGTTCCTGCACGGCGAGCAGGGCGCGCTGACCGTCGCGGCCAGGATCGTCGAGTCGGTGCCCGACCTGGACTCCAAGTTCTACGCCGCCACCCAGGTCATGGACGAGGCGCGGCACGTAGAGCTGTACAACAGGTTCATCCAGGACAAGATCGGGATGTTCTACCCGGTCAACCAGGATCTGGCCAGGCTGCTCGAAAGCGCGCTCACCGACGGCCGCTGGGACATGCCCTACCTCGGCATGCAGGTACTGATCGAAGGGCTGGCACTGGCCGCGTTCGGCGTCTACCGCGACCTGTCCACCAGCCCACTCGTCAAGCAGCTGCTGGCCTACGTCATGCAGGACGAGGCACGGCACGTGGCGTTCGGTCGCCTCGCGCTTCGTGACTACTACGCCGGGCTGACCGAGGCCGAACGGGCGGAACGCGAGGAGTTCGTCGTCGAGGGCTGCTACCTCATGCGCGACCGCTTCCGCGGTCACGAGGTCTTCACCAGGCTCGGCCTGCCGCTCGGCGAGTGCCTGGAGTACGTCGACAACTCACCGACGTACAAGCTCTACCAGTCGCTGCTGTTCAGCCGGGTCGTACCGTGCGTGAGGGACATCGGGCTGTGGGGCAGCAAGGTGCAGCGGGCCTACGCCGACATGGGTGTCCTCGACGCGGCAAAGGGTGACCTGGCCGCGCTGATGCGCCAGGACGAGAAGATCGCGGAAGAATACGACAGGGATCTTGCCGGGCGCCGGGCCGAGGTGGACGCCGCGATCAGCGGCGGCGCCGAGGACTAGCGCTGGTGCCTGGCCCGAGCCGCCAAGCCTTCCGCTAATTGCTGCCCGCATGGCGCGCCGCTCCGGGGGCGGGCAGGGTACTAAAAAGCGGCCGCGCCGCATCCGCTGACCAGGAGTAGAAGCTCAGAGCCGCTGCATCCATCCGGGCTGACGTCCTCCGCTGGTGCGTCATGGCCAACTGGGACCAGGTGCGCGCAGAGGACCGCGTGAAGGTTCAAGGGCGCGCGGAGCGCGCCGCGCCAGCTGGCGCGTTGCTCCGCATGAAGTAGCGCGCTGGCGGGCGTGGCCACGGGCGGCGCGCCCGGCGGGGCGGGCGCGGTGCGCCTGCGGGACCCTCGCCCTTCCGGGGCTGGCAGCTCCGCCTTTGCACCTGCGGCACACCGCGGGCTGCCGCCCGTGCCTGACGCGAGCGGACCGATGGGGTGCGCTAGGCCTCACATCGGCGCGACCACAGGCGTGGCCTGCCCTTTCCTGTGATCTTCTGTGACGGGAGGCCGGTTACGCTGCCATCAGGGGCGGGTCCACACCGGGTCTCCGTCTCGCTCGGATCATTTCGGGTGAAAACCCCTGAGACGTGGTTCTGGGCTGTCTGGTCCTGTGGGTTGTGTTCTTCCCGCTCTACCTGACGGCCACAGGGCGAAACCCCTTCGGGCACCCTGAAGGTTGCTCCCCTCGGTCGGCGGTCCTCACTGTCCCATCGCGTCGATGCCCAAACGCGGGCCGCCACGCGCGTCTTGCGCCACCCCCCTCCGTGGCGAGCCGAACGCTGGTCGTTCGGTCTGGCACGCCGCCCTCCACGCTCGCCCCCCTCTCGGCGAGCTGACCCGCGCCGCAGCAGCAGACGGCTCTGCGAGAACCCGTAAGGTGGCAAGCATGGCCCACGTGACCAGCAAGAGCAAGGCCGCTCCGTTCAGTGCTGCGGCTGCCAACAGTGTCCTAGCCACTGCATGTGAGATTGCCGAGCTGGACGCGAATGGCGCTCGTCTACTCCGGCTTGGCGAAAATGCGCTGTTTTATCTGCCCGCCCAATCGGTTGTTGTGCGTATAGCGCGCACTATGGACTACTGGCCGGATGCTGTAAAGGAAGTTGCTGTTGCCTGCTGGCTCGCGGGACATCAATTTCCAGCGGCGGAAGTCTATGAGACATCACAGCCAATACAGGTAACTGATCACCCGGTTACGTTCTGGCGGTTCATCAATGGTCGCAACGGGGGCCGCAGCGATATCGCGCATCTTGGCACGCTGCTACGTCGCTTG
>DATJVW010000060.1:0-12403 GCA_035501675.1 Burkholderiales bacterium
CAACTGTACCCAGGCGCTCGCTGCCCTCCATCACCGGCTCGATCCAGTCGGGGTCCAACCAAACGGGCAATTTGTCACGGCTCGCCGCACTCGCATCGGTGACGTCGAGCGCCCCGATGCGCAACCGTGGTGTGCGATTCAACTCGACGCCAATCGCCGACAGGGTGAACTCCGCACGCGCATTCGCTTTGACCAACCGCCCCTTGTGATCGAACACGATCAGGCCACCTGAGCCGGCCCCCGATGGGTGCACCGGGTCGCGTCCCGCCTGCTCCCGCGGTTGCGTTTGCCGATGGGGTGCTCGGTTTGGGACGCGCTCGCCAACTGGCGCTTTCAGCATTCGCGACTGCTGGTAAAACGGAAATGCGCTCGCATGCACGTTGATCTCCTCAAGATGACATGCCAGGTCTTCGCTCGTAGCCTCGGAGACGACCGAATCCGTGGTCCGAGTCAAAGATAACCGGCTGCGGCTGTGGAGTCTTGGCCTGGAAATGAATCCTTCTGAAAACTCGCGGCTCGTGCAGTGCGAATGCCAGCTCGTCGCGTCCGCTACCTGAAACGCTCTGAAATCCCCTGAAGATGTCCTCTACAATCGCTGCATATGACTCAAGAGTTCGACCCTCTTGGCAGCATGGAATTTGGGCGCTTCACGGTCCGGCGGTTGCGCCGCGAACTCTTCGCCGATGGTCAGCCGATCGAGCTCGGCGGACGCGCATTCGACGTACTCATGACGCTCATAGGGTCAATAGGCAGCGTGCTGAGCAAGGACGAGCTGATGAGCCGCGTCTGGCCGGGCAGGATCGTCGAGGAGAACAGTTTGGAGGCGCAGATCTCCGCCTTGCGCAGGGCCCTGGGGCCGGACCGCGACCTCATTCGAACCGTGCCTGGGCGCGGATACCAATTCACGGGCGAGATCCGCGCTGCCGCGGGAATGGTCGTTGCCACCCCGCGGTTACCGCCGACGAACCTGCCGGAGCCCGTTTCGGAGCTGATCGGCCGAGACGCCGAGATGGGCGAGGTAGCCGACTTGGCGGCGGCGCACCGGCTGATCACCCTGACAGGCGCGGGCGGGGTGGGCAAGACGCGGCTCAGCCTCGAAGTTGCGCGCCGGCTGCTGGCGAAATTTGCGGACGGGGTTTGGGTCGCCGAGCTGGCGCCGCTGTCTGATCCTGAACTGGTGCCCGTTACGGTATCCACCGCACTTGGGGTGACGCTGGCATCGGGTGCACCCTCACCCGAACGAGTGGCGTCGGCGCTGGGCACCAAACAGGTTCTGCTGGTCCTCGACAATTGCGAGCATGTGATCGAAGCAGCCGCGCGCGTGGCCGAAGCGCTGCTGCGTGCCGACCCGTCTGCGTGTGTATTGGCTACGAGCCGCGAGCCGTTACGCCTGCCCGGAGAGTTCGTATATCGAGTGCCTTCGCTCGACGTGCCGGCCGAAGGAATAGAAGACGAAGAAGATCTGTCGCGCGCCGGCGCGGTCAGACTGTTCGTCGCGCGGGCGCGTGCGGCCGAACCGCATTTCTCCCCGGAGCGACGCCTCGCGGCGATGGCGGCCATCTGCCGGCAGCTCGACGGTATCCCGCTGGCGATCGAATTGGCGGCGGCCCGCGCTGCGGCGCTTGGGGTGGACGGCCTGGCGGCCCGTCTCGATGACCGCTTCAAACTGCTCACCGGGGGCCACCGTACGGCGCTAGCACGGCATCAGACGCTGCAAGCTACTCTCGACTGGAGCTACGAGCTGCTGCCCGAATCCGAGCGGCTGGTACTGCATCGCCTGGCCATCTTCGCGGGAGCGTTTCCCCTGGAAGGGGCCACCGCAGTGGCGGCCGGGGCCGGCATCTCCGCATCGGACGTCGTCGACTCCATCACGAACCTGGTTGCGAAGTCGCTGCTGACAGCCACCCTGGGGGGCGCGACTGTACAGTACCGGCTGCTCGAGACAACGCGCGCCTACGCGTTCGCGAAACTGATCCAAAGCGGCGAGTTCGAGCAGCTCGCCCGCCGCCATGCCGAGCACCAACGGGTTGTATTCGAGACGGCCACAGCCGAGTGGGAGACTCGGCCCACGGCGGATTGGCTGGCCGCGTACGGTCGCCAGCTCGACAACGTGCGCGCGGCGTTGGATTGGGCGTTCTCGCAGAACGGGGATACCGAGATCGGCATCGCCCTCACGGTCGCCGCGCTGCCGCTGTGGATGCACATGTCGCTCATGGAGGAGTGTCGCGTGCGCGTCGCCCGGGCGCTGGCGGGCCTCGAACCCCGGCTTCAAGGCACACGCGACGGGATGCAGCTCCATGCCGCGCTGGGCTTGGCGTTGATGTACACGAAGGGTGCCGTATCGGAGACGCGCTCCGCGTTGACCAACGCCCTTGCGATCGCAGAGAACCTGGCCGACACGGACTACCAATTGCGGGCGCTCTGGGGACTGTGCGTGGATCGCCTGAACAACGGGGTATTCCGGGAGGCTCTGATATTCGCGGAAAGATTCTGCGCCGTGGCTGCAAACTCGCCCGACCCGGTCGATCTGCCGATCGGTGATCGAATGATGGGCCTGTCACTGCATTATTTGGGAGACCAGCCCCGTGCGCGGCAGCACTTCGAGCGCATGCTCAGCCGGTATGTCGCACCGGTTCGCCGCTCGCACAACATCCGTTTTCAATTCGACCAGCGGGTGACGGCCCACGTCGCACTTGCGGCCGTACTGTGGCTGCAAGGATATCCAGACCAAGCGATGCGCATCGTCGAGAGCAAGATCGAGGATGCCTACGCGCTGAATCACGAGCTTACGCTGTGCAACGCTCTGGCGAAGGCGTGCCCCGTCGCGCTCCTGGCCGGTGACCTGGGCGCAGCCGAGCGTTTCGTAGCGATGCTGCTCGATCATTCGGCGCGCAACGCGCTCGCGTCCTGGCGGGCCGAAGGCCGCTGTTTTCAGGGCGTGTTACTCATCAAGAGCGGCGACGTTGCCGGCGGCTTGCACGTCTTGCGTGCAGCGCTCGGGGAGCTTCCCGAGATGAATTTTTCACTGCGTTATACCGGGCTGCTGGGCGAACTGGCGGAAGCGCTGGGCCGTGCTGGAGAGATTGCCCAAGGCCTCGCGGCCATCGACCAAGCGCTCGCGCGATCCGAGCGCAACGACGAGCGCTGGTGCGTCGCAGAGCTATTTCGCACCAAGGGCGAGCTTCTTACGTTGGAGCGTGCTCCCGGCGCGGAGGCAGCGGCCGAGTTGCTGTTTCAGCAGGGCATCGAGTGGGGGCGTCGGCAGGGGGCCTTGTCGTGGGAGCTGCGCTGCGCGACGAGTCTCGCGAGGCTATGGGTCGGGCAAGGCCGGAGCGCTCAGGCGCGCGAGCTCTTGGGAACGGTTTACGGGCGCTTCACCGAAGGCTTCGAAACCACAGACCTCAAATCGGCCAAGGCACTTCTGGCAACGCTTCGATAGCCAGGCGCCGGGTTCAGGTAACGGTCGCCGATTACCCGGATGGGTCGGAGACGGTGGAGCCTCACGCGCCGACGACTTCGAGATGCACGTCGATGTTGCCGCGGGTGGCGTTGGAATACGGGCAGATCTTCTCATGCGCTTGGGTCGCGAGCGTAAGCAGGTCCGCCTGCGGAAGGCTCTTGTCCTCGATGCGCAGCTTGACCGCGAGGCTGAAGCCACCGATGTCCCTCGGCCCTATCGACACGGCGCAGGTGATAGTCGCCTTGGACGCGTCCTTGTGATGCTGCTTGCCGACGAAGTCGAGCGCGCCACCGAAGCAAGCTGCATAACCTACCGCAAAAAGGTGCTCGGGGGTGGCGGCGCCCGGCTTGCCTGGACCGCCCATTTCCTTCGGCACCGACAGATCGGCTTTTACGATGCCGTCGCTCGATTCCGTGTGCCCGTTGCGGCCGCCCTTCGCGGTGGCGGTTGCCGTGAACAAAACCTTGATCCTATCCATCGGGAGTCCTTTCCTTTCGAATTCCGGAGAACCCCGCTCCAGCACCCCCAAGAAGCGGCGTCCGGGAAGCGGGGCGCGAGCGAACCATCGAGGCCGCTGCGATCAGCTACCGAATGCCCCAGCGGTACGCTACACCTATACGCTTGCTGCGTATTGCATATGCTTGCGGTTGTTCATGCGCACGAGAAAGATGAGCGCAGCCGTCGCGGCGCCGGGAATGCCGTGAAGGACGTACCTGGCGATGGCCCACAGGCCGAGGAACCCGAACCATTCGCAAAGACGATGATCGCATGCATCATCGGCTTGCCTCGCTACTTCGCTTGTCCGATGTCCAGGCGCTTGATCTTGCCCGAAGGGGAGAGTTGAAACCTGAAATAGGTTAGAAAGTCGGCCCACTGGTCCGAATGGAATGCGCCGACCACGTCGAGGCCGTTGTTCTCCACCCGGTCGATCGAGGTGAAACGCTCGTGGCCGAGGGCGTCTCGGGTGAATTTCCCGAGGCTGCGAGGGGCGCCGTCGTCATAGAGCTTGGCGTCGGGTTCGAACAGCGCTGACCAGCCCCTCCGGTCGCCCTTCTGAAGCGCCTGGATGGCGGCTTTGACGGTAGCGTTCGTCAGCGCATCGGTGATCACTGGATTCATCTCCTTCCCGACTCAAAGCGATCGGAGTCGGTCTAGCACAAGAACAGCAAGGATTTCCGCCTATCCGCAAGCCGAAACAATAGGCGCGCAGTGTATCGCCCTACACTCAGCTCGTTGCTCAGTGGCCGTTGCGAGGAGGGCCAGACCAGCGCCAGGACGACGTGGGCGATGTCCGCATCGACGTCCAAGCCAGTGGCTGGTGGGTCAACCTGGCCTTCGCGGCGGTGCCCTGCAAGAGAAGATACAACCACCTATTTCGAAGTGGGCAGCGCGAACTGTACAGGGCCCTGGGCGGTGGCGGGGTCGCGGACGCGGAGAAGCTAGCGAGCAACCCACCAGTGGGAAATGAAGTGACAAGCGCGAAGACGCTGCCGCAGCGCACCGGTAGCGCCCTGTGGTCGGGCATGCAGCGGTCTGGGAGAATAGCGGCTCGATTCGTCAGGAGGCCTTGTGGCAACACGTGGATTCACTGGGCGGGGTCGTGGCACCGGGGCCGAGCACCCCGGCAGGCTGCCGCCGGGGCAGTTTCTAACGACGGACTTCCCCGTCTTATCGGCCGGGCCGACGCCGCACATCGCCCGCGAGGACTGGCGCTTCGAGCTTCGAGTCGGACCACGGCAGATCAAGAGCTGGTCGTGGGGCGATTTCATTCGCCTCCCGATCACGAAGGTGACGCCCGACATCCACTGCGTCACCAAGTGGAGCAAGTTCGATACGAACTGGGAGGGCGTGAGCATCCAGGATCTCCTGGCCGACGCCGCGCTCGAGCCGCCGACCGCTTTTACATTGGCGCACTCCTACGACGGCTACTCGACCAATGTACCGGTAAAGGACTTGTTGGGAGGACGCGGGATGGTCGCGATCGCATACGACGGCAAACCCATCGCGGCCGAGCATGGTGGTCCTGCGCGCCTGCTAATTCCGCACCTCTACTTCTGGAAGTCGGCGAAGTGGGTCAAGGCGCTGCAGTTCACGGAACGCGACGAGGCCGGATTCTGGGAGCTGCGTGGCTACCACATGTACGGAGATCCCTGGCGAGAGCAACGCTACTCCGGAGATTGACGTGGCGCAGGGGGCGCTGCGCCTCGTGAAGCTCGTCTGGCAGCCTGCAACCGTAGTCGCGATCGAGCGGCGAACGCCAACGGTCAAGAGTTTCTTCTTTCGGTTGCCACGGGCGTTGAGCTTCATACCAGGGCAGCACATGGACGTGCGTCTGACCGCGCCAGACGGTTACGAGGCCCAGCGCAGCTACTCCATCGCATCCGCGCCCGACGGGACAGAGCGCATCGAGCTGGCTATCGAGCTGCTGCAAGACGGGGAGGTCTCGCCTTTCTTCTTCGACACGGTCGCGGTCGGAGACGAAATCGACCTGCGCGGCCCGATCGGCGGTCATTTCATGTGGTCGGTGGATGACGGCGGGCCTCTGCTGCTGGTGGGCGGGGGCTCCGGCGTCGTCCCGCTCGCGTGCATGCTCAGGCACCGGGCCGCGCGCAGGAGCGCCATCCCGGTCACCCTGGTCTTTTCCGCACGGACCGCCGCCGATCTCATCTTTGGCGATGAGCTGCGTATGCTGCGCGCCCGTCGCGACGGCTTCCACTTCATCCCCACGCTCACGCGCGAGACGAACCCGGCCCCGGGGCATCGAGTGGGCCGCATCGATGGGTCGCTGCTCTCCGACGCCTTAGCGCTTCTGCCATCACCGCCCAAACTGGTATTCGTCTGCGGTGCCAACGCTTTTGTCGAGACCGCTGCGGACGCGCTGCTCGGCCTCGGGATCCCGCCGACAACGATCCGCACCGAGCGTTACGGGGGTTAGCCGACGGCGCGGGTTGGCGACTCGGGTGCCTGGCTTGAGCGTAACGGCGGCGGTTCATGATCTCCGGGGACGGCTTCCCATCGTTGAGGGGCCGCCATTGCCATCGCGTCGACTCTCCTCACGCCTGTAATAAATGATTCATATCAGCCCTCGCGTTGTTGGCCGGCCGTCAACGGGCATCCGGGAGGTGGGGCCGCGACGGGATGAAGGTAGCTGGGCAGGACATGGAAGGACTTTTACAATCGTGTCTATGCGTGAGGGATCCGACGCGCCTTCCAGGATCGAGTTCGGCCGCTTTGCGGTTGTGCCGCTGCGCCGCGAGCTTCTTGCCGACGGCAGGCCGGTCGAGCTGGGCGGCCGCGCATTCGAGGTGCTCATGGCGCTCATCGAAGCGCGCGGCACCGTCCTGAGCAAGGACGATTTGATCGGCCGCGTGTGGCCGGGCAGGGTGGTCGAAGAGAACAACCTGCAGGTTCAGATCGCGACCCTGCGCAAGGTGTTTGCACGCGACCGCGGTCTGGTTCGGACGGTTGCCGGACGCGGCTATCAATTTACGGGTGAGGTCCATATCGCGACAGCGGCGGCGACGAGCGCTGCTCCGCTCACGCCTCCGACCAACCTTCCACAATCCACGTCGGACCTGATTGGCCGAGACGCCCAGCTTGGTGCAGTCGACGATCTGGTCAGGGCGCATCGGTTGGTTACGCTTGTGGGCCCCGGGGGTATCGGTAAGACGCGGCTGAGCCTCGAGATCGGGCGACAGCTTCTCCCCAGATTCGCCCACGGGGTCTGGGTTGCCGAGCTTGGGCCGCTGTCGGACCCCGACCTGGTCCCAGTGACGGTGGCAACCGCGCTCGGGCTTACGCTCGCTTCAGGCACCTTGTCACCCGGGCGCGTTGCGGCGGCGCTGGCCTCCAACCAGGTTCTGCTGGTCTTGGACAACTGTGAACATGTGATAGAGGCTGCAGCACGCATGGCCGAAGCGTTTTTGCGGACCAGTCCCGGCGCGTGCGTGCTGGCCACGAGTCGCGAGCCGTTGCGGGTGCCGGGCGAATACGTTCACCGCGTGCCTCCGCTCGAGTTACCCGAGGAGGGCCTCGAACAAGGCGAGGAGGTCCTGCGGGCCGCTGCCGTGGAACTCTTCGTCGCACGGGCGCGCGCAGCGGATCCCCATTTCTCGCTGGATCTGCACGCCGCAGCAATCGTTGCAGCCATTTGCCGGCGCCTGGACGGCATCCCGCTCGCAATCGAATTGGCAGCTGCCCGAACGCCCGCCTTGGGTGTCGGGGCACTCGCCGCCCGCCTCGACGATCGGTTCAGACTTCTCACCGGCGGCGTCCGCACGGCGCTGCCGCGCCACCAAACGCTGCGGGCCACGCTCGACTGGAGCTACGAGTTGTTGCCGGAATCGGAGCGCGTGGTCCTGCGTCGGCTGGCGGTCTTCGCCGGCGATATCACATTGGAGTCGGCGGGTGCGATAGCGGGCGACGCCGGAAGCGTCGCTTCGGACGTCGTCGACCGCCTCGGGAACCTGGTTACGAAGTCGCTCGTGACGGCCGATGTCGGCCATCCCGTCGCGCACTACCGGCTGCTCGACACCACGCGTGCCTATGCGCTCGAGAAGCTCACCGAGAGCGGCGAGCTCGAACCGTTGGCGCGCCGTCATGCCGAGTACCACCTGGCCCTGCTCGAACGTGCCGGAGCGGAATGGGATACGCGGCCTACGGCCGAGTGGCTGGCCGCGTATGGCCGCCAACTGGATAACGTGCGGGCGGCGCTGGACTGGGCGTCTTCGCCACGGGGCGATCGGACGACGGGTGTCGCATTGACGGTCGCCGCCGTGCCCCTCTGGATACAGTTGTCGCTGATGGACGAGTGTCACGAACGCGTTGAAACCGCGCTCGCTAACCTCGCGCCCGGGTCGACCTCAAGCGAGCAGCGCCGGGTGCAGCTCTTTGCAGCATTGGGGCTCTCTCTGTTGTATACGAAGGGGAACGTGCCGGAAACCGTCGCGGCCTGGACGAGCGCGCTCGAGCTCGCGGAACGCCTCGACGACACCGAGTACCAGTTGCGTGCGCTGTTCGGTCTGTGGACCTGTCGCGTCAGCATCCCTGAGTGTCAGGCCGCGCAAGCCCTCGCCGAAAAATTCTTAAACGTCGCGCGCAGGCACGCCGACCCCATCAATCTCCTCATCGGCGATCGAATGATCGGCGTGGTGCTGCACTATCAGGGAGACCAGACCAACGCCCGCCATCACATCGAGGGCATGCTCAGCCGCTATGTCTCCCCCGTTTACCGATCCCGCACCATCCGGTTTCAAATCGACCAGCAGGTGGCCGGGCGCGCTTTTCTTGCACGGATCCTCTGGCTTCAGGGGTTTGCGGATCAAGCCCTGCGCTGCGCTCAGAGCAATGTCGAAGAAGCCCGGGCAATCGATCATCCGCTGTCGCTTTGCTACGCGCTCGAGGCGGCTTCCGCGGTAGCGCTGTTCGCGGGGGACCTGACGACGGCGGAGGACTCCGTGGCGACGCTGCTAAAGGATGCGGAGAGACATGGGTTCGGCGCGTGGCATGCCTGGGGCGGGTGCTTTCGGGGCGTGCTGCACATCAAGCGCGGTGAGGTCATCGTCGGTACGCGGCTTCTGGGTACCGCCCTCGACGAGCTTCGCAACGCAAGATTCGCTGCGCGCTACACTCAGTTTCTGGGCGCGCTGGCGGAAGCTCTGGGCCGTGCCGGGCAGACCGCCGACGGACTCGCTGCGATCGATGAGGCGCTTGCGCGGTCCGAACGCAACGAAGAGCGCTGGTGCATCGCGGAGCTGTTGCGGATCAAAGGCGAGCTTGTACTGCTGGAGCGGGCACCGAGTGCGCCCGCAGCGGCCGAAGGGTACTTTCAACAAGGCCTCGACGGGGCGCGACGGCAAGGCGCCTTGTCGTGGGAGTTGCGCTGCGCGACGAGCCTCGCCCGACTTTGGCAGGATGGCGGGCAAACCGACAGCGCACGCAAGTTGCTGGAACGGGTTTATGGCCGGTTCAGCGAGGGATTCGGAACGGCCGATCTCGTGACAGCGGCGACACTCCTCAGCGCGTTGAAGTAGGGCGGGTTCGTGTCCGATTCCGCGCTGTGCTACGACACACCCGTTCGCGTGCCTGAGCCCTAAAGCCGCGCGGAGCTCGGATGCGCCGTCCCACGCCGTCACCCCGGACTCGATCCGGGGCGGGCGCCGGAGACATTGTGCCACTGCCGTCGGTTGCCCGTACCGTGAACGCTGCCTCGCGTTGCCGGTTTACGCCGCCATGACCACTACCGAACCGCGCACGACCACCTCTATCTTCTGGGATCCGGATCGACAGGTCCACTTTCCCGTCTATAAGATCCTTCCTGGCGCCAAACAACTGCTGGCTCACGCCTTGAAGAATGCGAGCAACTCCTCGTTGACCTGGTGTTTGAGCGTCGTGCACATGCCGTGCGGCGCGCCCTTGTAGATCTTGAGCGTGGCGTTCTTGACGATCTTGGAGGAGAGCAGGGCCGAGTCGGCGTATGGCACGATCTGATCGTCGTCGCCATGCAGGATCAGCGTCGGCACGTCGATCTTCTTCAGGTCCTCGGTCAGGTCCGTCTCGGAGAACGCTTTGATGCAGAAGTACGAGCCGGGGAAGCCGCACATCATGCCCTGCAGCCAGAACGACTCGCGCACGCCTTCGGAGACCTTGGCGCCCGGCCGGTTGTAGCTGTAGAACGGCATGCTGAGATCCTTCCAGAACTGCGAACGGTCCTCAACGACGCTGGTACGAAGCTGATTGAACACCTCGATGGGCAAGCCGCCTGGATTGGCGGGAGTCTTGAGCATGAGCGGCGGTATCGCGCCGATCAGCACCGCCTTGGCCACGCGTTTGGTGCCGTGGCGACCGATATAGCGCGCGACCTCGCCGCCACCTGTGGAGTGGCCGACGTGGATGGCGTTCTCGATGTCGAGCGCCTGCATCAGCTCGGCGAGGTCGTCGGCATAGGTATCCAGGTCGTTGCCGTTCCAGGGCTGGCTCGAGCGGCCGTGGCCGCGGCGGTCATGGGCTATGCAGCGGTACCCGCGTGAGGCCAGATAGAACATTTGGTCCTCGAAGGCATCCGCCGAGAGCGGCCAGCCGTGGCTGAAGACGACGGGTTGTCCGCTGCCCCAGTCGTTGTAATAGATCTGCGTGCCGTCTTTGGTTGTGATCGTGCTCATGGTGCGTCCTCCTTGCGTCGTCTGGTTGGAAGAAGTAGAGGCGCTTGCCTCCCGTGGCTGTTGCGACCATCGTCGCCGCCGTGGCCTGCAGCAGCCGCCCAGGCTCTCGGGACAACGCTAGTGTTCAACCGCTCTGAGTCTGCAACAGATGTGCGAAGCAATATTGTGTCTCCTTGCGCAATATGGGCAGATCTTGGGAAATGCTGTTGGGGCCGCCGCCTGCGGTGTCCGCCCGCGTCGACGCTCACACCGTTACGTCGCAAGGGTGGGTCATTGCCGCAAAGTCTACTGGGTAGAGCCCGACGCGCGCTGCGCGGCCGTCAGCCCGCCCGACCTACGGGGTGATGCGAAGGATCCGAGGGCGTGCGGGTTTCAAACCAGCGCCTGCGCCGAACGCATTGGCGCTCGGGAGAACAAGAAGAATGGACTCGCCCGCCTTGGCGGGCTGGCTTGTCGGGAGGGACGACCACACCGCTGCGCACCCAGACGGGTCGGTCGCGCGGATGCTAGCGACGGCGGAGCCGGCCAGTGCGGCGGCGACAATGAGACCCGTCAAGGTGTTTGTCGTGAGCATCGAAAGCCTGCGCGCCGGGTTTCGGGAATCCGAACAAACGGGTCTGGACATACGGGGTGCCCGCTTACTTGGAGATCCGCGTGCAGCGGACAAGATCGTCCTTGAGCACGCAGCGCGAGTCACCGATGTTGAACTGCGCGACGGGCTTACCCTGCTCGTTGCTCACCCGAACGGCGCTGTCGCCGCCCCAGGTTGCACCGGATGCGAACAACGCAACGATGAACAGACTCTTAAGGACTTGGTCGATCCTCATACCACGCCACCCACCGGCCTTGTAGATTAAAGGCCGTCAGTGTAAGGGGTAGCCGCTGGCTGGCTATTGAACGCTATTGGCCAGTTTTTGGACGTTCTTGTTCTCTGAAGTAAACGCTTCATAGGCCAGGAGGACGTTGGATATGGGGCCGGCCGGCGCGAGGCCGGGCTTCCGATCGGCCGCGCGACTTTCTCGAGCGTCCTGAGGGGTAAACCGCATCCTGATGCACTGTTCCCGTTCGCTATTGGCGGGCAAAGCCCTGAATCCCGGCAACGGCTATATGGCGCCGCTGTCCTCGAATGCGCTCATCGAGCGGCGTGGTGAAGTCAACCCGCCTTCCGAAAGGTCAGATTGATGCGATGATCGCCTACCAAAGGGTGATGTCCCTCTTTGAGAGGCAGCACGCCGTGGTAGCGCATGCGGGCGGGTCCACCCCAAACCACCACATCACCATGCTTCAGCACTACCCGAGTCGTCTTGTCCCCTCTGGTCGATCCGCCGAACAGAAAGACTGCCGGAATGCCAAGCGACACGGAGACGATGGGCGCGCCGAGGTCCCGTTCGTCCTCGTCTTGATGCAGGGATAGTCTGGTGCCCGCTTGATATCGATTGATCAGGCAGGCATCGGGAACGAAAGCATCGAAGCCGACGCACGCGGCAGCAGCCGCGGCCAGGCGGGAGAACGAAGCGGGCATGGGCGGCCAGGGCTTCCCGCTCTCCGGGTCTATGGGGTCGTAGCGGTAGCCGCTCCGGTCCGTGACCCAGCCGAGCGCGCCGCAATTTGTCATCGCCACCGACATGCGGAAGCCGCCCGGCGTGACCATGTGCCGAAGCGCCGCATGCGTGGTCACATCCTGCACGCTGGCGAGCAGGGCCACCTCATAAGGCGTGGCGAAGCCGCGTAGCACTGTCGCACCGGGGCCTAAAGGCTCCAGACCCCGCGGGACTGCTTCTGC
>DATJVW010000061.1:0-3412 GCA_035501675.1 Burkholderiales bacterium
CCGCCCCCGCAACAAAGGGCTTGTCCGCGGCACGCGCAACTTCTGGCTCGCGGTGGCACTCGTCGTCATCACCCCACGGTGGGCTTTCGCCTGTGCTACCTGCGGCTGCACGCTGAGCTACGACGGTGCAATGGGCTACACCAGCAGCACCGGCTGGCGCGTCAACCTCGAGTACGACTTCATCAATCAAAACCAGCTACGCAGCGGCACGAGCCCCGCCTCGAGCGTCCCGGACGGGACCGAGCTCGAGCACCAGACCATCAACCGCTACCTCAGCTTGGGTGTCAGCTACAGTCCCACCGCCGACTGGAACGCTTTTGTGTGGGTTCCCTACGTGATGCGCAGCCACACCACCTACGGCACCTTCGAGTCCGACCAACCGCTGCCACCGCTCAGCGGATCGAACAGCTCGAGCATCGGCGATGTCAAACTCATCGGCACCTACCGCGGCATTCTGTCGACGCACAACCTCGGCATACAGCTCGGCGTAAAGCTGCCCACCGGCGCGTATTACGATTCGGTCTTATTCAGCACCGGCCCCAACGCCGGCACCCCGCTCGATGCCAGCTTGCAACCCGGAACTGGCAGCACCGACGTGATCGCAGGCGCCTACTACTCCCAGCCGGTCAGCAAGAACTGGGACGTTTATGCCAACGCCAGTTATCAAGCCGCGGTGGCCGAGAAGCTCGACCAGCCGGGCAACGACTTCCGGCCCGGCAACCTGGTCACGGTTAGCTTTGGAGCGCGCTATCAAGCCGACCCGATCTGGGTCCCGCAAATCCAGGTCAACCTCTCGCGCAAGATGTCCGACCAAGGGGCGTTGGCCGACACGGAGGACACCGCCGGGACGGTCGCTTACATCAGCCCGGGCCTGGCCGTCTCTGTCTTGCACAACCTGCAGCTCTATGGTTTCGTGCAGCTCCCGGTCTACAGTCGACTCCAGGGGTATCAGCTGTTTCCGCATTGGACCGGTACGATCGGCGCCAGCTACACGTTCTGACCCGCGGTGCGCAGTGCACCACGTACGTCGGCGATGGCTTAGAGTCAGGGCGCGCGCAGCAAGGGGGTGACGGTCTTCTCCAGCAATGGTTCATCCAAGCCGGGATCGCCATACCAGTCATCTTTGCGCAGAACCCCGTGCCGGTCGATGACAAACGTGAGCGGCAGCCGCCAGATGCGGCCGTAACCCTTGAGGTCAGCATCGCGCGCGAGCGCCGCTGGAAACGAGTATTCCCTCATCAGCTCGCGAACCTTCGCCTCGTCCTTAGGATCATCCCAACTGATGGCGAGGAGCACCAAACCCTCATCTCGGTGCTGGCGAAAATAGGCGTCGAGCGCCGGCATCTCAGCACGGCATGGGGCGCACCAGGTTGCCCATACGTTCACCACGACGACTTTGCCGGCGTGGTCGCTCAGCTTGAACACCGATCCATCCAGGAGCTTTGCGTTGATTGGAGGCGCAGGCTTGCCCTCGGTCGCTGGAAACGCAAGGTGTGCCCAACAGCAGAGCGCCAGGAGGACCATCCTCGGGAAGCGGGACCGGGTCACCATCGGGCGCACGGAAGCAACGGCAAAGGCGCACCGCGCTATCTCACCACCATATAAGGGGGACCCCTGATACACCAGATCCACTTGAAGCATTCGTCTGCCTGTTCGCGTTCAGCGCGCCAGCGGGTGCTCAACATGTATTGCAACACAGGCTCAGGGACGCCTTCGTTCCTCAGCATCGCCACGCTCGACCCGGGCAGCAAATAGACGGTTCCCGTCTGCTCCATCTTGCCGATGATGGCCGACGCGGGAGCGCCGTTCCTGCTCATCTCGATGACCTGTTCGACGCTCATCGGTGCTTTCGCCATTGGCCTATTCGCGCAGCTCGCAGTCAGGACTGCGCCGACGAGGCTAAACAGGAGAATCCACGCACGGTTCACCTTCATTCCCCCATTCCATTCCCTTCTCGAGAGGGAGATCTCCACTAGAGCTTGCGCGCCTACACGAAGTTCACTGAGGACCGGCAGCCGGTCGGTCAGATCAAGACGATCGACCGCATCGAACTGCGGCGTCCTGCCGCTCATGCTACCAATCCGCCAGCGGGCCGAAACACCGAATGCCCATTCGGAACCGCTGCGACAATCGGTCTCATTCTTACACAGACCTTACGCTGTTAATCTTTCGCCCGGCAAAACAACGGCGAGGAACCCGTGCGACGTCGACTCACTGCGGCGATCTTATGTCTCGGAGCGGGGTGCCCCATCACCGCCCATGCCGGCTGCGGCAGCGCGTTCTGCACGGTCAACGCCGACTGGGGCACACAAGGGTTATGGACCGAGCCCGGCGGCCGGGTCGATCTGCGCTTCGAGTTCATCGACCTCGACCAGCCCAAACAAGGGGCGACCAAGGTCGATCTCGGCCAGGTCCCCGAGGAAACCGAGGAAATTCAGACCATCAACCGCAACTGGGTCGCGGCCTTCGACTACAACTTCGACGGCCATTGGGGCGTCAACCTGATCGTGCCGCTGGTGGACCGCTACCACCACCATCTTGCAGACGCCGAGGATGACCCACTCCCGAGCAATGGTCGTTCACCGAGCTCGGGGACATACGCATGCAAGGGCGTTATCGGTTCACGCTGAGCGCGGACGGCCCCGTAAGCGCCGGGGTTGCGCTGGGCGTGAAGCTGCCCACCGGCAGCTTCACGGTAACCAACTCGGAGGGCGTCGCGGCCGAGCGCATGCTGCAGCCAGGCACGGGGACCACGGACGTGCTGATCACCGGATTCGTCAGCCGGCCGCTCGGGCCGAAGGACTCGATGTTCGTCCAGCTCAGCTTCGAGGCCGCGCTCGACAGCCGCGATGCCTACCGCCCGGGCAACCGCACCTATCTGAACCTGGGCTACAACCGCTGGCTGACCTCGCGCATGGGGCTCCAGCTGCAGCTCAATTTCGCGTTCAAACGTCCGGAAGAGGGAGACAACGCGGAGCCCGACGTGAGCGGAGGCAAGTACGTCTTCTTCTCTCCGGGCATCAGCTACGACCTGTCTCATGCCTGGCAGGTTCACGCGTACCTCCAGCTCCCGATCTACCAGTACGTCAACGGTGTACAGCTGACTGCGGACTGGGCTGCGCTCGCCGGCGTGGCTTGGCGCTTTTGAGCCTGTGGCATATCCGGATCCCCCTCCTTTACCACCGGGCTTGGCACGACAAATTGTCGCATTGACGTGACCTCGACGCTCGCCCCGCGTCACGCGTGCCTGACGGCAATGAGCTAGCCCTGAGCTAGCCCGGATATTTCATGAGGGACTCGGGGTCGGGCTGCGACACGTTACCGCTTGCGGCCGTTTGCGGGAGCAGCCCGCCGCCGCCCGTCCCCGCCCCAAAAGATACCCCCTCGCCGTGGGCCGGGCGGCACAGCGAGC
>DATJVW010000062.1:0-8741 GCA_035501675.1 Burkholderiales bacterium
TAGGTCTTGAACGAGGCGTCGGTCCAGTTGCGATGGTCCTCCATCTCCCAGGTGTCGCCTTCGAAGCGGACCGTCGCCTTGACGCCAGGCATGACCGCATGGGTGAGCGCGCGAATGTTCAGGAACGGCTGCACCGGGTCCACCAGCGCAGGGAACTTCGACTTTTCGAGTGTGCCGTCGACATGCTCCACCTGGACTTCCTTGCCCACCACGCTTTTGAGCGGGTGCAGCACCACGAACCCTGTGCGTGCGGTGAGGAAATCGGTCTTGGGTGTCGCGCTCCCGGTGAACTCCAGGCTCCCGTCGGCGCGGCCCTCGATCGTTGCATCGTAAGCGATCTCCTGGCTGCCCCTGCGGCACAAGGCTTCGTACGACACGGAGAATCCGTCGGCGCGTTGCTCGACGCTGAGGCCGCTGAGATTGGGCACATATGTGCCCCAGTTCTCATCGCGCACCAGAAATGCGACTGCGCGCAGCACCTCGACGCCATCCACCTTGAGATAGCGCAGTTGGCCCTTGTCGAGTTCGACCGAGAGCGGCCCCGCGGTCAGCGTTCGCCCCACCACGTCGGGCTGCTCGGTGCCGCACAAGATGATCGCGCGCGAGGGCTTGGATGTCGTCATGGAGTTTGCGTCCTTGCTGGTCACGAATCACGAAACACGAGTCACGAATCACGGTATCTTTATGACACCACCCGCTCGCTTGCCGGGTCGATCAACACTACGCGGTTCATATCGATGGCCACCTCGATCGTTTCTCCCGGCTGCGACACGTCGTGGGCTTGCAGCTCCGCGACCAGCTCGGCCCCGCCGAGCCGGAAAGTGGCGTACGTCCGCGACCCGGTCGGCTGCACCAGCTCGATCAAGGCGGTGCGGCGCACAAGCCCCTCACGCAGCTCACCGCTGGCGCGCGTGATGTGCTCGGGGCGCACGCCCAGCGTGATCGACTGACCGCTTCGCCCCGCCAACTTCCCCTGGCGGTTCGCCGGGAGCGCAAGCAGACTCCCATCGGTCAGCTGCACGGAGAGCGCGCCGCCGTCCTGCAGCCGGGCCGCCACGAAGTTCATCGCCGGAGATCCGAGGAAGCCGGCGACGTAGCGGGTGGCCGGGCGTTCATAGAGATCCAGAGGAGCGCCGGCCTGCTCGATTTTGCCGTCGCGCAGCAGTACGATGCGGTCGGCCATGGTCATGGCCTCGATCTGATCGTGCGTGACATAGATCATGGTCTTGCCCAGTTCCTGATGCAGGCGCTTGATTTCCCCGCGCATCTCATCGCGCAGCTGGGCATCGAGGTTGGACAGCGGCTCGTCGAACAGATACATGCGGGCGTTGCGCACGACGGCGCGGCCGATGGCCACGCGCTGCAACTGGCCGCCGGACAGCTGGCGCGGGTAGCGGTCCAGCAACGGCTCGATCGCCAGCATCCGCGCGGCCCGCCGTACTTTCGGTTCGATCTCTGCGGCGGGCGTCTTACGTGCGCGCAGCCCGAAGGCGATGTTCTCGAACACCGTCATGTAGGGATACAGGGCGTAGTTCTGGAACACCATGGCGATGTCGCGGTGGCGTGGCAAAACGTGGTTCATCAGCTGACCGCCGATCTCGATCGCGCCCTGGTCGGCGTCCTCGAGTCCGGCGATCGTGCGCAGCAGCGTGCTCTTGCCGCAGCCCGACTGCCCTACCAGCACGGTGAACTCCCCGGCGGGAATCTCGAGGTCGACCCCCTTCACGGCGTGGACCGAGCCGTAATACTTGTGCAGCCCGGTGATCTTGAGATCGGCCATCGCTATCCCTTTACCGCTCCCAGCGAGATGCCGCGGACCAGATAGCGCTGCATGAACGCCACGACGACGAAGATCGGCAGTGTGCCAAGCACCGACATGGCCGAGATCTTGGCCCAGAAATTGGACTGTCCGCCGAAATAAAAGGTGACCTGCACCGTGTACGTCACGACCTCGGTGCGGGTGAGCACCAGGGCGAACAGGAACTCGTTCCAGGCGAACACGAAGGTGAAGATCGCGGTCGCAAAAAGGCCCGCCCGGCACATGGGGAACACGACTCTCCAGATCACCTGCCAGCGCGTGCAACCGTCGACCAAGGCCGATTCTTCCAACGCAAGCGGGATGTCCAAAATATACCCGCGCATCATCCAAATCACGTAGGGCAGATTGAAGGCCGTGTACAGCAGGATCACGCCGACGTACGTATCGACCCAGCCGAGCCACACGTACAGCAGAAAGATCGGGAATACCACGGCAATGGGCGGAACCATGCGCTGCGAGATGATCCAATTGGCCAGGTGCTCCCCGCCGGTCTTGAAGCGCGCCAGGCTGTACGCGCAGATCGTACCCAGGAACATCGCGATCAGCGTGCTACCACCGGCCACGACGAGGCTATGCCAAACCGCCGTAGCGTCTCCATCCTTGAACAGCACGCCATAGTTTTCGAACTGGATCCGGCCCGGATGCCACTTGGGCGGGTAGGAGAAGATCTCGTCCGGCGTCTTGAACGAGATCATGAACAACCAGTAGATCGGGAACAGGAAGAACAGCGTGGTCGCCACGGCGGCGCTGAGCCGCAGGCTCAGGCGGAGGCGCCGACGTGCGTGCAGGCCGTTCATGTCACCTCATCCGATTCTCATCGCGTCAACGCGACTCGTTTCAGTGCGGCGAACACCACCACCGATAGCAGTACGATGATCAGCAAAGCCACCGCCGCGGTGTAGCTGGTCTCGAATTGCTGGAACCCCTTGACGTAGGTGAAGATGGAGACGGTCTCGGTCATCGTGCCGGGGCCGCCTTTTGTGAGCGCCCAGATGATGTCGAACAGCCGGAACAAGTCCAGCCCGCGAATCAAGATGGCAACCGCCATGACGGGCCAGATGGCGGGCAGCACGATCCGGAAAAACGTGCGCCAATACCCGGCGCCGTCGATGGCTGAGGCCTCAAGCTGGGACTTGTCCACGTTGGCGAGCGCGGCCAGCAGCAGCAAGAACATGAATGGGGTCCACTGCCAGATCTCGGCCGCGATGATGGCCGGGTAGACCAGCTCCGGGTTGATGGTCCACAGCAGCGTCCGCGGGCCTCCCGTGATCCAGCCGATGACCTGATTTATGGGGCCGAAGCGGTTATCGAACAAAAGCGACCACGTGGCACCCGACACGATGGGCGAGACGACTACGGGCAGCACCAGTAGCGCGATGAAGATCTGGCGGCCAGGCAGCCGGTCGAGGAACAGCTGGGCCATCGCCAGTCCGAGGACCAGCTCGATGGGCAGTGCAATTCCGGTGAAGATCACGGTGTGCAGCAGCGCTTCCCACAGGCGCCGGTCGTGGAACAAATGCGCGTAGTTGCGCAGCCCGACGAAGCCGGTGTCGGTTTCCGTCATCGTGATGCCCTGAAAGCTCACCACCAACAGGTAGACGAGCGGAAAGATCCCGATGAGGAGCAGGACGAAGATCGACGGACCGACCAGGTAGTACTTGAAGTTGCGATCGGCAAAACCCGCTTGCCGGAGAGCGGCAGCTTGAGCCACGGTAGTGTTGATTGTTTAGGGGCCCAATAGCGTTTTGGGAGCGCTCCAACTCGGCGCGCTCCTCAGTCCCAATGTCAGTCTGCACCGCCCGGAGGGCGCCGCCGCCGGCCAGGGCTGCGGCCCCGGCCGGCTATTCGCTTACTTCGGATACGCGCCGGACTTGGCGGCCCACGCGGTATATACGGCCTTCTGCTTGTCGACGCCGACCTGTTGCGTGATCTCGTCCCACTGCTTCGCCACGTCGTCCAGGATCTTCTTCGGATCCTCGCCGGCCCACAGGCGGCTGATGCCCTGGCGCAGCGCCTCCTCGTACTTGTCGGTCTGGATCAGCGACAGGTCGAGCAGCCCGGTCTTCGAAGCGTCTTGCAGCGCTTTGAGGTAATACTTCGCATCAGGCCAGCGAGCGAGGTATTCCGGGTTCGTGTAGTGAGAGTTGCGGAAGGGGTCGCGTAGAGTGTAGGGAAGCTGCACGCGCTGGTTGCTGATTTCTTCGCTGTTCAGCCACTGGATGAACAGATAGGCCTGCTCCTTCTGCTTGCTGGTGGACGCCACAGACAGCGCGAAGCCGGCAGCCAGCTCGGGGTGCCCACCCGGCGGCAGCGCGTAACCCACCTTACCGGCGATCTGCGACTTCGGCACCCAGTCCAGAGCTTTCTCGTTGGCCAGGTATCCCGCCGAGAAGCGACCGTATGGCGGCCAGGAGATCGTCATCGCGCTCTCGCCTTTCAGGAATACCGCGAGATTCTCGACGAACCCGAACTTCTCCACGCCCGGCGGCATGAAGCGGTTTTCGTTGCGCATCTCCGTGAATACCCTCACCCCGATCGGGCTGTTTACCGTCGCCTTCATCGTGTTGGGATCGAAGAACCGGCCGCCTTCGTTGCGGAAGCGTTCCTCGAACATGAACATGGTGTAGGGCGGCTCGCGGAAAAAAGAGGCGCCGTATGTGCCGTCGGGTTTCAGCTTATCGGTGAGGAAGCTGCCGATCTGGTCGAACTGCTTCCAGGTCTTGGGCGGCGCGAGGTCATAACCGTACTTGGCTTTGAACTCCTTCTGCAGATCGGGGCGGGCGAAGATGTCCTTGCGGTAGTACATCAGGAACACGTCGCCGTCATCCGGGAAGCCATAGATCTTCCCGTTCACCGTCATCTGGTTGTCGCGGTAGGTCGGCGCGATCTGTTGCAATTCGGCGCGGAAGCCGTACTTGTCCACGAAGCTGTCGAGTTGCTCCAATGCCCCGGCTTGCACCAGGTCCGGCATCCACGCCGGGATGACGTTCAACGCGTCATAGGCGCCGGTCCCCGCGCGGTACTCCTGCATGATCTTGGTGAACATCTCCGCTGTCGGCACTTCCACCACCTTCACTTTGCACCCGGTGGCAGCCTCCCATTTGGGGCCGGAATAATTGAGCGGATCGAGCGACTGCAGGCCCGCCTCCCAGACGATGGTGATGGTCTTGCCGGCGCAGATCTTCTTGGCGGCGTCCACAGCCCTCTGCGCGGCGCTCTGCGCTGCTGTGCCGCCGCTCCAGACTAGGCTTGCAATTGCGAGGAGCGCCAGGAAAGAGCCTTTGTTCAGGCTCGGGCGCCGAAGGAAGGGAAAGTAGCCCCCCATGATGCCTCCTCCTTTATACGAGTTCTTCGTTATCGATCCTGCGCCCAGGCCAAACCCCACAAACAGGCGCTCCGAACAGCCGGTCGATTATGTTGAACAGCCGACAAGAGTGTCAAGCGAGTATCGACCCACAGGCTGTGGCGGGCGGCTCTCGCCGCTATGCAGCATGCGCTCCGAGCCGAGTGGGTCAGGCTACTGCCGTCGGGTAAAATGCAACCTGCCCGCTCCTGGCCGCGCCGCTCTTTGCTCATGCTCGACACAGCGTTGTTCGACTGGATCCTGATCGGCGGGCTTGCCCTGTTCGCCATCGGGTTGGCGTATTTCGTGATCCTCGGTGTCCGCGCGATCTACCGTGACGCGCGCCGGACGGCGAGCGAAGCCGGACATCGGCGCGTCGCTGCGAGCGTGCGAGCGTTGCTCCGTATGGCGGTCTGGGCGCTGATGTTTGGGGCCTACTACCTGCTCGTTTACGTGCTGGGGCGGCGCCTCGGCTGGCAGGCGGTGTTGCCGTCGGCAGTGGGCTTGGTTGCGATGATCTGGGCGCTGCTGCAGGCCGACCGCCTGCTCACCATTCGCCCCGACGCCGTTCGTCGCCAATTCGGTATCGGGGCCGCTATCGCCGTCGTTCTCGCGGTGTTCGTCTCCGCCATCTGGCTCGCCGCGTAGGAGGCCGGCCAGAATGCCGCCGGCCTCATCGAAGTGTTCGCCTGAGGACGAGTCATGAGCGAGACGCGCTTGGATGCTGCCCGGATCATCTGCGATAACCGCCTCTCGCGCGGGCGGCTGGGACCGCTGGACGCTTCCGTCCGCCCCGCCGACGAGGGCGGTGCATATGCGGTTCAGGACGAGCTGCACGGGCTGCTCACCGCTGCCGGCCTGGGGCCGATCGTCGGCCACAAGATCGGTTGCACGACCAGGGTGATGCGGGAGTTCCTGCGCATTCCCAACCCGTGCGCGGGAGGCGTGTTCGAAAGCCAAGTTCGTCGCACTCCCGCCATCCTTCGGCACGCGGATTACGTGCGACCCGGCGTCGAGTGCGAGATGGTGGTGCGTCTGGGCGCCGATCTGGCGATGCGCCATGCGCCCTTCGACCGAGAGGCGGTGGCCGCCGCGGTCCGCGAGGTCATGGCAGGTATGGAGATCGTCGACGACCGCTACGTGGACTACAAGAGCCTGGACACGCCCACGCTCATCGCGGACGACTTCTTTGACAGCGGTTGCGTGCTCGGCAAGCCGGTGTCCGGTTGGCGCGAGCTGGATCTGGCCGCGCTGAGCGGCGCGACCTGGATCAACGGCGTGGAGGTCGGGCGCGGGCGCGGCGCCGACGTCATGGGCCATCCGTTCGAGGCGCTCGCCTGGTTGGCCAACTCGTTGGCGCGCCGCGGCAGACACCTGCATGCTGGTGAGTTCGTCTTCACGGGCAGCGTAGTGGAGACGAAGTGGGTGGAGCGCGGCGATCGGGTAGTGATGACGATCGAAGAGCTGGGGACGGTCGAGGCAGTCTTTGAATGAAGGTAAAGAGGTGAAGGGAAGGGTGGAAGCGATAAAAAGGGCAGCGACTTGCGTCGCCGCCCTCGAGGGTGGAACTCTTCGTTCTTGTTGTTAATACAGCACGACTGGGTTGCCAGGCGATCCGGTCGCGCCAATCATGCGCAGCGGCGCCCAGATGAACGCGCCTTCCTTGATGCCGGCCGCAACCAGCGACTCGGTGTCGACGTTTTCCAGGTTCCAAATGCCATAGCGGGTCTGGATTTGGGTATGGCAGGGAACCGCCCAGCCTTCGACTTCGTTACCGGGTTGCGCATCGTTTGCCGAGGTGTCGCCCATGGTCATCGCGATATCTCGGGAGGCAAAATACTCGCACGCGCTCAAGCCGAAGCCGGGCTCCCCCTGTGCGAAAATCGCGCGGGCAGCGGCACGTTGCTCGGAGGTCATGGTGGGGTAATGGGCATTGCCCCACGTGTTGCCCTGACCGGTGTGCAACGCCACGCAATCGCCGGACTGGATTTCGTCGAGACCTTCCGCCTTGATCATGCCCTTGACGTCGTCCGCAGTGACAATGCCAGCATCACCCGGCTTTTTCGGGATCGGAAGCATGTCGGCGTTGGCGGGAATCAGACCCTTGGATTTCTTATAGGCCACCGCATTCAGCACCACCAGACGGCAGACAAAGCCGCCGGCGGTATTCTCGACGCCCATCGGGCCCATGCCCAACACCCGGCCTCCGGGGCCCCGCTCGTAGTTGTCCCAGGTGATGCGGCCGTTGTACATCATTGGACCCTTGGACGTGTTGACCCCGATGTGGCCGGGACCGTCGAACTGAGTGCCGATCTGGCCGATTTCGGTAGTCAGCAGCTCATCGTGATAAATGAGCGCGTTCTTGCCGAATGGGCCGCCGGTCGGCGTGCCGGGAATGCTCATCTGCCAGCTGCGCGCACCAAAGGCCGGCGCTTCGCGGTGATAGTATTTGCCGACAGTGATGGCCTTGAACTGCTTGATGGTCGACAGTGCGCGCTTGATGTTGTTCGGGTTCTTGACGTGATTGGCGCTTCCTGCCTTGTCCTCCGCGCCCCACTTTGTCGGGAACCAGTTCTCCGTTATGGGCGCATCATTGACCGGGCCCTTCAGGGTCTGTGCAGTAGCGTAGCCCACGCCAAGGCACGCGGCCGCAACTGCGACCGCGATCGCATTGAGTCTCATGACGATCTCCTTCCCAAAGATGTTTGAGGACCAGCTTTTTTGTGCCGCGCGGAGCGGTGCACCCGGCGCCATCTATGGCGCGCTGCGCTACTCCTACCAAGCGGGGCAAACATCACACCATAAACGTAAGCGGTATGCAAGCCTGTGCCAGCCCGGCTCGCGAGTCGCCAACCCCGGGCCCGTCGTTGACATACCTGGGTGCGGCGCTTAAGGTTAGGCGCGATACCCCACGCAGGCAGCGGCTCGGCGCTAGTCGTGATAGCTTGTATTCAGCCGGTTCGGCGGCCCGGCCCTGTGCGCCGGGCGGCCGCAGGACTGAGCGGATAGACATCGGACGAAGGGAAAGCGAGTGATTTCGGATCTGGACATTGCCTTTTATCGGCAAAACGGCTATTTGTTGGTCGAGAACGTGCTGGACCGCGGCACGCGGGCGCGGATGAAGGAAGTCATCGCCGAGCTCGTTGCCAAGGCCAAAGGGGTCGCGCAGCACAACGACGTGTACGACCTGGAGCCGTCCCACACGCCCGAAGCTCCGCGCGTGCGGCGCATCAAGAAGCCCCATGTCGTGAACCCCATCTTCTGGGATTTCGCCAAGAGCCCGTCCCTGCTGGAGGTAGTAACGAAGCTGCTCGGGCCCAACGTTCGATTGCACGGCTCGAAATTGAACATGAAGGACCCGAAGTACGGCTCGCCCGTGGAGTGGCACCAGGACTGGGCCTTCTACCCGCACACCAACGACGACCTGCTGGCAATCGGCGTGATGCTGGACGACGTGGAGCTGGAGAACGGGCCGCTGTTGGTTTTGCCTGGAACGCACAAGGGCCCGGTCTACGACCATCACGCCAACGGCCGCTTCTGCGGTGCGATCGACCCGGTGGCCGTCAAGCTGCCCTACGA
>DATJVW010000063.1:0-2906 GCA_035501675.1 Burkholderiales bacterium
GAAGCATGGACGACGGGCAGGGTCATACACGGTACTGTTACCTCGATAGCGACGGGCATCAGGCTCCGACCTTGCGCGTGCGCCCAGGAGACACGCTCTACCTGAAGCTGCAGAACCAGATATCGGCAACGACGGCACCAGCCTCACACGTTGCGCGCCGGGATCCCTGTGCGGGCGGGCCGATGAGCGAAGCGGCCACGAATCTTCATTTTCACGGTTTGTCACTGCCGCCCGTATGTCACCAGGACGAGACGCTACGTACTCTGGTGCGGCCGGGTGCCCCGCCCTTCGAGTACCGTCTGCATATCGCGCCCGATCAACCTGCCGGTCTCTATTGGTACCATCCCCACGTCCATGGGTTCAGCGAGCAGCACCTGCTCGGCGGGGCCTCCGGCGCGATCGTGGTCGAAGGAATCGAGCGTGTCGTGCCTGAACTCAAAGACCTGCCGGAGCGTGTCCTGATCGTGCGCGATGAGTGGATGGCAACTGCTCCCCCGGCGGTGGCCGGCGACCCGCAGCGGCCAACGAAACAGCTGTCGATCAACTACGTGCCGGTCAGGTGGCCGCGTTATGTGCCGGCCCGGCTCGAGATGAGACCTAGGGCGCGCGAGCTTTGGCGCGTGCTTAACGCGTCGGCGGACACCTATCTCTACCTGTACGTCGAATTCGCCGGCAAGCGCGAGCTGCTGGACCTCGTTGCGCGTGACGGTGTCCCGCTGGCTTCCGGTGCAACCGCTGCGCGGCAACGGATGCGGCAAACGACATTTGTGTTCATGCCGCCCGGGGCGCGCGCCGAATTCATCGTAACGGCGCCAGATGCAGCTGCCAGCGGCACGCTCATGACCGGATACGTCAATCGCGGGGCCGACGACGCACCGGTTTCGCCTCCGGGCGAGATCGCCGGAGCGCCATCCGATCAGGATCCGGCGCGGCCGCTAGCTACGGTCGCGGTGTCTGCAGCGGCAGTGCCGCCGCCCTCACTTGTCCCGGTGCGAGCCGTAGGTTCGCCCGTACGCCCACCGCTAGCCGAGACGCCAGCCGCCCGCTCGCGCACGCTGTACTTTTCCGAAGCTTTGGCCGCAGGGGCGGGGACCGCCTACTTCATAACCGAGGAAGGCCGCACACCGGCAGTCTATGATCCAAGCCGCATGGACGCCGACATAACAGTCAGGCAGGGAGAGGTGGAGGACTGGAAAATCGAAAATCGCTCCCGTGAGGTTCATACCTTCCACATCCACCAGCTGCATTTCCTCGTCGTGGCGCGTTCGCTCCAGGTGGTGCGTGAGCCGGATCTACTCGACTCGGTGGATGTGCCGGCGTGGCGTGGTTTCGGGCCCTATCCGAGCGTGACGCTGCGCCTGGACTTCCGGGATCGGCGCATCGTCGGGCGGTTTCCCTTTCATTGCCACATAGCCCAGCATCTGGATGGCGGCATGATGGGGACGGTGCGGGTGTTGCCCGCCCGGCATAGCGCACATCCGACCTCTCCAGCCCCGAGCAACCAGGGCCTTCACTGAGCAAGACCGTACTTCCCGGTGTTGGTATCGTAGCTCGATGGGACGTCGGCTGGATCTGGTCACCGCGCTGCTGCTGGGCGTCGCAGTGTTGTCAGCGTCCGGTTTGCTGACCGGCGTGGTACGCCGCCTGGCGTTATCCCGCGCCCTGATCGATGTGCCCAACGCCCGGAGCTCTCACACCCGCAGCACTGCGCGGGGCGGTGGACTGGCCGTGGTGATCACCGCGACCGCGGCCTTCCTGGCGCTGCGCGCTGCGGGAATCTTGTCGAGCGATCTGTTCCTCGCCCTCGCGATCGGTGGCGGCGCGACGGCACTGATCGGGTTGCTGGATGATGTTGCTTCCGTCCGCCCCGGTGTTCGATTGCTCGTGCACCTCGCAGCCGCGCTATGGGCGCTTCATACGCTCGGTGGTCTTCCGGTCCTGCGCATCGGCGAGCACCTGGTGCATCTGCAGTCAGCCGGCTACGTGCTCGGCGTGCTGGGCATCGTCTGGGTCGTCAACTTGTTCAACTTCATGGACGGCATCGATGGTATCGCTGCGACCGAGGCTCTGTTCATGAGCTGCGCTGCTGCCCTCGCCGGGACGATCGGCAGCTGGGCAGCCGGGGTCCTCGTGGCGGCCTGGGTGTTGGCATGCGCCAGCGCGGGCTTCCTCTGTTGGAATTGGCCTCCTGCCAAGGTATTTCTGGGCGACGTCGGCAGCGGCTACTTGGGCTATGTCATCGCCATTTTGGCCCTGGCCTCCGGCCGCAGCGATCCAGTTGCCATCTGGATCTGGCTGATCCTCGGTGGAGTGTTCTTCGTCGACGCGACTACAACACTCATTCGGCGCTGGCTGCGCGGCGAGCGCGTATCCGAGGCGCACCGCTCGCACGCGTACCAGTGGCTGGCGCGGAACTGGAGCAGCCACAGCAAGGCGACCGTGACCGTTCTCGCCATCAACCTGGTGTGGTTGTTACCTTGGTCGGTGTTGGCAGTGAAGTTTCCGGCTTATGCGGTGGTGTCGCTGATTTGCGCCTTTGCTCCCCTGGCACTGCTCGCCCTTCTGGCCGGCGCGGGACGTCAGGAACACAGGTTTTGAGGCCAGCGTGACCGCGGCCTGCGCTCCCACATAACTGTCAACCTTGCTACACCGACAACGTTAGGAACGCAATGCTGCTACGCGATGAGTTGGCTAACCCCAGGTAATTGTTGCGATCGGCCGGGCCGATTGCTTTAGAATGAGGAACGTTGCGGGCAATCTAGAACAGCGCTCTCACGGATGAGCGGCCGCTTAGGTCCACGGGGGGCGGAGGTGGCATGAGAGATAAATACGCGGCCGGAGGGCCCGCGTCCTGGGGTGTCTCGGCTGCCGACACCATCCTCGCGCTTCCCCGCGAGACCAAGCGC
>DATJVW010000064.1:0-7558 GCA_035501675.1 Burkholderiales bacterium
ACCGCCTCATCCGGTTTCCAGGGATCGCGCCCGAGCAGGCCCGGAAGCATCCAGACCGTACACAGCAGGCAAGTGAAGACTAGCGGGTGGCGAGTGACAAAATCGGACGCCGGCTGGCCTTTGTCTTTCGGGGGAGGCATCTGCTCCACGCGGGGGTTCTTGTTCTCTGCAGTCAAAGGAAGTGTAGCGGCCCGCCCCCCCGAGCGAAAGCCAAAAAAAAACGCCGCATCGCGGCGTTTTCCGTGCTATCCGGCGGCGCGGGGACTAATCAGAGAATCGCATACCGCGCTCCACCGACAGTAGCGTCAAACTCAGGCCCCCTTTCTAGGGGCTTCCTTCGCCGCATCTTTGGCAGCGGCGGTCTTGCTGTAGCGCTGACGGAACTTCTCGACCCGGCCGGCCGTGTCGATGACCTTCTGTTTGCCGGTATAAAACGGGTGGCAGTTCGAACACACTTCCACGTGCAACTCCCGACCTAACACGGATTTGGTTTTGAACTTATTTCCGCAGCTACAGATGACGGTGATTTCTTTATAGTCGGGGTGGATCTTGGGCTTCATTGGCCGCTCCTTTTACTGGTAAAGGGCGCTGGGCCGCCCCGGGAAAACCGCGAATCTTACGCGCCCGTCCCCGCGGCGACAAGCTTACTTCGCTTCACGACTAATGGAGCGTATGTATGGCCTGTTGGGCGCGTCTTCAACCTGGCAGCCGGGACGGAAAGCCACCCGTTGCCGCGCAATTTAACCCCGGCGCATCGAGTCGAAGAATTCGGCGTTGCTCTTCGTCGCCTTGATCTTGTCCCATCGCCGAATGCCGACCGTTCCTCGGCGGCCGCAGGCCCGGGGCGGGAACGGGCGGCGAGCTCGAGGCCGCTTACTCAGCCCCGGCGCATCGAGTCGAAGAATTCGGCGTTGCTCTTCGTTGCCTTGATCTTGTCCAGCAGGAATTCCATCGCCTCGAGGTCGTCCATCGGATACAGCAGCTTGCGCAGGATCCAGACCTTTTGAAGAATATCCTGCTTAAGGAGCAGTTCCTCGCGGCGTGTTCCCGACCGGTTGACGTTGATGGCAGGGTAAATGCGCTTCTCGGCCATGCGGCGGTCGAGGTGGATTTCCATGTTGCCGGTGCCCTTGAACTCCTCGTAGATCACGTCATCCATGCGTGAACCGGTGTCGATCAGTGCGGTGGCCAGGATGGTTAGCGACCCGCCTTCCTCGATGTTGCGGGCGGCGCCGAAGAACCGTTTGGGCCGCTGCAACGCGTTCGAGTCCACGCCTCCGGTAAGCACCTTGCCCGAGGCGGGCACTACCGTGTTGTAGGCGCGCGCCAAGCGCGTGATCGAGTCAAGCAGGATCACTACGTCCTTCTTGTGCTCGATCAGACGTTTGGCTTTCTCCAGCACCATTTCGGCCACCTGCACGTGACGCGTGGCCGGCTCGTCAAACGTGCTGGACACCACTTCACCGCGCACCGAGCGCTGCATCTCGGTTACTTCCTCGGGACGCTCGTCGATCAGAAGTACGATCAAAATGACGTCTGCGTGATTGGAGGTGATGGCGTGGGCGATGTGTTGGAGGATGACGGTCTTACCCGCCTTCGGGGGCGACACGATCAGGCCCCGCTGTCCCTTCCCGATCGGTGCGACGATATCGATGATCCTGCCGGTGAGGTTTTCCTCGGACTTGATGTCGCGTTCGAGAGTGAAAGGGATAGTGGGGTGCAGCGGGGTGAGGTTCTCAAACAGGATCTTGTTCTTGGCATTCTCGGGCGGCTCAGAGTTGACTTTGTCGACCTTGACGAGCGCGAAGTAGCGCTCGCCGTCCTTCGGGGTCCGGATCTCTCCCTCTATCGAATCCCCGGTATGCAGGTTGAAGCGCCGGATCTGGGACGGGCTCACGTAGATATCGTCGGGACCTGCCAGGTAAGAGGTGTCCGGCGAGCGCAGGAATCCGAACCCGTCGGGCAGCACCTCCAGGGTACCTTCCCCGTATATGCTTTCGCCTTTTTTTGCTTGGTTTTTCAGCAGCGCGAAGATCAGATCCTGCTTGCGCATGCGGTTGGCGTTTTCGATTTCGTTTGTGTTCGCCATCTCCACGAGCTCGGTGACGTGGAGGTTTTTCAGGTCGGAGAGATGCATAGACGGGGGCTGAGAATGCAGAAAAACAACAGAAAAGGGGAAGGTAGGAACGCGGAGAAAGATGCACCGATATCAGCCCGGCCTACGCCCTACTCACCAGACATGGCCCGCGCACCCTTGGCCCGGGAATCTACCCCGCTTTCGGGATCGGCCCCGGTTTCCAAGCGATATCGACTACAAAGACTAAAGACTTTAGATTGTGCTGTCAATAAAGGCGGTTAGCTGGGATTTGGAGAGAGCCCCCACTTTGGTGGCTTCAACGTTACCGTTTTTGAAGATCATCAGGGTAGGGATGCCGCGGATGCCGAACTTCGGCGGCGTCGCCTGGTTTTCGTCGATGTTGAGCTTCGCCACCTTCAAGCGGCCGGCATATTCCTGGGCGACTTCGTCCAGGATCGGCGCGATCATCTTGCAAGGGCCGCACCATTCGGCCCAGTAATCCACGAGCACCGGAACGGAGCATTGCAGGACCTCCGGCTCGAAGGTATCGTCGGTCACGTAGTGTATGTGTTCACTCATGAGAATCGTCACCTCGACTGATGACAAGGGATAGACAATAAAGGGGGCGGGCGCTTGGAGGGGCCACCGGAGCCCGGCAACCGACAAGAGATGGGCACTATGGTACCAAAAACAAGCCCCCGAAGCAGGGCGTCGAGCGCAGAGGCGTGTTCGGCATGATGGGGTGTTCTGTTAAACTTGCCGCTCTCGACTCGCACCAGCCGGGGCGCGCGTAGCCCCCAACGCTGGAATCGCAGCCAGGAAGTCGCAGCATGACCTACGTCGTTACCGAATCCTTCATCAAGTGCAAGTACACCGATTGCGTGGACGTGTGCCCGGTGGACTGTTTCCGCGAGGGCCCGAACATGCTGGTGATCGACCCGGACGAGTGCATCGATTGCACCCTGTGCGTGGCCGAGTGCCCGGTCGAGGCGATTTTCGCCGAGGACGACGTGCCCATCGACCAGCGTCCCTATATCGCGCTCAACGCCGAGCTGGCCAAGGCATGGCCGTCCATCACCGAAAAAAAGGATGCGCCTGGGGATGCCGATGAGTGGGCGAAAGTCAAGGATAAGAAGGAGTTGCTCGAACGCTGAGAATTGTCGGATGCTTCCGCGCCTGCGCCCCGCGGTAGGGTCGCTCCGTGCGAATCCGCGAGCGCTACGAATCGACGCGGCGGATTCACCCTGCGTCGGCCCGAGCCCTGCGAGCGCCTCAAGCAGGAGAAGGGTTAACTGAGGGAAATGGCGAAAAGGCGACGCGCTGACCGGCGATTCCCGCGTGCGTGCCTACGCCTTCGCTGCCAGCACCGAGGTCGCGTGTCGTGTTCGCGGAGTTGATTGAGCAACTCGCGAGCGGCGCGACCGTCGTGACTCCCAACCGTCGCTTGTCGGCGGCTATCCGCCGCGCGTATGACCAGCGCTCGGCTGAACAGGGCCGACTGGCGTGGCCCGCCTCGGACGTCTTACCCTGGAACGCCTGGCTCGAGCGAGGGTTCCGCGACGCCTTCGCGCGCGGGGCCGCCCACCGGCTGCTGATGAGCCATTCCCAGGCGCGTACGCTGTGGCAGAGAGTTATCGGCGAATCACCCGAAGCTCAGGGGCTGCTCCAGGTCACTTCCACCGCTGGGGCCGCCCTGGAAGCGTGGACTTTGGCGCACGAGTGGCGCCTCCTAGCGGCACTGCGGACCGTCGCCCTCAGCGACGAGACGCGAGCTTTCCTGCGCTGGGCGAGCGCCTATGAAACGGTGTGCATGGAGCAGCAGCTCACGGACCAAGCGCGCTTGCCGGATGTGCTTCGCGATCTCGCGCTGGCCGGCTCCATGGCCCTGCCGGGCTGCCTGGTGGTGTTCGGCTTCGACACTTTGAGCCCGCAGCAGGATGCGCTGTTGCAGGCGCTGGGATCCCGCGGCGTGAGGGTCGAGGTGCGTGCCTCCTCCAGGGACGAAGCGCCAGGGGTGGTGCTGCGCCATCCTGGTCCGAGTGAGGAGATTCGCGGCGCGGCGGCGTGGGCGCGCAGCTACATCGCTGCGCACCCGAAAGCGCGGGTGGGTGTCGTAGTGCCCGAACTGACCCGCCTGCGCCCCGCGATAACGCGGATCTTCGACGAAGTCCTGCTGCCCGACGCAGGAACGGATCCCGGCCGAGTCCCTTCGCGGCCGTGGAACGTCTCGTTGGGTGTGCCGCTCGCCGACTGGCCACTGGCGCATGCTGCGCTGCTCATCCTCGAGCTTGCATCCGGATGGCTGACCATCCACCGCGCAGGCCTGCTCCTGCGCTCGCCTTTTGTGGGTGGCGCGGAAAGCGAGCGCACGGCCCGCGCACGGCTGGACGCAAGGCTGCGCCGACTAGGCGACCCGCGCATCACGCTGGACGGCCTCATCCATCAGGCTGGGCTGGAATGGCATGCCCACAGCTGCGGCCTGATGGCGGAGCGGCTCACTGCGCTACGCACCCGCCTGTGGGAGCTGCCCGCCTCTGGGCAGCCTGTGAGCTTTTGGGGACCGGCATTGCAGTCCCTCCTGGCGGCGATGCAGTGGCCGGGCGAGCGGGAGCTGAACAGCGAGGAGTACCAGACCTTTCAGAAATGGAAGGAGCTGATGGCCGGGCTAGCGCAATTCGATCTGATCTGCGCGCCGGTGACGCTCCACTCCGCGGTGGCAACCGTGCAGCGCCTTGCAAGCGAGGATCTGTTCCAGCCTGAGACTCCGGAGGTGCCGATCCAGGTGTTGGGGCTGTTGGAGTCCGCCCAGCTCGAGTTCGACCAGCTGTTTGTGCTGGGCCTGACGGATGCGGCGTGGCCGCGCGCGCCGCGCCCCAATCCGCTGCTCCCGTTAGAGCTGCAGCGCAGACGCGGCCTACCGGGTTCGTCGGCCGAGTGGGAGCTTGCGTTTGCGCAGCGACTCCAAACTGGCTGGCGTCGGACCGCCCCGCGCGCCGTATTCAGCTACCACTGCGCAGACGCCGACGTCACGCTGGGACCAAGCCCGCTGCTGGTGGGTATGCCCGAGGCAACGCTCCTTGAGCTCGATGTAGTGGAGCTGCCCGACTGGCGGGCCACCGTGCAGGGGGCCGCCATTTTGGAGCGGGTCGCCGATTGGCAGGCGGGCGCCCTGCCCGAAGGCGTGAGCTTCCGAGGCGGTGCCCGCCTCATTCAGGATCAGGCCGCCTGCCCGTTCCGCGCCTTCGCAGCCCATCGTCTGGGTGCGGCGGCGCTGGACCATCCGCACGAGGGACTCGACGCACGCGACCGCGGTATCCTGCTGCATGCGGCACTGGCCGCGCTATGGTCGGAGCTGTCAACGCAGCGGCGGCTCGTCACCGCGTCGAATGACGAACTGGCGGACGTCATCGCGCGCTCGGTCGACGGTGCTTTGAGACGGCTGCAACCGAGACGAGCCTCCAGCTTTCGGACCCGTTTCCTAGAGCTCGAGCGCGAGCGCCTCGTGGGGTTGCTGCGGGAGTGGCTGCGGGTAGAGCGTGGCCGGAACGAGTTCGACATTGTGGCGAGCGAGCAAGGGGGCGCATTAACGGTTGCCGGGCTGGTTCTGCAGCTTCGACTGGATCGGGTAGATCGTCTCAACGAAGGCGGCGAGCTTCTCATCGACTACAAAACCGGGAGCAGTTCAATCGCCGCCTGGATGGGCGAGCGTCCCGACGAACCCCAGCTGCCCCTCTACTGCCTCTCGCGCGCACAGCCACCCGAAGCGGTCGCGTTCGCTCAAGTGCGCCGCGGGCAATGCGCACTGTTGGGGCTCTCGGCCCAGGCCGCCGTGGCCGAAGGCGTCAAGCCGCTCGCGAGCAGCGCTTATGCGCGCGAGTTTCCCACCTGGTTCGCGCTGATCGCGGTATGGCGGACGAGACTGGAGCGGCTGGCGACCGCGTTCAGATCGGGCGCAGCACCGGTCGATCCAAAAAAGCGCACGGTCACTTGCCGCAACTGCGACCTGCCCAGCCTGTGCCGAGTCAGCGAACTGGTGGACCGAGGCTCGCCCACGGGCGGCGAGGACGGCCCCGATGAGTGAGACCCTGTACGCACGGGACGCGCAGGCCCGGGCTACAGCCTTGGATGTCGAGCGTTCCTTCATCGTCCAGGCTCCGGCTGGCTCGGGGAAGACCGAGCTTCTGATTCAACGCTTTCTCGCGCTGCTCGCCCGTGTCGCATGGCCGGAGGAGGTCGTAGCCATCACTTTTACCCGCAAGGCCGCCGGCGAGATGCGCTCCCGGGTGCTGGGTGCGTTGGCTGCCGCACGGGCCGGCACGCCGACACCATCGGAGCACGAGCGCACCACCCTGGAGCTGGCCCGTGCCGTGATCACAGCGGACTTGGAGCATCACTGGGGACTTGCCGACAACCCCGCGCGCCTGCGCATCGAAACCATCGACTCGCTGTGCTGCTGGCTCGCCGGCCAAATGCCGCTGCTCTCGCGGCTGGGCGGCATGCCGGCGCTCGAAGAGGACGCCGCAAGACTGTACCGCGAGGCCGCGCGCGAGACGCTCGCTCAGCTTGAGACGCCGGAATGGTCGAAGCAGGTAGCGGCGCTGCTTCGCCACCTGGACAACGACGCGACGCGTGCGGAAGAGCTTCTCGGTCGGCTGCTTGCGCGCCGCGACCAATGGGTGCGGCATCACCGGGGTTTCGACCGAGAGGCGCTCACCCAGGGGTTGGTCCGTCTTGTGCGCGATCGGTTGCGTCAGGCGCGAGATGCAGTCCCGCCGGAGCTCGTAGCCGAGCTGCTGTTCTGCGTCCGTCATGCCACCGCGCATCTTGCCAGTGCGCGGACGGCACCCGACAACGTGGTCGCCGAAGAGCTCGCCACAATGCCCGGCGCCGAACCTTCGGACCTCGCGCTGTGGCAGGAGGTGGTTCGTTTGCTGCTGACCCCGAAGAATGAGGTTCGCCGGCAGGCTGACAGGCGCGTTGGGTTCCCGGCCGCGACGCAAAGGGGCATCGACGCCGCGGAGAGGCGGCACCGCGCCCAGGCCAAGCAGCGCGTCGAATTGCTTTACGAGCGCGTCGCAGCGTTGTCGGACCTCACTGCGGCCTTGGTCGAGGTAAAGCTGCTCCCAGCCCCCGAATATACTGACGAGCAGTGGCGGCTCATCGAAGCGCTCGGCGCGCTTCTCCCCCTGGCGCTGGCGCAGCTCGAACTCGTCTTCCGCGCCCGCGGCACGGTGGATTTTACGCAGATGCTTCTCGCGGCCAACCGGGCGCTGGGCGAACCGGATGCTCCCACGGACCTGGCGCTGGCGCTGGACTACCGCCTCCGCCATCTGCTCATCGACGAGTTTCAGGACACCTCGCTGAGCCAGTACCAGCTGTTGCTGCGGCTCACGGCTGGTTGGGAGCCGGGCGATGGGCGCACGGTGTTCGCGGTGGGTGATCCGATGCAGTCGATCTATCGCTTCCGGGAAGCCGAGGTGG
>DATJVW010000065.1:0-4054 GCA_035501675.1 Burkholderiales bacterium
GCTGCCGCGTTGAAGGCGCGCCCGAAGAAGAATCTCCCCTCTCCCCCCGGGAGAGGGGCTGGGGGTGAGGGAGGCCGCGTCGCGGGCCCCTCCAGCAGGCGGGCCGGTGGCGAGGAAAAGCACACTCTCTACGTCCTCGACGAGCCGACCGTGGGGTTGCACATGGCCGACGTGGAGAAGCTCTTGCGCGTGCTGCATCGTCTGGTCGACGCCGGCAACACCGCGGTGGTGATCGAGCACAACCTCGACGTCATGGCGGACGCCGACTGGATCATCGATCTCGGCCCCGAGGGCGGGGACGCCGGCGGGCGCGTCGTCGCGCAGGGCGCGCCCGAGGACGTAGCCAACGCCACGGACCGGTCGCACACGGCGAAGGTGTTGAAGACTTTTCTGGCAGAGCGCGGGCGTTAGCGCCCCTTCCCGTCACTTCATTTCTTGGCCGCCCCAGCCGGCGCGGCGGTCGTGTCGTGTTTCGTGCCGTCGTCCCGCGCGCGCAGCAGCTGATCGAGCATCTCGTCAAAATACGGCTTGTCCTTCAGGCTCGCGCGCGAGGCGGGGAAGTACACGAGATTCAGCCGGGCAACGCCGGCGTCCTTGTCGACGTCCTGCAACACGACCGCCACGCGCCATCCTTCGGGAAGCCGTGTGTAATCCAGCAGCGGAAAATCGAAGTAGCTGACGTGGAACGTGCTCGATCCCGAGAATCTCGGTCCCTGTGAGGCGCCAGCGCTCTCCGCCGCTTGCGGTCGCGGCCAAGCCTCGAGGCGTACCAGGAACTCGGCTTGATCCGGTTTGTACCCTTCCAGCGTGAGCGCGAAATCTACGCAGGTCGCCTCCGGCGTCGAAGCCAGGGATGGCTCGCAGAGCCCCGGTGCGCCGCCATGGTGCGGAAGCTTCACGCCGAACGTGCGCTGCGCCGCCGCGAGCAAATCGTCTCGAACCGGCTCGCATGCGGGGAGCTTGGGCACGCGCTCCGGCGGGTAAATGCTGGTACCGGTCTTGTTCTTCAGGAAGCACCGGAGGTCGACGTCGACGTCGATCTTGCCGCCGGACTGCTCCAACAACAGCGCCTGCTTGCTGCCGATGTCGCGAGCGAGCTGGGTGAGCCGCGACTCCAGCCTGCGCCGGTCCTCCGCCGGCAGCTTCGAGTTTGTCTTGACCTGGTGCTGGACCTCCTTGAAGAGCGGGCTGAGGTCGAGCGCGTCGTTGAAGTTCTTGGCCAGTATCTCGAGCTTGAGCACCTGCTCGCCCGGGTCCGAACGCACGTCGGTGAAGAACTTGTCGAAGACCTTGCCGAACATGTCCTTGCGAAGGTCGCTGTCGGCCGCTTCGCGTCGGCTCATCAGCTCCGCATACAGGCGGGTCTTCTGGTCGCGCAGCTCGCGCTCCGTGCTCTGTTTCTGGTCGCGCTCCCGCCAGACCTCGACCTGCGTGGTGACCCACCAGCCGCCCAGCGCTATCACCACCGGGATGCCCACAACCCGCAGCCAATCCTTGATCTCTTCGTACAAGCTTTTGCCGGTGTCGCTCATCGGCGCAGTGGGCTACCTTCGCCGCAACTCGCGGCCGATGCGCTCGAAGTCGTAGCGCGCCGGCGAGGCAAGCACGAACACCTCGGCCTGCTGAGCGCCGGCGATGGTGAGCGTGCATCGCCCAGTGGCGCCCGGCACCTCGAGGCGATAACGCCCGAAGTTGTCGGTCCGCGTCGGCACAGCGGGGCGGTTAGCACATTTCAGCGTCACGTCTATGCCCGTCAACGGCCGCCCCGCCTCGACGAGGGTCCCGCTGATCTCGCCCGCCATCGCTCGCAATGGAAGGAGCAGTGCCGTGGCGACACCAAAGGCGATGATCTGTCTGTTCCCCATGCAGCCCCCAGGCGATAAATCGCCTCGTATTGCACTCCCCCCACCCCGGGGTGTCAACATCGGCCGCTGGCCTCGGCCGCCTCTATAGACGCCCCAAGACGTTTCACGCGCTCTCTCTCCGAAATCACCCGGCGAAGTAAGCGCGCTGGCGCGACCCAAACGAGTTGCCGAAGTAGCCCTTCCACCACCGATCCTGCTCGTCCAGGTGCGATACCTCCGCGTTCTGCGGGTCTGGACTGTTGGAGAGCCAGTCGCGGAACGCAAAATGCCGGTAGAGGCGCATGAACTCGCCCAGGTAGATATCCGCTACCCGAGCGTCGCCGCGGACGATCAGCATGTTCTCGTCGTTGTCCCGGGTCGAGGCTTCGCTGAAATTCGCCGAGCCGCTGACCACCAGAGGGTTGGCGCCGAGCGGATCGACGAGCATGTACTTCGTGTGGAGGTAGCGCACGTTGACGTTCAGTCCGGTGAGGCGCTCGGCCAGCCAGCGATCGAAGGCGCCTTTGCTCAGCTGCGCTCCGATCGCGAACTTGTTCTGTCTCATCTTGCGCAGCGCAATGATCTTCGCCTCGTTGGCCTCGCGCTGCGCCGCGGTCCTGGTCGGGCCGCTCATCTTCTCCATCAGCGCATAGCGCAGCGGCGCCTGGCCGTCGCGATAGGCATCCTGGAACAGATCATCCATGCCGAAGGCAAAAGTCATGAACAGGGCATCGTGCGCGCCCTTGGCTTGCGAGGCATACCATTCGAGCGCTGTCAGATCGGGGCGCGGGCTGAAAACAGGCGTGGTTCCCGCCTGCGGCGGGTCCACCGGAAGGGGAGTGCGGCCCGCGAGCGCGGGCGCCGCGACGACCCGGTCGTCGTTTTTCGAGAGCTCGTTCCACAACCACAGGTATTCCTTGGCGATCCGGTTGGCCTCGCAGATGTGCACGACGTTGCTGTGCCCGTAGATGCCGCCCTCGCTGAAGTTGGTCGATCCCGTGAGCACGGCCTGAGCGATGTTGCCCTTGAGCAGAATGATCACCTTGTTGTGCGAAAGCGCGAGCCCTTTGGCCTTGCGCGCCTTGCTGATCTCCGTGAGGCCGGCGCTCTGGACCTTCGCTGCGTTCGTGGCGCCCTGCTTGTCGTTCAGCGCGTGGTAGAGGATCTGCACAGCGGCCTTGCGCTGGGCTGCCGCGCTCAGGGCACCGAGCACGCGATCGTCGGTGAACTCGTACGCGCACACTCGCAACCCCCAGCCGGGGCCCGTGGCCCGCTCGATGAACCCCTGAATCGCCTCGGCCGCCCCGCGGGAGAGCCAATCGTAGGCCGCTGGCCCCACGTCCTTGGGGGACTTGTCACCGAAGCGCCGCGTGTATTCCTGCGAGGCCGCGGCGCCGCGGTTGAAGTGGACATGGTGCAGGCTCCCCGGCAATTTCTCCTTCTCGGTGCGCACCCTCACTTTGACTCGCTCCGACTCCTCGGGCTGGGCCGGCGTCCCGCGCAGCGCCACGATCTCATACGTGTAGCTGTACCCAGGCTTGGCGGAGAAATCCGACCAAGTGAAGCCCTGGATCGGGTGGTTGCGCGTCGAATACAACACGCCTTGGGCCGGATGCGGCTCCACGCTCTCGAAGGTCTTGTATCCGCTCAGCCAATACATCTCGCCTTCGGTGTGGTCATGCCGGCGGATCGCAAAGCCCAGCAGACCGGGACAAAGCTCCTTGGGGAGATTCATGCCGAGCAACACGACGTGCGTCCCGGCGATGGCTCGGACGCTCAAGGGACCGCTCTCTTCTCTCCTGCGCATTGCACACCCCCTCGGATCGAAAAAGTAGCCATGCGAACCCACTTCACAGACAGCTCAACGCAGACTTCGTTATTTTGGTGAAGGCGAGCAGGACTCGTCGCGAACGACCCAAGGCTGAGCCCGAGATGAGCGCGGTTCGATTTCGTGCCTGCTATAGTTCGGAGCAGAGATTCTACCGGCACGGAGAACCCAGCGTCGTCGAGGGCCGAGTTGCCACGGCTCCGCGCGATCCCTACGCGCACAGTCGAGCACCGAGAATGAAGCATCTGGTCAAGTGGGTCGCGCGCATCGCTGTCGTGCTGCTGGGTCTGGTGGCGTTGGCAGCGGCGACCGTTTTCGCGTTGAGCCAGGCGCGGCTCACGCACGCTTTCGCTATTCCCCTCGAGAACGTGCCGATCCCGAC